>NZ_JAOTNX010000009.1:0-330659 GCF_036346475.1 Pseudomonas sp. AM8
GTCTACAATCTGCGGTCAAGCGTTAATTACGCTTTTGTTGCAGTGGGTGCTTTTTTAGTAATAAGTCGGGGGATTCGGCGCGCCACTGGCGGTACACGCAGTACCAGAAGCAACGCACCTATAGAAGCATAGATAGCCCATTCCTTCAGATCAGCTCGCACGATCCACAGCATGTGCAACAGACCAAGCCCAAGAATCACATACACCAGCCGATGCAGCTTCTTCCAGCGACTACCCAGTCGGCGTTGGCTATAGCGATTAGAAGTCACCGCCAACACAAACAAAGACAAGAACCCCAGCGCCCCCACAATAATGTAGGGCCGCTTACGCAGCTCCACACCCAATTGCGACCAATCCAGCCCCAGGACAAACACACAGTAAGCCGCTAAATGCGCCACTACATAAGCAAAGCACCACAATCCAAGCTGCCGGCGCACCGCGATCCACCCCGCCCAACCGCTCAGTTTCTGCAGCGGCGTCATTCCAAGGGTAATCAGCAAGAGGATCAGGGTACCCAGGCCAAGCCGATCAACCAGCACCTTGCCCGGATCCGGCCCCAAGGCAAAACTCCATGCCTCATACAGCCATAATAACGGCCACACTGCCGCAGCTATAAAAACGCCAATGCGCCAGATGGGGTAACGCATCAGTAGTTCTTCCGCAGATCGAGGCCTGTATATAAAGAGGCAACCTCATCCGAGTAGCCATTGAACATCTGCGTCTCACGCACATTGGGACTGAACAGCCCACTTGGCAGACGACGCTCCCGCGCCTGGGTCCAGCGGGGATGATCCACCGTAGGGTTCACATTCGCATAGAAGCCATATTCATCCGCCGCAATACTCTGCCAAGTGGTTTTGGGCTGCTCGCTTACAAGACTGATACGCACGATGGATTTCACGCTCTTGAAACCGTACTTCCAAGGTACGACCAGACGTAACGGTGCACCGTTCTGATTGGGCAACTCGCGCCCATACATGCCAACGGCCAGAATCGCCAAAGGGTTCATCGCTTCATCCAGACGCAGCCCTTCTACATAAGGCCAGTCGATCAAGCCAAAACTCGAACGCTGCCCAGGCATGCTCTTGGCATCCTGGAGGGTTTCAAAGCGGATGTATTTGGCCTTGGAGGTCGGCTCAACCTGCTTGAGTAAGGCAGAGATCGGAAAACCCATCCACGGGATGACCATCGACCACGCCTCGACACAGCGTAAACGGTAGATCCGCTCTTCTAATTGATAGGGCTTCATGAAGTCTTCAAGGGCGTAACGCCCCGGCTTTGCGACCTCACCATCGATCACCACACTCCAGGGCTCGGTCTTGAGCGAGCCCGCATTTTTCGCAGGATCGCCCTTGTCTGTACCGAACTCGTAGAAGTTGTTGTAGTGGGTTGCGTCCTTGAACGGGGTGATGGGCTCATCCTTGACCGTCACCGCCTGCCATTTCGTTGCCGGCAATTTTTCGGCAAACCAATTGGGCGCCTTGCCAGGCTCAACATCGGGATAACGCGCGGCCTCGTCAGCACTGGCCCAACGCGGCAGGCTGCTGGCAGCAATGCTGGCAAGCGCACCACCGAGCAAGCTACGGCGAGAAAGGTAGAAGGATTCAGGCGTGACATCCGATTCTTGGCAATCGGACGCTTTGGGCAATTTGATTAACATGGCAACTCCGCAGCATTGGAGAACTGATGCACCAATAGACTGCGGAGTATGGGGGAAATTACATTAAGGCAACGTTTTGTCCCGACGCATATGCAGCAAGTACTGAATCGGCCCCGAAGCGGCGTAGACCAGGAAGGCCAATAGCAGGATCCGAGGAGGATCACTGAAGACCACCGCGAACACCAATACCACTGCCAGGATCGCCACGAAAGGCACACGCCCTTTGAGATCAAGCTCCTTGAAGCTGTTGTACTTGATGTTGCTGACCATCAGCATACCGGCCGCAGCAACCATCAACGCCACCAGGAACGACATTTTTGAACCCTGGATGCCGTAGTCACTGAACGCCCAGACGATACCCGCGACCACGCCCGCTGCCGCCGGACTGGCCAGACCAATGAAGTAACGCTTGTCAGCAGTACCCACCTGGGTATTGAAGCGCGCCAGACGCAACGCCGCACCCGCGACATAGATGAAGGCGACCATCCAACCAACCTTGCCCATGTCCCCCAGCGCCCAGGCGAAGGCCAGCAGTGCAGGCGCAACACCAAAGGCAACCATGTCCGATAGCGAGTCATACTCGGCACCGAAGGCGCTTTGGGTGTTGGTCATGCGCGCCACGCGACCATCAAGGCCGTCCAGCACCATGGCCACAAAGATTGCGATGGCAGCAAAGCCGAAATACTTGCTGGCGCTCGCCGCATCACCCGCCGCCAGGGCACTTTGGGCACTCATTGAGTTGATGATGGAATAGAACCCGGCAAACAGGTTTGCCGTAGTGAACAGATTGGGCAGCAAATAGATGCCACGATGCCGGACCTTACGGCCTTCAGCGTCATGCCCTTCTTCGACATGTTCATCGATCGGTAGCAGGCTTTCGGCGTCAGAAGCCTGGCTTGGCTCTTCGGGACGTTCGCTCATGGACTTTACCTTGCAACGGTGTGAAAAAAATTCGACCAATACTTGCGGCGAGTGTTCGCCCGCAAACGATGCAGCTTTATACCAGAACCCGCCCCTCAAACGAAAAAACGCGGCCTAAGCCGCGTTTTCTGTTGATACGTACGACTTAGTTTTTGGCTTTGTCGACGATCTTGTTGGCACCGATCCACGGCATCATGGAGCGCAGTTGCTCGCCGATGACTTCGATACCGTGAGCAGCGTTGTTACGACGCTTGGCGGTCATCGAAGGGTAGCCGGTAGCACCTTCGCTGATGAACATTTTGGCGTACTCGCCGTCCTGAATACGTTTCAGGGCGTTGCGCATAGCTTGGCGGGACTCGGCGTTGATCACTTCCGGGCCAGTCACGTACTCGCCGTATTCGGCGTTGTTGGAGATCGAGTAGTTCATGTTGGCGATACCGCCTTCGTACATGAGGTCAACGATCAGCTTCAGTTCGTGCAGGCATTCGAAGTAGGCCATTTCCGGCGCGTAGCCAGCTTCAACCAGGGTTTCGAAACCGGCTTTAACCAGCTCAACGGTACCGCCGCACAGAACGGCCTGCTCGCCGAACAGGTCGGTTTCGGTCTCGTCCTTGAAGGTGGTTTCGATGATGCCGGTACGACCGCCACCTACGCCGGCAGCGTAAGACAGCGCAACGTTCTTGGCATTGCCCGAAGCATCCTGGTAGATCGCGATCAGGTCAGGGATACCACCGCCTTTGACGAACTCGGAGCGTACGGTGTGGCCCGGTGCTTTCGGCGCAATCATGATCACGTCGAGGTCAGCGCGCGGTACAACCTGGTTGTAGTGGATCGCGAAGCCGTGGGAGAAGGCCAGGGTGGCGCCCTTTTTGATGTTCGGCTCGATTTCGTTCTTGTACAGCGCGGACTGGAACTCGTCCGGGGTCAGGATCATGACCAGGTCGGCTGCAGCAACGGCGGAAGCAACGTCAGTCACTTTCAGGCCGTGAGCTTCGGCTTTGGCAACGGTGGCCGAGCCTTTACGCAGGCCAACAGTCACGTCAACGCCGGAGTCTTTCAGGTTGCAAGCTTGCGCGTGCCCCTGGGAGCCGTAGCCGATGATGGCGACTTTCTTGCCCTGGATGATCGACAGGTCACAATCTTTATCGTAATAAACTTTCATGAGGTTCCTCTATATATCCAGGCCGTAAGGCCATTCGCTAATTTGGGTTAGATGCTGAGTACTTTGTCGCCACGGGCAATCCCGGTGACACCACTGCGTACCGTTTCCAGAATCGAGGCCGTCCCGATCGACTGGATGAAGCTGTCCAGCTTGTCGCTCGTACCGGTCAGTTGAACGGTATAAACACTGGCGCTCACATCGACGATCTGCCCGCGATAAATATCGGTAGTGCGCTTGATCTCGGCACGTTGAGCACCCGTGGCCTTGACCTTGACCAGCATCAGCTCGCGCTCGATGTGGGCGCTTTCCGACAGGTCGACCAACTTGACCACTTCGATCAGCTTGTTGAGGTTCTTGGTGATCTGCTCGATCACCTCATCGTGGCCCACGGTGGTCAACGTCAGGCGCGACAGGGTCGGGTCTTCGGTCGGTGCCACGGTCAGGCTTTCGATGTTGTAGTTGCGTTGCGAAAACAGGCCGACAACACGAGACAGAGCGCCGGGTTCGTTCTCCAGAAGCAGGGAGATAATGTGCCGCATGATTAAGTACGCTCCGTCTTGTTCAGCCACATATCGCGCATGGAGCCGTCTTTGATCTGCATCGGGTAGACGTGCTCGCTGGTATCCACTTGAATATCGAGGAACACCAGGCGGTCCTTCATGGCGAACGCCTCTTCCATCTTCGGCTTCAGATCTTTCAGATCAGTGATGCGAATGCCGACGTGGCCATAGGCTTCAACCAACTTGATGAAATCCGGAAGCGATTCCATGTAGGAATGGGAGTGACGGCTACCGTAGCTCATGTCCTGCCACTGACGAACCATACCCAGCACACCGTTGTTCAAGCACACGATTTTCACCGGAAGACCGTACTGCAGGCACGTCGACAGTTCCTGGATGTTCATCTGAATGCTGCCTTCACCGGTGACGCACGCGACGTCAGAGTCCGGGAAACTCAGTTTCACACCCATAGCTGCTGGGAAACCAAAGCCCATCGTGCCCAGGCCACCGGAGTTGATCCAGCGGTTAGGCTTGTCGAACTTGTAATACTGCGCGGCGAACATCTGGTGCTGGCCCACATCGGAGGTCACAAAGGCGTCGCCCTTGGTCACTTCGCAGAGGGTCTCGATCACGGTTTGTGGCTTGATGATGCTGCCGTCACCCTTGTCGTAAGGAAACAGGCCGCGGTCACCGCGCCATTCGTCGATCTGCTTCCACCAACTGGCAACGGATTCCTTGTTCGGCGTCTCACCGATGTCCTTGAGCGCAGCAACCATTTCGGTCAATACACTTTCAACAGGACCTACGATCGGCACGTCGGCCTTGATGGTCTTGGAGATGGACGCCGGGTCGATGTCGATATGGATGATCTTGGCATTCGGGCAGAACTTGCTCGCGCCATTGATCACGCGGTCATCGAAACGTGCGCCCACTGCCAGGATCACGTCGGCATGGTGCATGGTCAGGTTGGCGGTGTAGCTGCCGTGCATGCCCAGCATGCCCACGAACTGACGGTCCGTACCCGGGAATGCGCCGAGGCCCATCAGGGTGTTGGTGACCGGCAGGTTGAGCAGCTTGGCCAGTTCGGTCAGCGGTGCAGAACCGCCGCCCAGGATCACGCCACCACCTGAGTACAACACGGGACGCTTGGCCGCCAGGAGCATTTCTGCCGCCTTGCGGATTTGGCCCGAGTGCCCACGAACGGCCGGGCTATAGGAACGCAGCTTGGCTTTCTTCGGGAAAACGTATTCGAATTTTTCAGCCGGGTTGGTCATGTCTTTCGGGATATCGACCACGACAGGACCCGGGCGACCGGACTGCGCGAGGTAGAAGGCCTTTTTCATGACGTCCGGAATTTCCGAGGCATGCTTGATCATGAAGCTGTGTTTCACGATCGGCCGGGAGATACCGATCATGTCGGTTTCCTGGAACGCATCGGTCCCCACCATGGTGCTTGGCACCTGGCCGGAAATGATCACCATCGGGATGGAGTCCATATAAGCAGTCGCGATGCCAGTAATGGCATTGGTTGCGCCTGGACCGGACGTTACCAGTACCACACCGGCTTTACCGGTGGCACGGGCATAACCGTCAGCCATATGGGTCGCGGCCTGTTCGTGGCGAACCAGGATGTGGGTAACAGCCGGTTCCTTGAACAGTGCGTCGTAAACATGCAGCAGAGCACCACCTGGGTACCCGTAGATATAGTCGACGCCTTCGTCACGCAAAAAGCGGACGAGCATCTCACCGCCAGATAAAAGCTCCACGTTGTTCACCTCTAAAACGCCAGAATACCGTCCGTTTAAAACCGACGGGTCTTAATAGGTTTACTTCTCAACAGAGCATGAGCGACGGTGGTCGCCGACTACGTCAGCACTGACTGAGCAAGTATTGGGATCGTCCCAAGTGTTGCGGGCTTTTCCCACCCAGCGCGAGGTAACGCGTTGCGGGTGTAACAGGTCGGCGCGGATGTGCGCCTCATGATCTGCTGAGCGGGCCTGCTTCTGGCAGTCCCGATACAGCGGACTTTGGATTCTTCTGTTTCAGGCCTCTCAAGTCAAGCAATAATTGCGCTTTTTTCCAACTAAGCGCATGAGAACGTAGAAGAAAGGGCTTTGAGGAGGGATAAAACTCGCCTGAATGTCGTCAAGCGGTAGAAATGTGCGCAAGACTGCCGGAAAAACCGGCAGCCAGGCAATTAACGAGCGTCGACGATCAGTTGATCGAACTTTTTCAGCGCGTTACGTAAACCAAGACTCTCCTGAGGCCGATCGGCATAGACCATCTCGGCCATTTCGAGAATGCCTGACGCATTGGGCAACGGCAGGTCCTCTTCGAGAATCTGTTTCATGCGCACCAGAAAAATCCATTGCAACCACTGGTGGAAGTCCAGTGAGTCGACCGCAAACGGCTCGACGCTGCTGAGCGCCTCGGTGCTGGGGGACACTTCGTCCCACCAGCCCTGCACGCGCAATTCGCGCTCGATCAGCAATAACTGTTCGGCAATCGCTGGAAACCGAGCATCCATCAGAGGCTGACCTTGGCTTTTTGCCGAGCCTGGGCAGCGCCGGCGGCGTCACCTTGTGCCGCACGCGCATCGCCGATCAACGCCCACAGGCTGGCTTGCAGGTCGGGACGACCGTTGGCCAGCGTGAGACCACGACGAGCAAATTGTTCGGCCTGGGGCGCATCACCCTGGGCCATGCGCACCTGGGCAAGGCGATACAGCACTTGCGGCTCGCGCGGAGCAACACGTTGCGCACGCTCAAGGCTGGATGACGCACCATTCAAGTCACCACCCGCCTGCTGTTGCTGCGCGGTGGTCAGCAACGCCAGCACCGGGCCGTCCAATTGCTCGTCGGCTGACAAGCCGCCAGCGCTGGAGGACGATGGAATGCCGCTCGGCGTCGACGGCATGGTGTAGGTACCCTGGTTGATCGGCGCGGTCTGCATCGGCGCGGAATCGATCGGCCCGGAGGTGCTTGGCCCAGGCGTCCAAGGCTCGGCACTGATTGGCGCCGAGGTAGCTGCACCGCCGCCCGGCACCATCACGACCACACCCGAATCCTGCGGCACGGCCTGAGGCCTGGCCTGGGCCGGACGGTTGGTCACGGTTTGGCGGAAACCGCCATTGGCCGATATCCGGTCATTATTGGAGACAGCTGTACTCGAATCCACCACAGGAATAGAGCCGCGCTGCACGCTGGAGCAACCGCCGAGCAAAGCCAGAGCTGTAATAGCTGGAATCCACCACTTGTTCACTTGAAACCCTCTTTGCTTAATTCATCCAGCCCTTGACCCAATCCATCACCGATTCCGCATCTGCAGGGGCTCCGCCACCGCACGCAGCACCGGCTGGTGGTTCGCTGCCGCGAATATACGGCATCTGCACCGCGCCCGGACAGTTGGCATCGGAGCCCTGGCCGGTATGCGGATCAATCCAGGCCTGCACGATGTTATCCGGCTGCGGCATGTTCAGCGGCAGCGGGTCGGCCTTGCGCATGAAACTGGTCCAGACCTGCAATGCGCCAGTGGCGCCGGTGAATGGTGTCTTGCCATTATCGTCACGGCCCAGCCACACCACGGCGAGCACATCCTGGCCGAAACCGGCGAACCAGCTGTCACGGGAGTCGTTACTGGTACCGGTCTTGCCCGCCAGTGTCAGGTTGGAAGGCAAGACTTTATAGACCGAGCTGCCGGTACCTTCACGCATCACACGCTGCATGGCGTTCTGGATCAGATAGATGGAGCCCGCATCGAAACGCTGCTGAATCTGGAAAGGATAGCGCTTGAGCGGCTCCCCCTCCGCCGTCAGTACACTGCGGATCCCGCGCATCGGGGTGTTGAAGCCACCGTTGGCGAGGGTCTGGTACATGGTCGCCACTTCAATCGGCGTCATGGCACCGGCACCCAGCAGAATCGACGGGAAAGCCGGGAATTCGCGGGTGATGCCCAGGCGCGCGAGTGTCTTGAGGACATTCGGCACGCCAACCTCCAAGCCGAGCCGGGACGTGGAAATGTTGTAGGAATGGGCCAAGCCCTGGTACAGGAACACCGTGCCGTGGGAGCGGCGATCAAAGTTCTGCGGCGTCCAGACCTGGCCGTCCCCTCCTTTGACCGACAGTGGATCATCCGACAGCCAGCTGGTGAGGGTGTATTTGCTCGGTTTTTCCAGCGCCGTCAGATAGACCGCCGGCTTGACCAGCGAGCCGATCGGCCGCACGGCATCCAGTGCGCGGTTGAAACCGGCAAAGCTGGCCTGACGACTGCCGATCATGGCCTGGACTTCACCGGTTTCCGGGTTGGTCACCACCATGGCGGCTTCTACTTCGTCGGCGCCCTTACGGCCCGTCAGGCGCTTGAAGGTGTCGTTGACCGACGCTTCTGCCTTCATCTGCAGGATCGGGTCGAAACTGGTGAAGATCCGCAGGCCTTCTTCGGTCAAGTCTTCGTCGCGGTAGTCTTCACGCAACTGGCGCTTTACCAGATCGATAAAGCCTGGGAATGAACTGTCCGCCAACTTCCCGCGGGTTGTCACACCCAGTGGCATTTTCTTCGCCGCGGCCACTTGTTCCGCCGTGGCAACGCCTTGCTGTTCAAGCACATCGAGCACCAGGTTACGGCGCTCAAGCGCACGCTCCGGATTGCGACGCGGGTTGTAGTAGGAAGGCCCCTTGACCATGCCCACCAACAAGGCCACTTGATGCAGCTTCAACTCCGACAGCGGCTGACCGAAAAAGAACTGGCTGGCCAAACCGAAGCCGTGCACCGCGCGCTGACCATCCTGGCCGACGAATACCTCGTTGAGGTACGCCTCAAGGATCTCCTGCTTGCTGTAGTGCAGCTCGAGCAGCATCGCCATCATGGCTTCGGTGAGCTTACGGGTCAGGCTGCGCTCGTTGGTCAGGTAGAAGTTCTTCACCAACTGCTGGGTCAGCGTACTGCCGCCCTGGGTCATCCTGCCTCCGGATGTATTCACCCAGACAGCACGGGCAATCGACTTCGGCGAAACGCCCCAGTGACTATAAAAGTCGCGGTCCTCTACAGCCACCAACGTTTCCAGTAGATACGGCGGCACCTGATCAAGCTTGATCAGGATGCGATCTTCAAGGTTCTTCGGGTAAATCCCGCCGATCATCAGCGGTTCCAGGCGTACCACCGGCAACTTCGAACCGTTAAGGGAGGACAGTTCGGCCACGTAGTCGCCGGAGAAGCGCACGCGCACAGGCTGGGCTTTCTCCAGGCCTTCATAGAACTGAAAGCCGCGGGTATTGAGGTCGACGGTGTTGCCGCTGACCGCAGCCGCCCCCGGACCATTGCTCACGGGTTCGCGTCGATAGCCCAGGGCGTCGAGTTCGGTGAGGAAGTCATCCTTGCTCAGCTTCTGGCCGGTGAACAGTTCCAGCGGGCGTGCGTACACCTTGGCCGGGATAGTCCAGCGCTTGCCGGAGAACTTCTCCTGGACCACAGCGTCGAGGTAGACCGCAAAGCCAGCGAGCACCACAAGGCCTACCAGGCCGAGCTTGAGCGCCCAGCCAAGCCACGGGCGCAGGCCGCGGGAAGGAGGTTTTTTACGGGAACGGGGAGATCGGGTTCGAGTCATGGCGGCGGATTATACGCACTTTATTGATGATCAACATGAGCCGGACAGCGGTTTGCACGACCGCCCGTAGCAGCCATAATGCGCGCCATGATTTCCCCCCGACTCTGAAGGATCGCCCGTGAGCCAGTCACTGATCGCAGCCCTGCAAAACCCGGCTTTGTACCCTCATCCGGTTGAAGCGTTCCAAGTCATCGAAACGCATATTTCATGGGTCATCTTGACCGGCCCCTACGCTTATAAATTGAAAAAACCGATGAACTTCGGGTTCCTGGACTTCACCGACCTGGAGAAACGCGGGCACTTCTGCAACGAAGAGCTGCGCCTCAACCAACGCCTGACAACGGATCTGTATCTGGAAGTGTTGCCGATTACCGGCACTGCCGAAGCCCCACAATTGGGTGGCGACGGCCCGGTGATCGAATATGCCCTGAAGATGCGTCAGTTCCCGCAAAGCCAACTGCTCAGCACCCTGCAAGCCAATGGCGAATTGACCGCCGCGCACATCGATGAAATGGCCAGGCAGATCGCACGCTTTCACCTCGCCGCACCAAAAGTGCCGCAGGACCACGCGGCCGGCACCCCCGATGAAGTGATGGCGCCGGTACGGCAGAACTTCGACCAGATCCGCCCATTCCTCAGCGACAAGGCCGACCTGATTCAACTGGAAGCCCTGCAAGCCTGGGCCGAAAGCAGCTTCGAGCGCCTGAAACCGCTGCTGGCACAGCGCAAGCTCGACGGTTTCACCCGCGAGTGCCACGGTGACATCCACCTCGGCAACGCCACCTTGATTGACGGCAACGTGGTGATCTTCGACTGCATCGAGTTCAACGAGCCGTTTCGCTTCACCGATGTGTACGCCGACACCGCTTTCCTGGCCATGGACCTGGAAGACCGCGGCCTCAAGTCCCTGGCGCGGCGCTTTATCAGCCAGTACCTGGAACTGACCGGTGACTATCAGGGCCTTGAAGTGCTGAACTTCTACAAAGCCTACCGCGCCCTGGTACGTGCCAAGGTGGCGCTGTTCAGCATGCCGAGCGAGGCAAGCCCGGTGCAGCGCGCCACGACCCTGCGCCAATACCGCAACTACGCCAACCTGGCGGAAAGCTACAGCACCATTCCATCGCGCTTCCTGGCAATTACCCATGGCGTCTCGGCAGTGGGCAAAAGCCACGTGGCCATGCGCCTGGTGGAAGCATTGGGCGCTGTACGCCTGCGCTCGGACGTGGAGCGCAAGCGCATGTTCGGCGAGCAGCAGGTGGAAAACACGCCCCAGGCCGGCATCTATGCATCCGACGCCAGCGCCAGGACCTACGCTCGCTTGAATGACATCGCGGATACCGTGCTGCGCGCCGGCTTCCCGGTAGTACTGGATGCCACCTTCCTCAAACGCGAACAACGCGACGCCGCAGCCAAGGTGGCCGAAGCCACGGGGGCGCCGTTCCTGATCCTGGACTGCAACGCGCCACAGGCGGTTATCACCAGTTGGTTGGCGCAACGTCAGGCCGACAAAAACGATCCATCCGACGCGACCCTGAGCGTTATCGAAGAACAACAGGCCAACCGTGACCCACTGACCGCCGAAGAACTGTTGCTGAGTAAACGCGTCGAGACCAACCAAAGTGGAACCCTCGATGCGTTGGTCGCACAAATTCGCCAGCGGCTGCCAGGCCTGTAAGAAAAATTTCTTGGGCGTGTCGTCTACTTGGACGCACGCCCAAGAAATAGTGGCACTATAATGGCATCATAAATCCAACAGGAGTCGTTTTCATGAGTCAGCCCAAGCTTCTAGATACACCGCTCTACGCACTCCTGCATAAAGACGATATTCGTGGCTTCAATCAGGCACGCCCGGCAGGCGGCATTATCGACATGCGCGGCGGCGACTTCCGTGGGCTGGACTTGCGCGACCTGAACGCCACCGGCGTGGACTTCACCGACGCGTATTTCCGCTCCACCGACTTGCGCGGCCTGGATTTGCGCGACTGCTCAATGGAAGGCGCCAGCCTGGCCCATGCGCAGATTTCGGGCACCTACTTCCCGCCTGAATTGACTGCCGATGAGATCCTCATGTCGGTCAATTTCGGCACGCGCCTGCGCTACCGCACCAAGTAACATTCGATCCAAGCCCGACTACGCGCAACGCGTAGCGGGTGCTTCACGCCTGCCCAGCGTCAAAATCCCCGCGCCATTCTTATAAGCTTTTTGGCCGTTTCGGACCAAAGAACTACGCTTTTCCTACTGAGCGCTACACTGCTGTTCAGGCCTGCCTGGTCACGATACCCACCGCACCATTCGGCCGTCGCAAGGAGGCTTGATGAACGATGAGCTGCAACACCTGAAAAACCTTGGCAAGACGTCAGCGCAGTGGCTGCATGCGGTGGGCATCCACAGTGCATCCGACTTGCGTCGCCTGGGAGCGGTCGATGCGTATCGAGCCGTCAGGACTCGCGGGTTTCGCGCATCAAAAGTGTTGCTCTATGCGATCGAAGGGGCCCTGATGGACGTGCACTGGAATGATATTCCGGTCGAGCGTAAGGAGGCGTTGAACCGCCAGCTGGATGCCATTTCAGCGCGTCAGAAGAGCTAGGTCGTCGGCAAGGCCCAATGTTTACGCGCACTTCGAACGGACGTTTGAGGAAAACCGCAGATCCTTCAAAAACAACTGTTGACTCTCAAATGAGAATCGTTATGATTATCACAACTGGTCGCGAGATCAGCCGATAACTGAAAGACCATTGGTTCGGACTCTCAGATTATCTCCTCATCAGGCTAATCACGGTTATTTGACCCGGCTTTTGCCGGGTCTTTTTTTGCCTGTGAAAAAGCACGCCTCAGCGAGCAATGATTAACGGATGCCCACGCTCTGGGTGCGGCTGAACCAATACTTCCAAACCAAACACGGCCTTAAGCGGCTCGGGCCGCAGCACCTGCGCCGGTGTATCCAAGGCGTGGGGACGGCCCTGCTCCAGCAGCAAAATGCGATCACAGTAGCGCGCAGCCAGGTTCAGGTCATGGAGGATCACCAGCACCGCTGCACCACGATCGGCAAAGCGGCGGATCGCTTGCAGGGTCGTGTGCTGATGCAGGGGGTCCAGCATCGATGTCGGCTCATCCAGCAGCAATGTCTGCCCCGACTCACCTGGCCATAGTTGCGCCAGCACCCGCGCGAAGTGCACACGTTGACGCTCGCCGCCAGACAGCGCCAAGTAACTGCGACCTTTCAAGTGTGCGACGTCTGCCGCCAGCAAGGCTGCGTGGATAATTTCATCATCGCGCACACGCCCCGCCTGGTGGGGCAAACGGCCCATGCCGACCACCTCTTCGACACGGAACGCGAAGTCCAGGGTCGAGGTTTGTGGCAACACCGCCAGCCGCTGCGCGCGCTGCGGTCCGCTCCAGTCTTTCAACGCCTGCTGCCCCAACCACACCTCGCCCTGATCCGGATGCAACTCACCGCACAACGCCCCCAGCAACGTACTCTTACCCGCGCCATTGGGACCCAGCACACCGATCACTTCACCCGGCAACAACTCCAGAGTGACGTCCGCCAGCACGACCTTGTGGCCACGCCGGATCTGCAGGTCTTCAACACGCAGCATCAGGCACGCCCCCGTAACAACAGGTAAAGAAAAAACGGCGCGCCAATAAACGCAGTCACGATACCAATCGGCAATTCAGCCGGTGCCAAGGCCAGTCGCGCAACCAAGTCGGCAAACAGCAACAAACTCGCGCCCGCCAATATCGACGCCGGCAGCAGCACGCGGTGATCAGGCCCGGCCAGCAACCTGACCAGATGCGGCACCACCAGCCCGACAAAACCAATCATGCCCGCCGCAGCCACCGCAGCACCTACACCTAATGCGGTACAGAACACCAACTCGCGCTTGAGCCCTTCAACATCAATTCCCAGGTGATTGGCTTCGGATTCACCGAGCAACAGCGCATTCAATGCCTTGGCCCGGCGCGGCAACCAGAGCGCCACACCGGCACTGACCAGCAATAAGGGCCATAACCGCGAATAGCTCGCGCCGTTGAGGCTGCCAAGGTTCCAGAACGTCAGGGTACGCAGGGTGGCGTCGTCCGCCAGGTAGGTGAACAGGCCCACCGCCGAGCTTGCCAGTGCAGTGAGGGCAATGCCGGCAAGCAGCATCGTCGCCACATTGGTCTGACCGTTACGACGCCCCAGTCGATAAACCAGCGCGGTCACGCCCAGCCCGCCTAGAAACGCGCACAGCGACAGCACATAAGGCCCGAATGCCTCCGGTAACCCACCAAAAAATGCACCGCCGACAATGGCGATTGCCGCCCCCAGTGCCGCCCCGCTGGAAACCCCGACCAACCCCGGATCGGCCAACGGGTTACGAAACAACCCTTGCATGGCCACGCCCGACAACGCCAATACGCCGCCAACCGCCAAACCGAGCAACGTACGCGGCAAACGAATCTGCCCCAGGATCAACTCAGCCTGTTCCAGGCCTTGCGCCTCTATCGGCACGCCCATCAAGCGCAATGCCGCCTTGAGCGTATCCAGCAGCGGCAAGCTCACCGGCCCCAACGCCAACGAAAGCCAGGTCGCCAACAGGCATAACAGCGCCAGCCCGATGAACAGCGTTTTCGGTTTAACCAGAATGGTCATGGGGCGGGTTTAGCCTGTGACGGATAAAAGCCAGCCGAGAGCTTCACAAGACTTTGCGGCAGACGAGGCCCGAGCCCGCCAACCAGCAGGGTCGGGTCAAGCTCGAACACGCGGCCACGCTTGGCCGCCGGCGTCGAAGCCAGGATCGGATTCTCCTTGAACAACGCCGCGCGCGCCGCGTCCCCCGTGAGGGCGCGGTCGGCAAATACCAGCATATCCGGGCTCAACCCCGCCAACGACTCCACCGAAAACGGCTTGTAACCGCTGTGCGTGGCCAGGTTACGCCCGCCGGCCTGCTGCAACACCCAATCGCCCGCCGTGTCCCTACCGGCAATCAGCGGCTTGCCGCCAGCATGACCGATCAGCAGCAACACGCCAGGTGCCTTCTGCGAGGCCCGTGCCTTGGCGACCCAGCTTTTCTGCTGATCAAGCGCCTGTTCATATGCGGTAAACAATTCACTGGCCTTGGCCTCATCTCCCAGCAACTTACCCAAGTGCTGAAGATTACCCTTCAAAGTCGGCAAATCCGGCTGCGCCGAGAACATTTCCACTTGGACGCCCGCACTGCGAATCTGCGCCAGCACCGGCGGCGGCCCCATCTCTTCAGTCCCCACCAGCACCTGTGGGCGCAGGCTGAGAATGCCTTCGGCCGACAATTGCCGCTGATAGCCGATACTTGGCAACGCCTTGAGCGATTCAGGATGCTGGCTGGTGGTGTCCACGCCAACCAACTTCGGCTCACCGCCCAACGCCGTGACCCATTCCGACAGCGCCCCACCGGCACTCACCCAGCGTTGTGGCAGTTCAGAGGCTTGCGCCCCATGGTTGACCAGCAGTCCGACAACAAGCGCAATAGCGCTGGCACTCAGGCGCATAACAGGGTTTCCTTCCAAGGGCAGGGCCTTTCGAGCACCCATCGATGTGACAGATAACCCCTGCCGGGCATCGAACTGAGCACCCAGTCAGCTAACGGGCGAAGCCGGCATTTGATAATTGTTTGCATTTGAACGTCAAGGCACTTAAGGATTGAAATGAAGTTTCTCTGCCCCTCGGACACGCTCGCGCCCAACAGCAGCCTCGGATTTACGATGGATGGCACGCCGCTGCTGGCGGTACGCCGGGACGGCATCGCCTACTTCTATATCAACCGCTGCCCACATCGCGGCATTCCACTGGAGTGGCAACCCGACCGGTTCCTAGACGACAGCGCCAGCCTGATCCAGTGCGCCACCCATGGCGCGCTGTTCCTGATCGAAAGCGGCGAGTGCATTGCCGGCCCATGCGCAGGTAAAAGCCTCAAGGCCCTGCGCGGTCGCGAAGACGCGCAGGGCCTGTGGGTGGATCTCTAGTCGAGCAGCACGTCTAAACGACGGTCCACGCAAATCTCCTCGGACGTCACGCGCACCCCATACGCCAATACTTCCACCCCGGCGGCTTTAGCCTCGCGCAAGGCCGCACCATAGGCGGCATCGATTTCCAGCGCTGGGCGCACAGCGTCAATCCCCGAGAGGTTGACGCAATACAACTGCACCGCCCGTACCCCTTCACGCGCCAGATGCGCCAGTTCCCGCAGGTGCTTGGCGCCACGCTGGGTCACCGCATCGGGGAAAGCGGCAACCCGGGTGCCATCAAACCCCAGCGTGACACTTTTGACTTCCACATACGCCGCGCCGTCGGGATATTCGAGACGAAAGTCGATGCGGCTTTTCTCCTGGCCGTAAGGCACTTCCCGCTTCAACGCGGTGAAACCGTTGAGTTCAGTGATCACGCCAGCGCGCAACGCCTCCTCGACCAACGGATTGGCGCGTGCCGTGTTAACGCACGCCAAGCGGCCCTGGGGCGTTTCGGCAATTTCCCAGGTGCCGGGCAACTTGCGCTTGGGGTCATTGGAGCGACTGAACCAGACCTGCCCGCCTTCCACCATGCAATTGAGCATCGAACCGGTATTTGGGCAGTGAATAGTCAACAACTCGCCGGTAACGGTTTCGATATCGGTGAGAAAGCGCTTATAGCGGCGAATCAGCCGGCCTTCTTCGAGGGGAGGATAAAAACGCATCAGCCTTGCCAGCTCCGCAGGCCACGCTGGATTCGTTCCACCGCCTCCTGTAGTCGATCAAGGTTTTGCGTGTAGGCAAAGCGCACATGATGGCCCGCTTGATAGCGGCCAAAATCCAGACCGGGGGTAAAGGCGACATGCTCGGTTTCTAGGAAATGACGACAAAATGCGAAGGCATCTGTGCCGAACGCACTGATATCGGCATACAAATAGAACGCACCTTCCGGCTCTACGGCAATCCCGAAGCCCAACTCGCGCAAGGCGGGCAGCAGGAAATCGCGACGCCGGCCAAATTCGGCACGGCGCTCCTCCAGAATGCTCAGGGTCTGCGGGGTAAAGCAGGCGAGCGCGGCATACTGGGCCATGCTGGGCGCGCTGATATACAGATTTTGCGCCAGTTTTTCCAGGTCGCCGACCGCAGCTGGCGGCGCCACCAGCCAGCCCAGGCGCCAACCGGTCATGCCGAAATACTTCGAAAAACTATTCAGGACGAAGGCCTCATCGTCGACCTCCAGCACGCTGGCGGCGTCAGTGCCGTAGGTCAGGCCGTGATAGATCTCATCCACCACCAGATGGCCGTTACGCGCCCTGATTGCGTCGGAAAGCCCGGCTAATTCATCACGCGTGAGGATCGTGCCGGTGGGATTCGCCGGGGAGGCAACCAACGCGCCCACGCTGTCCTGATCCCAGTGTTTGGCCACCAGGTCAGCGGTCAGTTGATAACGCACGTCAGGGCCTACCGGCACCAGTTGCGCGGCACCTTCCACCAGGCGCAGGAAGTGCCGGTTACACGGGTAACCCGGGTCTGCCAGCAGCCAATGCTTGCCGGGGTCCACCAACAGACTGCTGGCCAGCAACAGTGCGCCGGAGCCCCCGGGAGTGATCAGGATACGCTCGGGATCGACGTTCAATCCGTAGCGCTGCTGGTAGAAACCGCTGATGGCTTCACGCAATTCCGGCAGGCCACGGGCCGCGGTATAGCGGGTCTTGCCATTGGCCAACGCCGCCTGGCCGGCCTGGATGATCGGCTCGGCCGTGGTGAAATCCGGCTCGCCGATCTCCAAGTGGATCACATCATGGCCTGCCGCTTGCAGCTCATTGGCTCGCGCCAGCAACGCCATGACATGAAAAGGTTCGATGGCGCGACTGCGCGCACTGTAGGGCTGAGCCATTAGCCTTCCTTAACGGTGAGGACAAAATCAGGATTCTACCGAACCCTCGCGGTAAAACATGCTCTATTGCCTGCCTGGCCGTCCAAGATGAACCCGGCAAGCGCTTGCAAAACGACTAAAATCAACATTCGAGACGATGCATACCCAGCCACAGCGGGCTGCTGCAGTTGGCAACCCCTGCGTGACGGGCGTCGACAACCGGGAGTGGCGCACCCTGAATCTATCTGGTAAGTTCGCCCGCTTGCAGCCGCAGGGCCGGCAGGTGTCGGTGACGTTGCAATCCTGCGCAATGGATTAGAAGAGTGAGAGGCGGTCTATTCATGTCCACCCAAGCAAAGCAACAGAGCATCAGCGGCTTCCAACCCTACGTTGAATCGAAGGGTGAGGAATACATGGGCAAGCCCATGCGCGAGCACTTCTCCAAAATCCTGAAGCAGTGGAAGCAGGACTTGATGCAGGAAGTCGACCGCACGGTTGACCATATGAAGGATGAAGCGGCCAACTTCCCGGACCCGGCAGACCGTGCCAGCCAGGAAGAAGAGTTCGCCCTAGAACTGCGCGCCCGTGATCGCGAGCGCAAGCTGATCAAGAAAATCGACAAGACGTTGCAACTGATCGAAGACGAAGAATACGGCTGGTGCGAATCCTGCGGTGTCGAGATCGGTATCCGTCGCCTGGAAGCCCGTCCTACTGCGGACCTCTGCGTAGATTGCAAGACCTTGGCTGAAATCAAGGAAAAACAGGTCGGCAAGTGATCCAGCCGAGCTGAACGAATGGGGCGTGCGAACGCCCCATTTTCGTTTCTGGGATTTACCGATTTTCCAGTAGTATCCGACCCATGACTGCCTCTACCTATATCGGGCGTTTCGCCCCCACGCCCAGCGGCCATTTGCACTTCGGTTCCCTGGTCGCCGCCCTCGCCTCCTACCTCGATGCCCGCGCCAATCACGGCCGCTGGCTGATGCGCATGGAAGACCTCGACCCTCCCCGCGAAGAGCCCGGCGCCCAGGCGGCAATCCTGCATGCCCTGGAGAGCTACGGTTTTGAGTGGGATGGCGAACTGGTCCGACAAAGCGAGCGGCATGACGCCTACGCCAAGGTACTGAACGATATGTTCAACCACGGCCTGGCCTACGCCTGTACCTGTTCACGTAAACAATTGGAGCCCTACGACGGGATTTACCCAGGCCTGTGCCGAAATGCCGGTCACGACCAGCAGGACGCCGCCATCCGCCTGCGTGTTCCCGAGTTGGAGTACCACTTTACTGACCGCGTACAAGGAGAATTCCGACAACACCTGGGCCGTGACGTCGGCGACTTCGTCATCCGTCGCCGCGATGGCCTCTACGCCTATCAACTGGCCGTGGTGCTCGACGATGCCTGGCAAGGGGTTACCGATATCGTGCGCGGCGCCGATCTGCTCGACTCCACGCCACGCCAACTGTACCTGCAGGAGTTGCTGGGCCTGCGCCAGCCGCGCTATCTGCACGTACCGTTGATCGTCCAGCCGGACGGTAACAAGCTGGGCAAATCCTATCGTTCCCCGCCGCTGAATCCCGACCAGGCCACGCCGCTGCTATTGAGAGCCCTGCGCGCCCTTGGCCAGCAGCCTGGCGACGAACTGCTTCATGCCAGCCCACGGGAGTTGCTGGATTGGGGCATTGTGCACTGGGATGCCAGCAGGATCCCACGCACACTGACCCTGGCCGAAGCGCAATTACGCTGAAGGCGCTTGCAGCCTGCCAGCCATCCGTTACCATCGCGTAGGAGCGAGCTTGCTCGCGAAAAACTCCCAGGCAACACGTTTATCCAGGATGTACGCGTTTAGGTTAGCGCCCTTCGCGAGCAAGCTCGCTCCTACAGAAAACCGTTGCATTACCGCACTCTCAATCAAAGGCCAACATGTACATCTATCGATTGGTCCTGCTGCTGGTCGTCGGGATCTACCTGTTTTCCCCCGCCATCATGGATTGGTGGATCGACGCCACGGGCGCCTGGTATCGCCCCTATCTGCTGTGGCTGATCCTGATCGTCGTGACCTTCATCCTGCAGAGCCAAAAAGATGCCGATGAGCTTTAGCCTCACTCAGATGCTGCTGATCAGCGCCGCTTACCTGGCCGCGTTGTTCGGCGTCGCCTGGATCAGTGAGCGCGGAATGATTCCGCGGGCGATCATTCGCCATCCGTTGACCTACACCTTGTCCCTCGGCGTGTACGCCAGCGCCTGGGCGTTCTATGGCACCGTCGGCCTGGCCTATCAATACGGCTACGGCTTTCTCTCCAGCTACCTGGGGGTGTCAGGTGCATTCCTACTGGCACCGGTGCTGCTGTACCCGATCCTGAAAATTACTCGCACCTATCAGCTGTCGTCCCTGGCCGACCTGTTCGCCTTCCGCTTCCGCAGCACGTGGGCCGGGGCATTGACCACGGTATTCATGCTGATCGGCGTGCTGCCCTTGCTGGCCCTGCAGATCCAGGCGGTGGCCGACTCCATCAGCATCCTGACCCGCGAGCCGGTGCAACACCGGGTCGCCCTGGCGTTCTGTGCGCTGATCAGCCTGTTTACGATTTTCTTCGGCTCACGCCACATCGCCACCCGCGAGAAACACGAAGGGCTGGTATTTGCGATTGCGTTCGAATCGGTGATCAAGCTGATCGCCATCGGCGGCGTCGGCCTCTACGCGCTCTATGGCGTGTTCGACGGCCCGCAACAGCTGGAGCTGTGGCTGCTGCAAAACCAGACCGCCCTCGCCGCCCTGCACACGCCGCTGCAGGAAGGCCCATGGCGCACGCTGTTGCTGGTGTTCTTCGCCTCGGCGATCGTAATGCCGCACATGTACCACATGACCTTCACCGAGAACCTCAACCCGCGCTCGCTGGTCAGCGCCAGCTGGGGCTTGCCGCTGTTCCTGCTGTTGATGAGCCTTGCGGTGCCGCTGATCCTCTGGGCCGGCCTGAAACTGGGGGCTACCACCAACCCCGAGTATTTCACCCTGGGTATCGGTATCGCCGCCAATAGCCAGGCGTTGGCGCTGCTGGCGTATGTCGGAGGTTTGTCTGCTGCCAGCGGGCTGATTATCGTCACGACGCTGGCCCTTTCGGGCATGGCCCTCAATCACCTGGTGCTGCCGCTGTACCAGCCGCCCGCCGAAGGCAATATCTACCGCTGGCTGAAATGGACGCGCCGCGCACTCATCGTCGCGATCATCATGGCCGGCTACGGGTTCTACCTGTTGCTCGGCGCCGGGCAAGACCTGGCCAACCTGGGCATTGTCGCGTTTGTCGCCACCTTGCAGTTTCTGCCGGGGGTGCTATCGGTGCTGTACTGGCCGACCGCCAATCGCCGTGGGTTTATCGCCGGGCTGCTGGCCGGGATCCTGGTATGGATCGTCACCATGCTGCTGCCGTTGGTCGGCAACCTGCAGGGTTTCTACATTCCGCTGCTGAACATGATCTACGTGCTGGACGACACCAGTTGGCACATGGCGGCGATTGCCTCGCTGGCCGCCAACGTACTGATGTTCACCCTGATCTCGCTGTTCACCAATGCCAGCCCGGAAGAGACCAGCGCCGCCGAGGCGTGCGCGGTGGATAACGTGCGTCGCCCGCAGCGCCGCGAACTGCACGCGGCCTCGCCCCAGGAATTCGCCACGCAACTGGCCAAGCCCCTCGGTGCCAAGGCGGCTCAGAAGGAAGTCGAGCAGGCGCTGCGCGATCTGTACCTGCCCTTTGACGAGCGCCGCCCGTATGCGCTGCGTCGCCTGCGCGACCGCATCGAAGCCAACCTGTCCGGCCTGATGGGCCCCAGCGTGTCCCAGGACATGGTGGAAACCTTCCTGCCCTACAAGGCCGGCGGCGAAAACTACGTCACCGAAGACATCCATTTCATCGAAAGCCGGCTGGAGGATTACCACTCACGCCTCACCGGCCTGGCGGCCGAACTCGACGCCTTGCGCCGTTACCATCGCCAGACCCTGCAGGAACTGCCGATGGGCGTGTGTTCCCTAGCCAAGGATCAAGAGATCCTGATGTGGAACAAGGCCATGGAAGAACTCACCGGCATCGCCGCGCAACGGGTGGTGGGCTCGCGCCTGAATACCCTGGGCGATCCGTGGAAAGAACTGCTCCAGGGCTTTATCAACCTGCCCGACGAGCATTTGCACAAACAGCACCTGGCCCTCGACGGCCAGACCCGCTGGCTCAACCTGCACAAAGCCGCGATCGATGAACCGTTGGCCCCCGGTAACAGCGGCCTGGTTCTGCTGGTCGAAGACCTGACTGAAACCCAGATGCTCGAGGACAAGCTGGTGCACTCCGAGCGCCTGGCCAGCATTGGTCGCCTGGCAGCGGGCGTGGCCCACGAAATTGGCAACCCGATCACCGGTATCGCCTGCCTCGCGCAAAACCTGCGGGAAGAGCGTGAAGAAGACGGCGAAATCATCGAAATCAGCGGGCAAATCCTCGAACAGACCAAGCGCGTCTCGCGCATCGTGCAGTCGCTGATGAGCTTTGCCCATGCCGGCGGCCATCAGAATCTGGATGAGGCAGTGTGCCTGGCCGAAGTGGCCCAGGATGCCATTGGGCTGCTCGCCTTGAACCGGCGCAATTTCGAAGTACAGTTCTTCAACTTGTGCGACCCCGACCATTGGGTCGACGGCGACTCACAACGCCTGGCCCAAGTGCTGATCAACCTGCTGTCCAACGCCCGTGACGCAACCCCGGCCGGTGGTGCGGTACGCGTCAAGACCGAGGCTTTCGAACATACCGTCGATCTGATCGTCGAAGATGAAGGCAGCGGTATTCCACAGAACATCATGGATCGATTGTTCGAACCTTTCTTCACCACCAAGGACCCGGGTGAAGGTACCGGTCTGGGCCTTGCACTGGTCTATTCCATCGTTGAAGAGCATTATGGACAAATCACCATCGACAGCCCGGCTGACACCGAAAGCCAACGCGGCACCCGTATTCGGGTGACCTTGCCGCGTCATGTCGAAGCGACGTCCGCTGTGAACTGAGACCGTCGAGAGAATTGAATCAATGCCGCACATTTTGATCGTCGAAGACGAAACCATTATCCGCTCTGCCTTGCGTCGCCTGCTTGAACGTAATCAGTACCAGGTCAGCGAAGCCGGCTCGGTGCAGGAAGCACAAGAGCGTTTCAGCATCCCCACGTTCGACCTGATTGTCAGTGACCTGCGCCTGCCGGGCGCGCCGGGCACCGAGTTGATCAAGCTTGGCCAGGGCACTCCGGTACTGATCATGACCAGCTACGCCAGCCTGCGCTCGGCGGTTGATTCCATGAAGATGGGCGCGGTGGACTACATCGCCAAGCCGTTTGACCACGATGAAATGCTCCAGGCCGTGGCCCGCATCCTGCGCGACCGCCAGTCTGCCAGCAGCGCGCCTGCCGAACAGCGCCCCGCCGGCAAGGCCACCAACGGCGCCGACAAACCGGGAGTCGACAACAGCAACGGCGAAATCGGCATCATTGGCTCCTGCCCGCCGATGCAGGACCTGTACGGCAAGATCCGTAAGGTCGCGCCCACCGACTCCAATGTATTGATCCAGGGCGAGTCAGGCACCGGTAAAGAACTGGTGGCCCGCGCCCTGCACAACCTGTCCAAACGCGCCAAGGCGCCGATGATTTCGGTGAACTGTGCGGCGATCCCCGAATCCCTGATCGAGTCCGAACTGTTCGGCCACGAGAAAGGCGCGTTTACCGGCGCCAGCGCTGGGCGTGCGGGCCTGGTGGAAGCGGCGGACGGCGGGACGCTGTTTCTTGATGAAATCGGTGAGTTGCCGCTGGAGGCCCAGGCGCGACTGCTGCGTGTGCTGCAGGAAGGTGAGATTCGACGTGTAGGCTCGGTGCAATCGCAGAAGGTTGACGTACGCCTGATCGCGGCCACCCACCGCGACCTCAAGAGCCTGGCCAAGATCGGTCAATTCCGTGAAGACTTGTATTACCGCCTGCACGTGATCGCGCTCAAATTGCCGGCCCTGCGTGAGCGCGGTGCCGACGTGAATGAGATCGCCAACGCATTCCTGCTGCGCCAGAGTGCACGCATCAACCGTACCGACCTGACGTTCGCGCCGGACGCCGAGCAGGCGATTCGGCATTACTCGTGGCCGGGTAACGTGCGGGAACTGGAGAATGCGGTCGAGCGTGCAGTGATCCTGTCGGAAAGCCCGGAAATTTCCGCCGAGCTGCTGGGTATCGACATTGAGCTCAGTGACTTGGAGGATGACGATTTCATTGGCCTGGCCCCGACACAGGGCGGCGCCAGCAATACCAGCCATGAGCCGACGGAAGATTTGTCACTGGAAGACTACTTCCAGCATTTCGTCCTTGAGCATCAGGACCACATGACCGAGACCGAGCTGGCACGCAAGCTGGGCGTGAGCCGCAAGTGCCTGTGGGAACGCCGCCAGCGCCTGGGCATTCCACGGCGCAAGACCGGGGTGGCCAGCGAAAGCTGAGGGTGCGCCTCCATAGGTAACACCCTCAGATGTGAAAAAACTGTTACCGCGGATATTTCGCGTAACAAAAGCCGGGGCTTACGGTAACGAAGCCCCGGCTTTTTTTTGCCCCTCAAAAACCCAAAACCACCTCAACCCCCCGGTTTTGCTGGGCGTCGCAAAAGTTGGCACGCACCCTGCTATATGCTTAGTACAAAAACAATAACAAGCTTTGTACAAGACAATAAAAATAAGACGAATCGACTCACGCATAACAAAAACAACACGGCGGAGGCGCAGCTAACTGATTCTTTTGGAGAGGCGTTGCATTTGGGGCTTGCCCCGCAACCAGGCCGAGAACAACAAAAACTGCCCTAAGGCAGAGCCTGAACTGGTTGGATCGTAGATCAGCAACACAGCGACCAAAGCAATCCGTTTGCTCTTGACTCCCAATTGGGAGTGTCATGAAGGTGAAGCTTCATGGCGAGGGCGATCAACAAAAACAAGAAGCCCGAAATCAATAATAAAAATAGAGCACGCAACTACTTCTGGGGGAGCTTCGGCTCCCCTTGTAGTTTCCGGGATTTGACGATTTAAGGCTTATGGCGCAACGCCGAAGCTTGTTCCTACACCATCCCCTGACTAAATGCTAGAATCCCCGCCCATCATGCGGTCATTCTTCGTTATGGCCGAACATTCCTTCAAACAGTGCATCCCATGCTGAAGAAGTTGTTCCAGTCATTCCGTTCTCCCTTGCGTCGTACGCAACACAAACGCAGCACGCCTGAAGTGCTCAACAGCAGCCAGCATTCGTTGCAGCGCGCTCAATTCAGCCGTTATGCGGTGAATATCGTCGAACGGTTGCAGAACGCCGGTTACCAGGCCTACCTGGTGGGCGGTTGCGTACGCGACATGCTGCTCAACATCACGCCCAAGGATTTCGACGTCGCCACCAGTGCCACGCCTGAGCAAGTGCGTGCCGAGTTTCGCAATGCGCGAATCATCGGTCGCCGCTTCAAGCTGGTGCATATCCATTTTGGTCGCGAAATCATCGAGGTCGCGACCTTCCGTGCCGGCCACCCGCAAAACGATGAAGAGGAAGACACCAATCAGTCTTCCCGCAACGAGAGCGGGCGTATCCTGCGCGACAACGTCTACGGCACCCTGGAAGAAGACGCGCAGCGCCGCGACTTCACCATCAATGCCCTCTATTACGATCCGGTCAGCGAACGCATCCTCGATTACGCCAATGGCGTACACGACATCCGCAATAACCTGATCCGCCTGATCGGCGACCCGACACAGCGCTATCAGGAAGACCCGGTGCGCATGCTGCGGGCCGTGCGCTTCGCCGCCAAGCTCAACTTCGGCATCGAAAAGCATACCGCCGCACCGATACGCGAGCTGGCACCGATGCTGCGGGAAATCCCGTCCGCGCGTCTGTTCGAAGAAGTGCTCAAGCTGTTCCTCTCGGGCTACGCAGCCGACACCTTCGAAATGCTGGTCGACCTGCAGTTGTTCGACCCACTGTTCCCGGCCAGCGCCGAAGCACTGGAGTACAACCCGACTTATACCCACACGCTGATCAGCGAAGCGTTGATCAATACCGACCTGCGCATCAAGCAGAACAAACCGGTCACGCCGGCGTTCCTGTTTGCCGCCCTGTTGTGGCCGGCCCTGCCCAAGCGCGTACTGCGTCTGCAGGAGCGTGGCATGCCGCCGATCCCGGCCATGCAGGAAGCCGCTCACGAGCTGATCGCCGAACAGTGCCAGCGCATCGCTATCCCGAAACGTTTCACGATGCCGATCCGCGAGATCTGGGACATGCAGGAACGCCTGCCGCGCCGCAGCGGCAAGCGCGCCGACCTGCTGCTGGACAACCCGCGCTTCCGTGCCGGCTACGACTTCCTGCTGCTGCGCGAAAGCGCCGGTGAGCAGACCGACGGCCTGGGCGAATGGTGGACCGACTATCAGGATGCCAATGACAGCCAACGCCGCGACATGATTCGCGAACTCGGCAGCAAGGGTGATGGCGAAGGCGCAGGGCCGAAGAAGCGTCGTCGCAGCGGCACCAAGCGCAAACGCAGTGCTGCCGATGCCTCGGGCGCTGCGGGCGAATAAACGTGGAACGCATCTACATCGGCATGGGCAGCAACCTGGCAGCCCCGGACCAGCAATTGCGCAGCGCTATCCAAGCGCTGGCGCAATTGCCAGACACTTGCGTCGCGGGTGTGTCCGCCTTTTACCAAAGTGACTCCCTGCTCCCGGGCCAGCCGCGCTACACCAACGCAGTTGCCGCCCTGGACAGCCGCCTTGCGCCACTTGACCTGCTGGACGCGCTGCAAGCCATCGAAAACGATCAGGGCCGCGAGCGCCTGGAGCGTTGGGGCCCTCGCACCCTTGACCTGGACATTCTGCTGTTTGGCGATCGCCTGATCGACGAACCGCGCCTGAAGGTGCCCCACTATCAGATGCACCTGCGTGCATTTGTGTTGTATCCGCTGGCCGAACTGGCACCTGCCGCATTGCAATTGCCGGATGGCAACCCCCTCAGTGCCCTGCTTGACGCCTGCCCGTTTGTCGGCCTGGAACGGCTCCCGGTTGCTGAATCGCGTCAGTAACAGCGGTAACACCGCCATCGTAACAATGCGGTAACACATCCAATTGACTTCCCGTGTCCTCCTCACGACTATAGGCGTCCCGCTGCCGCCAACCCGGCAATGAAGGGCGCAATCCAGGCCTTATAAGCACTGCTCTCAAGACAGTGCGCCTGTATAAACGAAGACTCACGCGCGTTACTCGCTGTTTCCAAGCGCCTGAACGAGGACCCTTTTCATGCCAGACATTACCCTGACCACCTTGCAGAGCCTCAAGCTCAAAGGTGAAAAAATCACCATGCTCACCTGCTATGACGCCACCTTCGCCCACGCCAGTTGCCAGGCCGGGGTTGAAGTGTTGTTGGTAGGCGACTCCCTGGGCATGGTCCTTCAAGGGAATGACAGCACCCTGCCCGTCACCACCGATGAACTGGCCTACCACACCGCCAGCGTCAAGCGCGGGAACGACGGCGCATTCATCATCGCCGACCTGCCGTTCATGGATTACGCCACCGTCGAGCAGACCTTCCTGAACGCCGGCAAACTGATGCGTGCCGGTGCACACATGATCAAGGTAGAGGGCGCCGTATGGCTCGCCGAGTC
Source organism: Pseudomonas sp. AM8 (assembly GCF_036346475.1). Lineage (NCBI taxonomy): Bacteria > Pseudomonadati > Pseudomonadota > Gammaproteobacteria > Pseudomonadales > Pseudomonadaceae > Pseudomonas > Pseudomonas sp. AM8. The sequence goes on from NZ_JAOTNX010000009.1 coordinate 27,368, forward strand.
GATTCGCCTGCTGGCTGAACGCGGTGTGCCGGTCTGTGCACATATGGGCCTGACACCACAGTCCGTGAACATCCTCGGCGGCTACAAGGTGCAAGGCCGCAACGAAGCCCAGGCGCGCCAGATGCGCGCCGATGCCATCGCCCTGGAGCAGGCGGGCGTCGCGATGATCCTGCTCGAATGCGTGCCCAGCGAACTCGCGGCAGAAATCACCCAGGCCGTTAAGGTGCCGGTGATCGGTATTGGCGCGGGCTCGGCCACCGACGGCCAGGTGCTGGTGCTGCACGACATGCTCGGCCTGTCGATTACCGGCCGCGTGCCAAAGTTCGTGAAGAACTTCATGACTGGCCAGGACAGCATCCACGCGGCATTGAGTGCCTACGTCGCCGAAGTCAAAGGCGTGACCTTCCCAGGCGCCGAACACGGATTCTCTGCATGAACACCGTAAAAACCGTACGCGAACTCAGAGCCGCCGTCGCCCACGCCCGCAAGGCCGGCAAACGCATCGGCTTCGTGCCCACCATGGGTAACCTGCACAGCGGACATGCCAGCCTGGTCAGCAAGGCTGTGCAGCAGGCGGACTTTGTCGTGGCGAGTATTTTCGTCAACCCACTGCAATTTGGCGCCGGCGAAGACCTGGACAAGTACCCTCGCACCCTGGCCGCCGATCAGGAAAAGCTCCTGCAGGCCGGCTGCAACCTGCTGTTCGCGCCAACCGTCGAGGAGATGTACCCCGGCGGCATGACCGGCCAGACCCGCGTCAGCGTCCCGCAATTGTCCGAAGGCTTGTGCGGCGCCAGCCGTCCCGGGCATTTCGAAGGCGTGGCGACCGTGGTCAGCAAATTGTTCAACATGGTCCAGCCGGACATGGCTGTATTTGGCCAGAAGGACTACCAGCAACTGGCCGTGATTCGTGCCATGGTCCATGACCTGAACATGCCGATCCAGATTATCGGCGAGCCCACCGTACGCGCCGATGATGGCCTGGCGCTGTCCTCGCGCAACGGTTTTCTCAGCGAAGAACAACGTGCGATCGCGCCGGTGCTGTACCGCAGCCTCAGCCAGATTGCCGCAGCCATCAAAAGCGGTGATCACGACTTCGCCAGGCTGCGTGCCGAACAGGTGCAGCAGATCGAGGCTGCCGGGTTGCGCCTGGATTACCTCGAAGTGCGCCAGGGCCTGCACCTGCGGGCCGCTACGGCGGAGGATCGGGATATTGTGATTCTGGTGGCGGCCTTTCTAGGCACGACCCGCCTTATCGACAACCTGCATCTGACCCTCGACTGACCCCTCTGAACACCCCGCCGATTGCCCTGATCGCTGTGCCGGTATAAAAAAGTACCGGCCACAGCGCAGACAAAGCCAAGACATATCGACACGCTAGGTTTAATGTAATCGCCCTGCGCTATGGTTAGCGCTGTCTGGAACCCAATCCTTGAGATAAGACTGGATGTTCCGGGCTTTGAAGTGTCCTAAAGGCAGTCCCCGTAATAAAAGGAAACCCGCAGCGATGGCGTACTACCGCACCCCTCATGACGTTACCGCTCTGCCCGCCTGGCAAGCGCTCAACCAACATCGCCAAGCCATGCAGGATTTCAGCATGCGCGAAGCGTTCAATGCCGATCCCCAGCGCTTTTCCCAGTTCACCTTGAGCAGCTGCGGACTTTTCCTCGATTACTCGAAAAACCTGATCACCGGCGAGACCCGCGACCTGCTGGTGGGCCTTGCCAACGAAGTGGGTCTTAAAGACGCAATCAACTCGCTGTATGCGGGCGAGCCGGTCAACTCCTCCGAAGGCCGCCCTGCCCTGCACACCGCCCTGCGTCGCCCGGTGGGCGACAAGCTGTCGGTCAACGGCGTGAACATCATGCCGGACGTGCACAAGGTGCTGAACCAGATCACCGACCTGGTCGGCCGCATCCACGACGGCCTGTGGCGTGGCTACACCGAGAAGCCGATCACCGATGTGGTGAACATTGGCATCGGCGGCTCGTTCCTCGGCCCGGAACTGGTTTCTGAAGCGCTGTTGTCCTACGCCCACAAAGGCGTGCGCTGCCACTACCTGGCGAACATCGATGGCAGCGAGTTCCACGAGCTGACCATGAAGCTGCGCGCCGAGACCACGCTGTTTATCGTCTCGTCGAAATCCTTCAACACCCTGGAAACCCTGAAAAACGCCCAGGCCGCCCGCGCCTGGTACCTGGCCCAGGGTGGCTCGGAAGCCGAGCTGTACCGCCACTTTATCGCCGTGTCGAGCAACAACGCGGCAGCCGTGGCCTTCGGTATTCGCGAAGAAAACATCTTCCCGATGTGGGACTGGGTGGGCGGCCGTTATTCGTTGTGGTCGGCCATCGGCCTGCCAATCGCCCTGGCCATCGGCATGTCCAACTTCAAGGAACTGCTGTCCGGGGCCTACACCATGGACCAGCATTTCCAGAACGCGCCCTTCGAACAAAACATGCCGGTGCTGCTGGGCCTGCTGGGCGTGTGGTACGGCAACTTCTGGGGCGCACAAAGCCATGCGATCCTGCCGTACGACCACTACCTGCGTAACATCACCAAGCACTTGCAACAGCTGGACATGGAATCCAACGGCAAGAGCGTGCGCCAGGACGGCAAACCGGTGTCCACCGACACCGGCCCGGTGATCTGGGGTGGCGTCGGCTGCAACGGCCAACATGCTTATCACCAGTTGCTACACCAAGGCACCCAACTGATCCCGGCCGACTTCATCGTACCGATCGTCAGCTTCAACCCGGTGTCCGACCACCATCAGTGGCTGTACGCCAACTGCCTGTCCCAAAGCCAGGCACTGATGCTCGGCAAGACCCGCAGCGAAGCCGAAGCCGAGCTGCGCGACAAGGGCATCCCGGAAGACGACGTGCAGAAGCTGGCACCGCACAAGGTGATCCCGGGCAACCGTCCGAGCAACACGCTCGTGGTTGAACGCATCAGCCCGCGTCGCCTGGGCGCCCTGGTTGCGATGTATGAACATAAAGTGTTCGTGCAAAGCGTGATCTGGGGCATCAACGCCTTCGACCAATGGGGCGTGGAGCTGGGCAAGGAGCTGGGCAAGGGCGTATACAATCGCCTCACCGGCGCCGAAGAAACCTTGGCCGAAGACGCTTCGACCCAGGGGCTGATCAACTACTTCCGCGGCCGTCACCGCGGCTGATGCAGGCACCGCAAGGCCAACGTCCGTTTGGACGTTGGCCTTGAACCCTCTCCATACAGGGTGCATCTTTATGACTTGTCGCAAAAACAAGAATAAGGATCGCTCATGTTCGATATCAGCACGTTTCCCACCGCCGATGCCGTCCGCCGGGCTGCGCAACTCAGTCAAGAGGACTACCAGCGCCTCTATCGCCAATCCATCGAACAGCCGGACACGTTCTGGGCCGACCAGGCCAAGGGCTTTCTCGACTGGATAACACCGTGGCACACCGTCCAGCAATCAGACATCCAGACCGGTGCCGCCCAGTGGTTTGCCGGTGGCCAGTTGAACGTCAGCTACAACTGCATCGACCGTCACCTGGCGCAACGCGCCGATCAGCCGGCCTTCATCTGGGAAGGTGACGATCCTGCAAAATCTTCCAAAATTACCTACCGCCAACTGCACCAAAACGTCTGTCGCCTGGCCAATGTGCTGAAAAGCCGAGGCGTGAAAAAAGGCGACCGGGTGTGTATCTACATGCCGATGATCCCGGAAGCGGCCTACGCCATGCTGGCCTGCACGCGGATTGGCGCGGTGCACTCGGTGGTATTTGGCGGGTTCTCACCGGACGCCCTGCGCGACCGCATTCTGGACGCCGACTGCCGCACCGTGATCACAGCCGATGAAGGCGTGCGCGGTGGTAAGCCGGTGGCGTTGAAACAGAACGTCGACAAGGCCCTGGCCAGCTGCCCCGACGTCAGCACGGTGCTGGTGGTACAACGCACCGGCGCACCGGTGAGCTGGAGCGAAGGCCGCGACCTCAAGTATCAACAGGCCCTGGATGCAGCGAGCGACGATTGCCCTCCCGAACCGATGGACGCCGAAGCCCCGCTGTTTATCCTCTACACCTCCGGCAGCACCGGCAAGCCCAAGGGTGTGCTGCACACCACGGGCGGCTACCTGCTCCAGGCGGCAATGACCTTCAAGTACGTACTCGATTACCGCGACGGTGAGGTGTTCTGGTGCACCGCCGACGTGGGTTGGGTCACCGGCCATAGTTACATCGTGTACGGGCCGCTGGCCAATGGCGCGACCTCGCTGATGTTCGAAGGTGTGCCGAGCTACCCGGACAGTTCGCGCTTCTGGCAGGTCATCGATAAACACCAGGTGAATATCTTCTACACCGCTCCCACCGCCTTGCGCGCGTTGATGCGCGAGGGTCACGCCCCGCTGGAGACGACCTCCCGCGCCAGCCTGCGTCTGCTGGGCAGCGTGGGCGAACCGATCAACCCGGAAGCCTGGGACTGGTACTTCAACGCGGTGGGCGAACAGCGTTGCCCTATTGTCGATACCTGGTGGCAGACCGAGACCGGCGGCATCATGCTCAGCCCGCTGGTCAGCGCCCAGCGCATCAAACCAGGTTGCGCCACCCAGCCGATGTTTGGCGTGCAGCCCGTGCTGCTGGATGAACAAGGCAAGGTCATCAGCGGTGCCGGCAGCGGCGTACTGGCGATCAAGGCCAGTTGGCCGGGGCAGATTCGCAGCGTCTACGGCGACCCGCAGCGCATGGTCGACACCTATTTCAAACCCTACCCCGGTTACTATTTCACCGGTGACGGCGCGCGCCGCGATGAGGACGGTGACTACTGGATCACCGGGCGTATCGACGATGTGATCAACGTATCCGGCCACCGTATCGGCACCGCCGAGGTAGAAAGTGCGTTGGTACTGCATGACCAGGTGGCCGAGGCTGCCGTGGTGGGCTACCCCCACGATGTCAAAGGCCAGGGCATCTACGCCTTTGTCACCCCCATGAATGGCGTCGAACCCAGCGAGGCGCTGAAAAAACACCTGCTGGAACTGGTCAGCAAGGAAATCGGCAGCTTTGCCAAGCCGGAACTGATCCAATGGGCACCGGCCTTGCCGAAAACCCGATCCGGCAAGATCATGCGCCGGATTTTGCGCAAGATCGCCTGCAACGAACTGGACAGCCTGGGTGATACCTCGACCCTGGCCGACCCCAGCGTCGTCGACGGCCTGATCGACAAACGCCTGAACCGCTAGGAAACCCGAGTCGCCATGGAATTTATCCGCAGCCGTATCGAAACCCAGTTGATGAGCCTCACCGGCTTGTCACTGGGCCAACTGGACCTGGAAAACCCCAAGGGCGATCCGGGCCTGTTCGGGCCGGACTCGGTCAGTTGGCAAGTCCATGGTGACTTCAGCAGCATGCTCATCGGCGGCATCAGCGCCTTGATGCTGCAAGCCTTGCACCCATTGGCCCTGGCCGGCGTGTGGGACCATTCGAATTTTCGCCAGGACATGCTTGGGCGCCTGCGCCGTACCTCGCAGTTTATTTCCGGTACCACGTTCGGCGCGCGCAAAGACGCCGACTGGCTGATCGAAAAAGTGCGCACCATTCACCTGCAGGTGGTGGGTCATGCCCCGGACGGGAGGCCTTACGCGGCCAGCGATCCAGCGCTGCTGACCTGGGTGCATGTGGCGGAGGTGAGCAACTTTCTTGCTGCCCACTTGCGCTATCGCAACCCGCACCTCTGCGGCCGTGATCAGGACCGTTACTACAGCGAGATCGCCGTCGTCGCAGAACGGCTCGGCGCGCAGGATGTGCCGCATTCACGCCAGGAAATTTCCGATTACCTTGAGAATATCCGCCCGCAATTGCTGTGCGACGAGCGCAGCCGCGAAGTGCTGCGCCTGTTGCTGAACGCGCCCTCCCCCAGCCTGTTGGCCAAGCCTTTTGGTGCCTTGATGATGCAAGCCGGGATCGACCTGCTGCCGGACTGGGCCAGCACCCTGCTCGATCAGCACCAGGGCCCGCTGCAACGCCGGATGATCCGCGCCGGGGTCAAGCGCAGCGCGCCGTTGTTGCGCTGGGCGATGCGCAATGGTTCGGTGCAGCGTGCACACCGGCGGATGGGGTTGATGTAGGCAACGCGCCATAGCTGCTAAACTCCGCGCCCTCATTACCCCCATTTACCTAAGCAAGGCGCGCTCCATGTCCCCCTTGAATCAGGCGCTGCGCGCCGCCCTCGATCATCGCCAGGATCTGATCAGCGAACTGCACGCCCAGGGCACCGATTGCTATCGGCTGTTCCATGGCAGCCAGGAAGGCGCCGGCGGCCTGACCATCGACCGCTACGGCCCGCAGTTACTGGTGCAAAGCTTCCATCAGTCGCTGGAAACCGCCGACCTGCTGGAGCTGCACCAACTGGTCAACCAGCACATGGGCCTGGAGTTGCTGCTGGTCTACAACGACCGCTCCCGCGGCAACTCGCGGGTCGATCGCGAAGATTCGGTATACCGCGCCGAACCTGCCGCGCTGGAAGACCTGGTCGGCCACGAATGGGGCCTCAATTACCGTGTCCGTGGGCGCCACGCCGGCCAGGACCCACTGCTGTTCCTCGACCTGCGCAATACCCGCGGCTGGGTCAAGGGCCACAGCGCCGGCAAAAGCGTACTGAACCTGTTTGCCTACACCTGTGGGGTGGGCCTGAGCGCCGCTGCCGGGGGTGCGCGCGAGGTATGCAACCTGGACTTCGCCGAGGGCAACCTGGCGGTGGGGCGTGAAAACGGCCAGCTCAATCCACAGCTTCCTACCATGGAGTTCGTGCAATCGGACTACTTCCCGGCGATTCGCCAACTGGCCGGGCTGCCGATCACCCAGCGTCGCGGGCAAAAACTGCCGAGCTATCCGCGCCTGGAGCAGCGTCAATATGACCTGGTGTTGCTCGACCCGCCGGCCTGGGCCAAGAGTGCCTTCGGTACCGTTGACCTGTTGCGTGACTACCAGAGCCTGCTCAAGCCGGCACTGCTCGCTACAGCCGACAATGGCGTGCTGATCTGCTGTAACAACCTGGCAAAAGTCAGCATGGAGGATTGGCGTGAACAGGTGCTGCGTTGTGCGCAAAAGGCTGGGCGTCCGGTGCGGGACTGGAAAATCATGACGCCCGGCGCGGACTTTCCCTCACAAGATCAACAGCCACCGCTGAAGACTCTGATACTTCAACTGTAAGCAGCATCCTAAAGGCCCGGTTCTTCGGAACCGAAAACCCGTGCCATACTCCAAGGCACTCCTGTTTGACATAGATGGCGCCGCCCCATGCCCAAAGGATTGATTCGCGCCGCTGGCGCCTTGTTGACTGCCCTCGCGTTGTACAGCTTGCTGGGCTTTCTGATTTTGCCTGGCATCGCCCTTCGCATTGCCAACCAACAGTTGGCCAATTACGCCACAGTGCCGGCACACATCGAACGGATCGAACTTAACCCGTTCAGCCTGGAAGTAACGGTATGGGGCTTGAAGATCGGCGAGCCCGGTAAGGAACAGGTAGGTTTCGAACGGCTTTACGCCAACCTGCAGGCCGATAGCCTGTGGACCCGCGCCCTGCACCTGGCGGATGTGCAACTGGACAAGCCCAGGACCGAGTTGTTGTTCGACAAGTCAGGCCAGCTGAATCTGGCGCAGTTGTTCAAGCTGCCACCGAGCGAGCCGACCCCGGCAGACCCTGACGCCAAGCCGTTCCCGCTGCGTGTCGACAGCATCAAGCTGGCTGGCGGTTATTTGCATTTCCAAGACCTGCGTCCCAGCGAACCCATCGAATTCCTCTACGACACCCTCGACTTCGAACTGAAGAATCTCAGCACCCTGCCGGAAGACAATGCGGACATGACCTTGGTCGCCGCCGGCCCTGAAGGCGGGCAGATCGACTGGAAAGGCAACTTCAGCCTGGTGCCGATCACGTCCGAAGGTACGCTCAAAGTCACCGGCGGCAAGATGAAAGCCTGGTGGCCTTATGTGCGTGACGCCTTACCCCTGGTACTTGAAGACGGCGTGCTCAACTTCAGTACCGAATACAGGTTCAGCCTGGCCAAAGAGACCGAGCTGAACCTGACCAACACCGCCGCCAGCATCGCACCGTTCGCGATCAAGGCTCCGGATGGCCGGCCGTTGGTGCGCCTGGAGCGTTTGGACGTCAGCGAGACCACGGTGGACCTGGCCAAACAGCAGGTGGTGGTGGGCAAGATCCGCAGCAATAAACTCGAGACCTGGGCGGCTCGTGAAGCGGATGGGCAACTGGACTGGCAAAAACTGTTCGCCGGCCAGCCGAACAAACCGGCCAAGGCGCCGGAGCCTGCGACTGCACCCGCCACGGCCGACTCGCCAAAGCCTGCGCCCGTCGCCCCAAGCAAGCCCTGGCAAGTGCTGCTCAAGGATGTACAGATGCGCAACTACCAAGTGCACTTGGCCGACCGTCAGGCCAAACCTGCGGTGGCACTGGAGCTCGGCCCGTTGAACGTCGACGTGCAGAACTTCGACAGCCTCAACCAGAGCCCCTTTACCCTGAAGGTCGACACCGGCCTGGGCAAGCAGGGCAAGATCCAGGCAACCGGCACGGTTAACCTCAACCCGGTCAGCGCCAAGTTGAAGGTCAATACCAAGGACATCGACCTGCGGGTCGCCCAGTCCTATATCAGCCCGTTTATCCGCCTGGAACTGCGCAGTGGCATGCTTGGCAGCGACCTCGACGTGAACCTGAAAAGCACCGATCCCCTGGCGCTGCAGATCACCGGCCGAGCGCAGGTTGACCAGTTGCATACCCTCGACACCCTCAAGACCCGCGACTTCCTCAAGTGGCAGCGCCTGGTGCTCGAAGGCGTGAACTACCAACACGGCGACAGCCTGTCGATCGACAAGGTCAACCTGCTACAGCCCTATGCGCGGTTCATGATCAACGATGACCGCACCACCAACGTCGACGACTTGCTGATCCCGCAGCCGGCCGACAGTGGCGCCAAATCGTCAGCCAAACCTGCCGCGAGCAAAGACAAGCCGCTGGGTATCCATATCGGGCAGATTGCGATCAACGACGGTTCGGCCAACTTCGCCGACTTCAGCCTCACCCCCAATTTCGCCACTGCGATCCAACAGCTCAATGGGCAGATCGGCACCATCGACAGTCGCCAGGCCAAGCCGGCGAGCGTTGACATCAAGGGCAAGGTCGACCGTTATGCACCGGTGACCATCAAAGGCAGCGTGAACCCGTTTGACCCGATGGCGGCGCTGGACATCGCCACCAGCTTCAAACGTGTCGAGCTGACCACCCTGACGCCTTACTCGGGCAAGTTCGCCGGTTTCCGCATCCGCAAGGGCCGCCTCAACCTTGACCTGCATTACGTGATCACCAAGGGCCAGTTGAAGGCTGAGAACAAAGTGGTGGTCGAGCAATTGCAGCTGGGCGAAAAAGTCGACAGCGCCGATGCCGTGGACTTGCCGATTCGTCTGGCAATCGCCTTGCTCAAGGACAGCGACGGCAAGATCTCCATCGAACTGCCCGTATCCGGTGACCTGAATAACCCGCAATTCAGCGTGATGCCCATTGTGTGGCAAACCCTGCGCAATCTGGTGGTGCGAGCGGCCACTGCGCCGTTCAAGTTTATTGGCGGATTGGTCACCGGAGGCGGAGCGGAGGACTTGGGTAGCGTGTCGTTCGCGGCAGGCTCCAGCGAGTTGAACAAAGACGCCGAAGGCGCTCTCAACACCTTGGCCAAAGCCTTGAAAGAACGCCCTGCCCTACGCCTGGAAATCGAAGGCACGGCCGCAGCCAGCAGCGACGGCCCATTCCTGGCGGCCCAGCGGCTGGAGCGGGAATACCAATACAACTACTACAAAATGCTGCAGCGCCGTGGCGAGAAAGTCCCGGCCCAGGCGTCCTTGCTGGAAGTCCCTGAGAGCGAAAAAGCCCCCTTGCTCGAAGGTATTTACCGCACCCGCTTGAAACAGCAGCCTCCGGCAGAATGGAAGGACCTGAGCAGCAGTGACCGCACCGCCAAGTTGAAAGAGGGCGTGATCAAGTTCTGGAGTGGCAGTGACGTGCTGCTGCGCCAGTTGGGCCAGGACCGTGCAAGCACGATCAAGGACTACCTGGTGGATAAAGCCCAGCTGGAGGACGACCGGGTTTACTTCATTGACGCGCAACTGGGCCAGGCAGAGAAAGACGGTCGAGTGATAACGCCGATGCACCTGGATGCCGAGTAGGCGTCCACGGCAAGCCGCTACCGCATTACTTTCCCGCCCCAATAGAACAGGCCCCGACACAGAAGTGCCGGGGCCTGTAATGACCACATCCGTGTGGTCGGTCGCATGAAACTTAGAGGTGCATTGAGTGGATATCTAACTCACGCGCCGCCGCCGCTAGTTCAGACGAGTGCTTGAGCGTTACTCTGCTTTCAGGCCATCGGCCGATACAGCTTTAACGCCTTTGATTTTCTTGGTGATGTTCACCGCGGTCGTTTTCTGTGCCTCGGTCACAGCGACCGAAGAGGACAGGGAAACTACACCCTTGTTGGTTTCGACTTTAATGTCGGTGCCAGGAATGCCTTTCTCGGTGACCAGGTCAGCTTTGACTTTGGTGGTGATCCAGGTATCGGAGGTTGCGCCTTTGGCGTCAGCCGCTGCACCTTTGGTTTTGTCGATGTTGTCTGCCTTGGTAGCGCCGCCAGCCAACAGGCCGTCAGCCGAAACTGCGGTAACACCTTTGATTTTCTTGGTGATCGCTACGGCAGTTTCTTTCTGCGCGTCCGAAATGGCTACGGTCGAAGACAGGGAAACCACACCTTTGTTGGTCTCAACCTTGATGTCCGAACCAGGAATGCCTTTTTCGGTCAGCAGATCGGATTTAACTTTGGTGGTGATCCAAGTATCCGAAACGCTTTCTTTTGCCTTGGTGGCTTCACCGGCCGCCAGAGTCATTGGAGCTTGGGAAGTCTGGGCAAAGGCCACGTTAGCACCCATGGCCAGGGTCAGAGCGGTAGCAGTAGCGAGAGCGAACTTCTTCATACGAGTAACTCCTGTTTTATTAAAAGTCTGCAGTGTGTGAACCTTGATGCTGCAGCGTTAACAGGGTTATTGCAGGCAGTGTGCCAAGTCTCTAGCGCAGATTAAATACTTAAAAATCATATAGTTATCAAAATAGCCAAATTTCGGAATCGTGCAACTTGCATGAACCTGATCGTGCCTGCGTGCAAGTTGCGGCTTTTGCGATTTACTAAGCGTCTGATTTTTCGGCATTTTCCTTCAGGCGTAAAAAAAGGACTCCGAAGAGTCCTTTTTTTCAGCGTGAGCCTGGGGTAATTAAACGCCCGAAGCCTTGGCTGCTGCTACGTCCTTGATGGACAGCTTGATACGACCGCGGTTGTCCACGTCCAGTACCAGCACTTCCACTTCCTGGCCTTCTTTCAGAATGTCGGTGACTTTCTCAACGCGAGCGTCGCTCAGCATGGAGATGTGAACCAGACCGTCTTTGCCTGGCAGGATGTTGACGAATGCGCCGAAGTCGACGATGCGCTCAACCTTACCGACGTAGATCTTGCCGATCTCGGCTTCAGCGGTGATGCCCAGGACGCGTTGACGCGCAGCTTCTGCAGCTTCCTTGGTTTCGCCGAAGATCTTGATCGAGCCGTCGTCTTCGATGTCGATCGAAGCCTTGGTCTCTTCACAGATCGCACGAATGGTCGCGCCGCCTTTACCGATAACATCACGGATTTTGTCGGTGTCGATTTTCATCGCGATCATGGTCGGAGCATTTTCCGACAGTTCGGTACGGGACTGACCAATGATCTGGTTCATCTGACCGAGGATGTTCAGGCGCGCTTCCAGGGCTTGGCCCAGGGCGATTTCCATGATCTCTTCGGTGATGCCCTTGATCTTGATGTCCATCTGCAGCGCGGTAACACCTTTGGCGGTACCGGCCACTTTGAAGTCCATGTCGCCCAAGTGGTCTTCGTCGCCCAGGATGTCGGTCAGGATGGCGAACTTCTCGCCTTCCTTAACCAGGCCCATGGCGATACCGGCAACCGGCGCCTTCATCGGCACACCCGCGTCCATCAGCGCCAGGGAAGCACCGCAGACCGAAGCCATGGAGCTGGAGCCGTTGGACTCGGTGATTTCCGACACCACACGGATGGTGTACGGGAACACGTCAGCAGCAGGCAGCATGGCCTGGACCGAGCGACGGGCCAGACGGCCGTGACCGATTTCGCGACGACCAGCGCCACCCATGCGACCACACTCGCCCACCGAGAACGGCGGGAAGTTGTAGTGCAGCATGAACGGGTCTTTTTTCTCGCCTTCCAGGGTGTCCAGCAGCTGTGCGTCACGGGCAGTACCCAGGGTCGCAACGACCAGTGCCTGGGTTTCACCACGGGTGAACAGTGCAGAACCGTGAGTCTTCGGCAGAACACCGACTTCGATGTTCAGCGGACGAACGGTGCGGGTGTCGCGGCCATCGATACGAGGCTTGCCGTTAACGATGTTTTCGCGAACGGTGCGGTATTCGATTTCACCGAAGGCTGCTTTGACTTCGCTGGAAGAAGGCTGGCCTTCTTCGCCGGACAGCTTGGCAACAACCTGGTCCCTCAGCTCACCCAGGCGAGCGTAACGGTCGGCCTTGACGGTGATGGTGTAGGCATCGGAGATCGCAGTGCCGAACTCGGAGCGGATAGCGCCCAGCAGTTCGGTGGCTTCGGCTTGCGGAGCCCAGGCCCAGGTCGGCTTGGCAGCTTCGGCAGCCAGTTCTTTAACAGCGTTGATCACAACCTGGAACTCGTCGTGAGCAAACAGTACTGCACCCAGCATCTGGTCTTCGGTCAGCTCTTTGGCTTCCGATTCAACCATCAATACGGCTTCCGACGTACCGGCAACGACCATGTCCAGGCTCGATGCTTTCAGTTGCTCGTAAGTCGGGTTCAGCAGGTAACCGGTGCTTTCGTGGAAAGCAACGCGGGCTGCGCCGATCGGGCCATCGAAAGGAATACCGGAGATGGCCAGGGCAGCCGAAGTACCGATCATCGCAGCGACGTCAGGATCGGTTTTCTTGCTGGTGGAAACGACGGTGCAGACAACCTGCACTTCGTTCATGAAGCCTTCTGGGAACAGCGGACGGATCGGACGGTCGATCAGTCGGGAAGTCAGGGTTTCTTTCTCGGAAGGACGGCCTTCGCGCTTGAAGAAACCGCCAGGGATCTTACCGGCAGCGTAAGTCTTTTCCTGGTAGTGAACGGAAAGAGGGAAGAAGCCTTTGCTTGGGTCGGCGTGCTTGGCGCCAACAACGGTCACCAATACGGTAACGTCGTCATCAACGGTAACCAGCACTGCGCCGGAGGCTTGACGGGCGATACGGCCTGTCTCGAGGGTAACGGTCGACTGACCGAACTGGAATTTTTTGATAACCGGGTTCACGGTGTCCTACCTTCTTTGTGGCTCTTGGGGAACTTGTCTTCTTGCGAAATTCTTGGGCAATGTCGGGAATCGGCCCAACCCTTGTCCAGGGGTAAAACGTGTATCCAGATAAAACTTGAGGCTGGGAGCCTACCATGGGCCAGCGGGAATCCCACTGACACACGGCAGACAACCAACCTCTAGCGCAATCGCTGATTAGCGACGCAGACCCAGGCGACCGATCAGAGCCTGATAACGACCCAGATCCTTGCCTTTCAGGTAGTCCAGCAGCTTACGGCGCTGGTTTACCATGCGGATCAGACCACGACGGGAGTGGTGATCTTTACCGTTGGCCTTGAAGTGACCTTGCAGCTTGTTGATGTTGTGGGTCAGCAGTGCAACTTGCACTTCTGGCGAACCAGTGTCACCAACAGCTTGCTGGTAGTCAGCTACGATTTGTGCTTTTTCTTGAACGTCGAGAGCCATGAGGCAATCCTTTTTTCAGGAAACCACCCAAAGGGCAGTTTCAACAGGCCAGGGACAAATCCCTGTATCTAAAAATGAGTGTTGACCGTGCCTGTTAACAGCCACACTCGTTCGGTCATTCTGACCGAATCAGTCGACGTGGCGCGATGCGCCCGTCTTCGCTCACTTCACCGATACCGATAAAGCGACCGTTATGATCCTGTACCCGCACCATGCCGAACTTCGGGGCATCCGGGGCGCGTACCGGCTGGCCGTTAAGCCAGTAGAACGCGCTGTGTTCCGAAAAGTGCAGCAATGGCCAATCCAGCAAACCGCTGTCCGATGGCATCAGGAAGCGATCAACTGCTTCGTTGCCGCCCTCGGCATGCACGGCTTCCAACTCTTCCAGCGTGACCGTCTGGGCCAGGGTGAAAGGGCCAGCCTGGGTGCGTCGCAGTTCAGCTACATACGCGCCGCAACCGAGCTGTTCACCAATATCTTCCACCAGGGTACGGATATAAGTGCCTTTGCTGCAGTCTACGGCCAAGCGTGCGGTGTCACCTTCACAGGCGAGCAATTCCAAGCGCGCAATAGTAACAGAACGCGGTTCGCGCTCCACTACTTCGCCCGCACGTGCCAGCTTGTAAAGAGGCTGCCCGTCACGCTTGAGAGCCGAGTACATCGGCGGTATCTGACTGATTTGCCCACGAAAAGCAGGTAAAGCAGCTTCGATATCAGCACGACCAACGGTCACGTCGCGAACCTGCAAAACATCACCTTCGGCGTCTGCCGTGGTGGTGGTCTTGCCCAGTTGCATCAGGGTTTCGTAACCCTTGTCGGAATCGAGCAGGTATTGCGAGAACTTGGTGGCCTCGCCAAAGCACAACGGCAGTACGCCAGTAGCCAAGGGATCGAGACTGCCCGTGTGCCCGGCCTTCTCGGCATTGAGCAGCCAGCGGACCTTCTGCAACGCGGCATTGGAGGTAAAGCCAATGGGTTTGTCGAGCAGGATGATGCCGCTGACGTTACGACGGATACGTTTGACCTGAGCCACCGCTTACTCCTTGGCGTCTTCAGGTGTGGACGGATGCTGATTGTCTTCAGCCACGGCGCGCTCGATCAGGGCCGACAGGTGCGCACCACGCACGACGCTTTCGTCGTAGTGGAAGTGCAACTGGGGCACGCTGCGCAGCTTCATCTCACGGGCCAACTGCATCCGCAAAAAACCTGCGGCGGAGTTGAGCACCTTGATGCTTTGCGCGATCTCTTCGCTGTTGTCCTGGCCCATCACGGTGATGAAGATCTTCGCGTGACCGACGTCACGGCTCACTTCTACAGCGGTGATGGTGACCAGGCCAACACGCGGGTCTTTGACTTCGCGACGGATCAGTTGGGCCAGCTCACGCTGCATCTGATCGCCGATACGTTGGGTACGGCTGTATTCTTTTGCCATGTCTTGTTACCTGTTACTGCCACACGGTGAAACCCGTGGGGTCTGAAAGCGGCAAACGCCCGGCCTGACAAAAGCCAGACCGGGCGTTGCGTTTAGAGTCCGCACGCTGCGCGGGGCATTTGCATGCCCACACGCGGCGTGGCTCCTGAAGTGCGCGAGTTAGAGGCTGCGAGCAACCTGAACCTTCTCGTAGACTTCGATCTTGTCGCCAGCCTTGACGTCGTTGTAGCTCTTGACGCCAATACCGCATTCCATGCCGGCACGCACTTCGGAAGCGTCATCCTTGAAGCGGCGCAGGGATTCCAGCTCGCCTTCGAAGATAACGATGTCTTCACGCAGTACACGAATTGGACGGTTACGGTACACGGTACCTTCGATAACCATGCAACCGGCGATCGCACCGAATTTCGGCGAGCGGAACACGTCACGAACCTCGGCGACACCCAGGATGTTCTCCCGGACGTCACTGCCAAGCATGCCGGTGAGGGCCTTCTTGACGTCTTCGATGATGTCGTAGATGACGTTGTAGTAACGCATGTCCAGGCCTTCCTGCTCGACGATCTTGCGAGCGCCAGCATCGGCACGCACGTTGAAGCCGAACAGTACAGCGTTGGAAGCCAGTGCCAGGTTGGCGTCGGACTCGGTAATACCACCGACACCGCCACCCACAACACGCACTTGCACTTCGTCGTTACCCAGGCCGTTCAAGGCGCCGTTCAACGCTTCGAGGGAACCACGGACGTCAGATTTGAGGACGATATTAAGCGTCTTCTTCTCTGCCTGGCCCATGTTCTCGAAGATGTTTTCCAGCTTGCCGGCGTGAGCACGGGCCAGCTTGACTTCGCGGAACTTGCCTTGACGGAACAGAGCCACTTCACGGGCTTTCTTCTCGTCCGACAGCACGCTCATCTCGTCGCCAGCGTCCGGGGTACCGTCCAGGCCGAGGATCTCGACAGGGATGGATGGACCCGCTTCCTTGATTGGCTTGCCGTTCTCGTCGAGCATGGCACGTACACGGCCATAGTTCGAACCGACCAGCACCATGTCGCCTTGGCGCAGGGTACCGTCTTGAACCAGAACGGTAGCAACCGGGCCACGACCCTTGTCGAGACGCGATTCAACTACAACACCACGACCCGGGGCCGATGGCGTTGCTTTGAGTTCCAGGACTTCGGCTTGCAGCAGGACCGCTTCGAGCAGCTCGTCTACGCCAGTACCGACTTTCGCCGAAACCGAAACGAACGGCGTATCACCGCCCCACTCCTCGGAAGTCACACCGTGAACCGACAGTTCGCTACGGATGCGATCGAGATCGGCGCCCGGCTTGTCGATTTTGTTCACGGCAACAACCAGTGGAACACCAGCGGCCTTGGCGTGCTGGACAGCTTCAATGGTCTGCGGCATTACGCCGTCGTCCGCTGCAACTACCAGGATCACGATGTCGGTCGCCTTGGCACCACGGGCACGCATTGCGGTAAACGCGGCGTGACCTGGGGTGTCAAGGAAGGTGACCATGCCGCGCTCGGTTTCAACGTGGTATGCACCGATGTGCTGGGTGATACCACCGGCTTCGCCGGCAGCTACCTTGGCACGACGGATGTAGTCGAGCAGCGAGGTCTTACCGTGGTCAACGTGGCCCATTACGGTCACGACTGGTGCACGGGAGAAGGTCTCGCCTTCAAACTTCAGGGACTCGGCCAGGGAGTCTTCCAGGGCGGTGTCGCTGACCAGGGTCACTTTGTGGCCCAGTTCTTCGGCTACCAGTTGAGCAGTTTCCTGATCAAGCACCTGGTTGATGGTCGCTGGAGTACCCAGTTTGAACATGAACTTGATGATTTCAGCAGCCTTGACCGACATCTGATTGGCCAGATCGCCAACCGTGATGGTCTCGCCGATCTGCACATCACGCACGACAGGCCCGGTTGGGCTCTGGAAACCGTGGGCGTTGCGTTTCTTCAGCTTGGCCTTGCCGCGACCACCACGACGGAAGCCATCGCTTTCTTCGTCGGTAGTGCGTGGCGCAACGCGTGGAGCAGGCGCTTTCTCTTTGACCGAGGCACGATGCGGAGCGTTTTTACGCTCGCCATCGCCACCACCACTGCGACGATTGTTATCGTCGGCACGTGGTTTGTCCGGACGACGAGGTTCGTCGCGCTTGCGAGCGTCAGCAGCAGGTGCTGGAGCAGCGGCAAGCGGAGCGGCCTCACGCACAGTTTCAACAGGCGCGCTAGGTGCAGCGACTGCGTCAGTAGCGGATTGCGCAGCAGCAGGCTGGCTACGCGCTTCTTCTTCGGCGCGACGCTTGGCTTCTTCTTCAGCCTTCTGGCGTGCAGCATTTTCTACTGCGCGACGTTCGTCCATCTCGCGTTTGCGCTCGGCTTCGATTTCTTCCGGGCTGCGCTGTACGAAGACTTTCTTCTTACGCACTTCAACGCTGATGCTCTTGCTACCAGCCACCCGCAGGGTGCTGGTTGTTTTGCGCTGCAATGTAATCTTGCGCGGTTCTTCCACTTTCGCCTTGTGGCTGCTTTTCAAGTGAGTCAGCAACGATTGCTTCTCACTGTCGCTCACATGTTCCTCGGCGGCGGTGTGCGGCAGACCTGCCTCACGCATCTGCTGCAACAGGCGCTCTACCGGTGTTTTGACCTCATCGGCCAGTTGTTTCACCGTGACTTGCGTCATGCACTTCTCTCCTCAGGCCGCGCCTAATTACTCGAACCAATGGGCTCGGGCGGCCATGATCAACTTGCCGGCACGATCATCGTCAATGCCGTCGATGTCGAGCAGATCGTCAATAGACTGCTCGGCCAGGTCTTCGCGGGTAATTACGCCGCGCACCGCCAGTTCCATCGCCAAATCCTTGTCCATACCCTCAAGCGAGAGCAGGTCTTCGGCCGGATGGGCGTCTGCCAGCTTTTCCTCAGTAGCGATGGCTTTAGTCAACAAACGATCCTTGGCCCGAGCGCGAAGCTCGTTGACGGTGTCTTCGTCAAAGCCGTCGATGTTGAGCATTTCTTCCAACGGTACGTAGGCAATCTCTTCCAGGCTGGTGAAGCCTTCATCTACCAGCACCTGCGCCAGGTCTTCGTCGACTTCCAACTCGTCGATGAAGTTGCGCAGGATGTCACCGGTTTCAGCTTGCTGCTTAGCCTGGATGTCCGATTCGGTCATCACGTTCAGGGTCCAGCCGGTCAACTGGCTGGCCAGACGCACGTTCTGACCACCACGACCAATGGCCTGGGCCAGATTGTCTGCGCCAACGGCGATGTCCATTGCATGGGCATCCTCGTCAACGATAATTGCCGCCACTTCAGCCGGCGACATGGCGTTGATCACGAACTGCGCCGGGTTGTCGTCCCAGAGGACGATGTCCACACGCTCACCACCCAATTCGCCCGACACTGCCTGGACGCGCGAACCGCGCATACCAATGCAAGCGCCTTGCGGGTCGATGCGTTTGTCCTTGGAGCGGACCGCGATCTTGGCACGCGAACCCGGGTCGCGGGACGCAGCCATGACTTCGATCAGGCCTTCGGCAATTTCCGGCACCTCGATACGGAACAGCTCAATCAGCATTTCCGGCGCAGTGCGCGACAGGATCAACTGAGGGCCACGGTTCTCGGTGCGGATTTCCTTGAGCAGCGCACGCAAACGCACGCCAACACGGAAGGTTTCGCGGGAGATGATGTCTTCGCGGGCCAGCAACGCTTCAGCGTTGTTGCCCAGGTCGACGATCACATTGTCGCGGGTAACTTTTTTCACGGTGCCGGAGATGATTTCACCCAGGCGCTCGCGATAGGCATCAACGACTTGAGCGCGCTCGGCTTCGCGAACCTTCTGCACAATGACCTGCTTGGCGGTCTGTGCAGCAATGCGGCCGAACTCGATGGACTCGATCTTTTCTTCAACGACATCACCGACCTGGGCGCCTGGGTGCGTTTCAGCAACCTTGCTTGGCCAGGTTTCGATGGCCGGATCATCAAGATCGGCTTCTTCGACGACCGTCCAGCGACGGAAAGTCTCATAGGCACCGGTGTGGCGGTTGATTTCCACACGCAGATCAACTTCGTCTTCAAAACGCTTTTTGGTAGCAGTGGCCAGGGCCAGCTCCAGCGCTTCAAAAATCACGTTTGCCGGTACGCCCTTTTCATTGGATACCGACTCAACAACCAGCAGTACTTCTTTGCTCATCGTACGCCTCGCCTTTCGCAAGCCATTGGATCCGCGGGATCCGCGTCTCAGTCAAAACT
Source organism: Pseudomonas sp. AM8 (assembly GCF_036346475.1). NCBI lineage: Bacteria > Pseudomonadati > Pseudomonadota > Gammaproteobacteria > Pseudomonadales > Pseudomonadaceae > Pseudomonas > Pseudomonas sp. AM8. The sequence continues at coordinate 46,921 of NZ_JAOTNX010000009.1, forward strand.
GGGAATAATGTTGGCCTTGTCGATCATATCGATCGGCAACAGGAACTCATGGTCTTCTACCTGCACCACGACATCCTGTTCTTCTACACCGCGCAGAAGGCCCTGAAAGTTGCGACGCCCTTCGAACGGGGATCGCAGCTTGATCTTCACTTGTTCACCGGCAAATTTTGCAAACTGATCAATAGTGAACAGTGGGCGTTCCATGCCTGGCGAGGAAACTTCGAGGGTGTATTCAACGGAGATAGGATCTTCAACATCCAGAACACCGCTGATCTGACGGCTGACAATGGCACAATCGTCCACCAGCACGCCGCCCTCTTTATCGATATAAACGCGCAACATTGAGTGGCGACCTTGAGCCGAAAACTCAATACCCCAGCATTCATAGCCTAGGGCCACGACCACCGGGGCCAACAAGGCCTGCAACTCTTCTAGCTTGCTCGACACCTGAACCCCCTCGTGCATGTATGTGCATGCTGTGCAAAATAAAAAAATGGGCGAAACGCCCATCCTTGAAACGCCGTCGAACAGCGGCGTTGAAAGTGTCCAGCTAACAAAAAGCCCCTTAAAAGGGGCTCCGCTAAAACTGGTTGCGGGGGCCGGATTTGAACCGACGACCTTCGGGTTATGAGCCCGACGAGCTACCAGACTGCTCCACCCCGCGACAAAGCTGGGGCGGAAGTATACGACCGATCCCTTACAGGGTCAATGTAACCTTCCACCTACAAGAAAGCCCGCAACAGCGGGCTCTCCTGATAATTGGTACCGAGAAGGGGACTCGAACCCCTACACCCTATGGGCACAACCACCTCAAGGTTGCGTGTCTACCAATTCCACCACCTCGGCAATACAGCGCTTACAACCCTTCTTACTTCTGCTCTTGAGCTGGAGGTACGTCAGTCGCTGGAGTAGCCGACTTTTGCTCTTGAAGCACCGGGACATCATCAGAAGCCGGTTTTGCTTTTGGCACTTCCAACACTGCTGGGTTTGGCAAACCTACTTGAGTCAGCACATGAGCTTTCTCTTTAGCAAAGTAACCTAACCCTAAGCTGGTTATGAAGAAACCGGCGGCAAGTATAGCAGTAAACTTACTAAGAAAGGTAGAGGAACCTTGGCTTCCGAACACAGTATTTGAAGCACCTGCACCGAAAGACGCACCAGCATCCGCACCTTTACCCTGTTGCAACAAAACCAGGGCAACTACGCCCAAGGCAGCCAACAGATGAAAAACGACTACGACTGTTTCCAGCATTTTTTCAGTTTCCCGCGGCGCGACAAATCGCACCGAACTCATCTGCATTCAGGGAAGCTCCACCAATGAGCCCCCCATCGATATCCGGCATGCCGAACAGTTCGACCGCATTGGCCGCCTTCACGCTGCCGCCGTATAGAAGCCGCACACCTTGTGCGACTTCAGAATTCTCTGCCGCTAACTGAGCACGGATGGCTGCGTGCACATCCTGCGCCTGTTGCGGTGTAGCAGTCAGCCCGGTGCCAATGGCCCAGACCGGCTCGTAAGCAATTACCGCCTTTGCGAACGCACCAACACCCAGCTCCTCGATGATGCTGCCAAGCTGACGCGAGACAACCTCAAGAGTCTTGCCCGATTCACGCTGCTCAAGGGTCTCCCCAATACACAACACCGGAATCAAGCCACAAGCCTGCGCTGCTGCGAACTTGCGATTGAGTGTCCCATCACGCTCGCCCATCATCTGACGGCGCTCGGAGTGCCCGACAAGCACATAGGAACAACCCGCATCAACCAGCTGACTCGGTGCAATCTCACCGGTCAACGCACCTTGCATGGCTTCCACCGCGGAGTTCTGCGCGCCGACCTGAATCGACTTACCTTTCAAGCCATCCACCACTTGGGTGATATGCAAGCAAGGCGGGAACACCGCGATATCAACACCGCTAGGCAAGGCCAAGTGACGAAGGCCATTGATCAGCTCAGCGACACTGGCGCGGGTACCGTGCATCTTCCAGTTACCAGCTACCATAGTGCGACGCATGCTGTACCTCGTCGGTCAAAGTGGGCGCAGATGTTACCCAACCACATCATCACTGGCAAGCCGAATTCAGGCGCAAACTTCAGTTACCAGTTTTGCCAGGTCTTCGGCATGGCCGCGAACCTGTATTTCGTCGTCACCTTCGACCATGACGCGCACCAAAGGCTCTGTGCCGGACTTGCGTAGCAATACCCGTCCACGACCAGCCATTGCCAGGGTCGCGCGCTCGCAAGCCTCTTTGACAGCAGGGTGCTCGATCGGGTTTTCCCCACCTGCGAAACGCACGTTCAGCAATACTTGCGGGCATTTGCGCAAAGCCTGACGCGCCTGGGCCAGGCTCTCTTCGCGGCGACGCAAAGCCAATAGCACCTGCAACGCCGCAATAATCGCGTCACCGGTGGTGGTGTGCTGGAAGCACACCACGTGCCCGGAGTTCTCACCACCTACCTGCCAGTTACGCTCCAGCAGCTCGGCGATCACATACCGGTCACCGACGTTGGCGCGAACAAAAGGAATACCCAGGTCTGCCAACGCCAGCTCAAGCCCCAGGTTGCTCATCAGCGTACCGACGACACCGCCTTGCAGCTTGTTACGCTCATGCAGGTCGCGGGCAATGATGAACAACAGATCATCGCCATCGACCACGGCACCCGTGTGGTCGACCATCAGCACACGGTCGCCGTCACCGTCGAAGGCAATCCCGAGGTCGGCATGCTCGGCCAGGACAGCGGCTTGCAACTGCTCCATATGGGTGGAGCCGCAGTTTTCGTTGATGTTCAATCCGTTGGGCTGAGCCGACAGCACTGTCACGTCTGCGCCCAACTCCTTGAATACGCTTGGCGCGACTTTGTAGGTCGCACCATGGGCGCAGTCGACAACAATCTTCAGGCCGGCAAAATTGGTGCTGGTTGGCACACTGCTCTTGCAGAACTCGATATAACGACCGGACGCGTCATTGATACGTGACACCTTGCCCAGCTTGCTGGACTCGACCACGGTCATCGGCGCATCCAACAATTCTTCGATCATCAGCTCAATCTCATCCGGCAACTTGGTGCCCTGGCCGGAGAAGAACTTGATGCCGTTGTCGTCGTGTGGATTGTGCGAAGCACTGATCACAATACCGGCCTCAGCGTGAAAGGTACGCGTCAGGTATGCAATCGCGGGCGTCGGCATTGGCCCCAGCAACATCACATCGGCGCCTGCGGCGGATAAGCCGGCCTCAAGCGCTGATTCAAACATGTACCCCGAAATCCGGGTGTCCTTGCCCACCAGGATGCGACACGCCCCCATGCTGCGGAACGCCATACCCGCCGCCCATCCAAGCTTGAGCATGAAATCAGGAGTAATCGGAAACTCGCCGACCCGACCACGGATACCGTCGGTGCCAAAGTATTTTTTAGTCATAAGTGCTCCATCATTCTTATTCGGCTGATTCCACAGCTGCAATCATGCGTACCACATCCACGGTCTCAGCAACGTCATGCACACGCAAGATGCGCGCACCCTTGGTCACCGCGAGCGCCGCCAGTGCAAGACCGCCGTACAACCGCTCACCCACCGGACGGCTCAATGCCAGCCCTATCATGCTCTTGCGCGAAACACCGACCAACAGGGGCCGACCAAGGGCGTGCAAGGACTCCATGTGCTTGAACAAACTCAAATTGTGTTGCAGGGTCTTGGCGAAACCAAACCCCGGATCAAGGATGATCTTTTCCGGCGCAATACCTACCGCGACGCACTGGGCAACGCGCTCGGAGAGAAAACCACTCACTTCACCAACCAGGTCATCATAGTGCGGGCTGTCCTGCATATTGCCGGGCTCACCCAGCATATGCATCAAACACACCGGCAAACCGGTAGCTGCGGCTGCATCCAGGGCACCGTCGCGCCGCAGGGACCGCACATCGTTGATCAAGCCGGCACCTAATCGCGCAGTCTCACGCATCACGGCCGGGGTGGAGGTATCAACCGAAATGATCACATCCAACTCTCGAGCGATGCGCTCGACAATCGGCGCCACGCGCTCCAACTCCTCCAAAGGAGAAACTGCGCGAGCACCAGGCCGAGTCGATTCACCGCCCACATCAATCAAGGTCGCGCCAGCCGCCACCATGGCTTCTGCGTGGCGCAATGCAGCATCAAGCTGGCTGAAGCGGCCACCATCGGAAAAGGAGTCAGGGGTTACATTAAGAATGCCCATGACATGCGTATGGGCCAAATCAAGAACCCGGTTGCCGCAAGGCAACCGGGGGGAGGACGAAGCAAAAGTCATTTCAAACCTTAATGGTCAGCTGCCGGGCCACCGATTGGGGTTTCAGGACGTTCGTTCTGAACCACTGGCGGGGTGCCCGAAGTACCCGAACCACCTTCCCAATCACGAGGCTCACGAGGCGCCCGACCGGCCATAATGTCGTCGATCTGGTCTGCATCGATGGTCTCGTACTTCATCAATGCATCAGCCATTGCATCAAGCTTGTCGCGATTATCGGTCAGGATCTGCTTGGCCGTGCCATAGCACTGGTCAATGATACTGCGCACCTCAGAATCGATCAGCTTGGCTGTCTCACCAGAGAAACTGGCGTTTTGACCGCCGCCGCCACGCCCCAGGAATACTTCACCTTCTTCCTCGGCGTACATCAAAGGACCGAGTTTTTCCGACAAACCCCACTTGGTCACCATGTTCCGCGCAATCTGGCTGGCGCGCATGATGTCGTTGGAAGCCCCAGTGGTCACGCCGTCGAAGCCCAAGGTCATTTCTTCAGCAATTCGACCGCCGTACAGCGAGCAGATCTGGCTGATCAGCGCACGCTTGGAGAGGCTATAACGATCCTCTTCCGGCAGGAACATGGTGACACCCAACGCACGACCACGAGGAATGATCGACACTTTGTAGACCGGGTCATGCTCAGGCACGACACGCCCCACAATAGCGTGGCCGGCTTCGTGGTAAGCAGTGTTCTGCTTCTCTTTTTCGGACATGACCATGGATTTACGCTCAGCGCCCATCATGATCTTGTCTTTCGCCAGCTCGAACTCTTTCATTTCAACGATGCGCTTGCCGGTACGGGCTGCAAACAGCGAAGCCTCGTTCACCAGGTTAGCCAGGTCAGCACCCGAGAACCCCGGGGTACCACGGGCAATCACAGCCGGTGCAACGTCGTCGCCCATTGGCACTTTGCGCATGTGCACTTTCAGGATTTGTTCGCGCCCACGGATGTCCGGCAGGCCAACCACCACCTGGCGGTCAAAGCGGCCTGGACGCAACAGCGCAGGATCCAGCACGTCCGGACGGTTGGTTGCCGCGATGACGATGATGCCGTCATTCATCTCGAAACCATCCATCTCGACCAGCAACTGGTTGAGGGTTTGCTCACGCTCATCATGACCACCGCCCATGCCAGCACCACGATGGCGACCAACGGCGTCGATTTCATCGATGAAGATGATGCATGGCGCATGCTTCTTGGCCTGTTCGAACATGTCGCGAACGCGGCTCGCACCGACACCGACGAACATTTCAACAAAGTCAGAACCGGAAATGGTGAAGAACGGTACCTTGGCTTCGCCGGCAATGGCCTTGGCCAGCAAGGTTTTACCGGTACCTGGAGGGCCGACCATCAGCACGCCGCGAGGAATACGGCCACCCAGGCGCTGGAATTTGCCTGGATCGCGCAAGAACTCAACCAACTCGCCGACTTCTTCCTTGGCTTCGTCGCAACCCGCTACGTCAGCCAGGGTGGTCTTCACCTGATCTTCAGAGAGCAGGCGCGCCTTGCTCTTGCCGAAGCTCATCGGCCCGCCCTTGCCTCCCGCACCGCCTTGCATCTGGCGCATGAAGAACATGAACACGGCAATGATCACCAGGATCGGGAAGCTTGCCACCAGGAGTTGAGTCCAGATGCTCTGCTGCTCAGGCTGCTTGCCTTCGACAACCACGTGGTTATCCACCAGGTCGCCGATCAGACCGTTGTCCTGAATTGCCGGACGAATGGTCTTGAAGCTATCGCCATCGTTGCGTTTGCCGGTGATCACGTAGCCATCAACCGCTACGCGCTCGACCTTGCCATCCTTAACTTGCTGGATGAAGTCGGAATAGTTGAGGGTCTGCGGCTCGTTAGGGCTGGAGAAGTTGTTCATCACCGTCACGAGGACAGCCGCGATGATCAACCACAGGATCAGATTCTTTGCCATATCGTTCAATTAACTACCCTCTGAAGCAAGCTCCGCTACTGGCGCGCGCTTCGCATGATATTCACCGGCCTAACTTACTACATTACCTACAACTCTGGCAGGCGCCGTCTGTAACCCTTTGTGAAACTTTGACTACACAATATTCGTAAAGCTTCGTGACGAAAGCGATATAAAAAAACCTATCGCCCTCCTCGAATTCCTCAAAAACGCTCTTCACTCGCCGCGCCTTCGACGCCACGGAAGCCGCGGCACAGCAGGTATTGCTCCCTGGACCGGTCCCGGGAAGAGTCTGGTTTACGCGTCTGCACCTTGTCGAACAACTTGCGGATGTTCTTGTGGTACTCGTCGAAACCCTCTCCCTGGAACACCTTCACCAGGAAATCGCCACCGGGACGCAACACCCGACCCGCCAAATCCAGCGCCAATTCGCAAAGGAACATGGCTCGTGGCATATCGACGGCCGGTAACCCACTCATATTGGGGGCCATGTCGGAAATCACAAGGTCTACCTGCGAATTTCCCACAGCCTCAAGGATCTGGGCGAGCACTGTGTCCTGGGTAAAGTCTCCATGAACAAAGGTCACGTCCGGGATGCTGTCCATTTCCAGGATGTCGGAAGCAATCAGGCGACCTTGACCACCAATCAGACGACTGGTCACCTGGGACCAGCCACCGGGGGCCGCGCCAAGATCGATGACGCTCATGCCTGGACGAATCAACTTGTCCTTGTCCTGGATCTCCAACAGCTTGTAGCTGGCCCGGGAACGATAGCCATCCTTTTGCGCCTTTTTGACGTAAGGATCGTTGAAATGCTCTTGCAGCCACTTAAGGCTAGTTTTGGAACGGGCCACGGGCCACCTCGAAAATAAAACGGGTCGTGATTAACTGGGCGGTCCCGGACTCGCTCGGGTAAACTGGCCGCCGCTTTTTACAAGATCAGACGCAGGGGTCAGATTATGCCGCTCACTCAAGAGCAGAAGAAACAGTACAAATCCATTGGCCACCATCTGAAACCAGTTCTGATTGTGGCAGACAACGGTTTGACTGAAGGTGTGTTAGCCGAACTTGAACGCGCACTGGGCGATCACGAACTGATCAAGATCAAGGTCAACATCCTTGACCGCGAAGCACGCCTGGCCGCCATTGCAGAACTGTGCAAGGTTGGCAAGGCGGACCTGGTTCAGGTCATCGGCAAGATGGCGCTGCTGTATCGCAAGAACTTCAGCGTCAACAAGCAACTGTCGAACGTACACCGCTTCAAGTAATACAAAGGGTCACGGGCGTGCTTCGCGCGCCCCGCCACTCCATCCCGGAGCAGGCTGTATAACCAGCACCAGGCCGGAGAACCCTAGCACAAGATAGCTGAATAGCTGCCAGCGCAACGCTTCCGGCAGCCAGACATGCACAATGCAATACATTGCACACGCATACAGCGCCATCAACAGCAGTTGGCCGCGAATATCCCGCCACAGACTCTCCAAGCCTTCAGCCTTGACCAGCACCAACGCCTGAAGCGCTACGCACGCCGCCGCGAAACCCACCAGCAGCGCACTCAGTAATCCATCGATTTCATCGATCAGCAACGGAGCCAGGCCAATCACGCCCAGCACCGGCAATACACCAAGATGTAACAACCATAGGCCGCCCACCCAAAGCATCTGGGCAAGCTGCCAAAGCATGGCGCCCGCACGAAGCGGGCGCCGCCTTTCAGATGTGACGAACTTCAACAATCTCGTACTCGATCACACCGCCTGGCGTTTTGACAGACACCACATCCCCCTCTTCCTTGGCGATCAAGGCACGGGCCAGTGGTGAGCCGACGGAGATCTTGCCGAGCTTGAAGTCAGCCTCGTCCTCTCCCACGATGTGGTAGACCACGCTCTCGTCAGTCTCGACGTTGGCGATCTCCACGGTGGTGCCGAAAATCACCTTGCCAGTGTGCGGAATAGTCGTGACGTCGATGATCACCGCATTCTGCATACGGCCTTCGATGTCACGGATCCGCGCCTCGACCATACCCTGCTGCTCACGAGCAGCGTGGTATTCGGCGTTTTCCTTCAAGTCACCCAGCTCGCGGGCCGTACCGATGTCCTGGCTCAGCTTTGGACGTACGACCTTGGTCAGATGGGCGTGCTCCTCTTCCAGGGCCTTGGCGCCCTGGACGGTCATTGGGTATTTGATCATGCCTTCAATCCTGCGTGTAGATCCTGCAAGCGACGCACGGTCTTTTCCGGACCGAACTTGAGCGCTTCGCAGATAGCTTCGCCAGCAGCAATAGTGGTGGTGCAGTAGATCTTGTGCTGCAAGGCATTACGGCGAATGGAGTAGGAATCCGCGATCGACTGGCGACCTTCGGTGGTATTGATGATCAGCGTGACTTCATCATTCTTGATCATGTCGACCACATGCGGACGGCCTTCCGTCACCTTGTTCACGCGGCGCACTTTCAAGCCGGCCGCTTCGATCAGCTTGGCGGTCCCGGCAGTTGCCACGATTTCAAAACCCAAGTTGATCAGATCACGGGCCACGCCTGCAACCAGCGGCTTGTCATCATCACGCACACTGATAAACGCAGTACCGCCGGTCGGCAGCACTTCGCTGGCGCCCATCTGGGCCTTGGCGAACGCTTCACCGAAGGTGTCGCCCACGCCCATCACTTCACCGGTGGACTTCATCTCCGGGCCCAGGATCGGGTCCACACCAGGGAATTTGGCAAATGGGAACACTGCCTCTTTCACACTGTAGAAGTTCGGAATGATTTCCTTGGTGAAGCCAATTTCCTTCAGGGTCTTACCAGCCATCACACGCGCAGCGATCATGGCCAGGGACACGCCGATGCACTTGGAAACGAACGGCACGGTACGCGAAGCACGCGGGTTGACTTCAATGACGTAGATGTCTTCGCCCTGCAGCGCCAACTGTACGTTCATCAGGCCGACAACACCCAACTCCAAGGCCATTTTCTTGACCTGCTCGCGCATCTCATCCTGGATATGTGCAGGCAACGAGTACGGCGGCAGCGAGCACGCGGAGTCACCGGAGTGAACGCCCGCCTGCTCGATGTGCTGCATGATCGCGCCGATGACCACGTCGGTACCGTCGCAAACTGCATCCACGTCCATTTCGATGGCGCAGTTGAGGAAGTGGTCCAGAAGCACCGGGCTGTCGTTGGACACTTTTACCGCATCACGCAGGTAACGCTTGAGCTCTTCTTCTTCGTAGACGATTTCCATGGCTCGGCCGCCCAGTACGTAGGACGGACGCACCACCAGCGGGTAGCCGATCTTGCTGGCTGCACGGATGGCCTCGTCTTCGCTGCGCACGGTAGCGTTTGGCGGCTGGCGCAGGTTCAGGCGCTCAACCATTTGCTGGAAGCGCTCACGATCTTCGGCACGGTCGATGGCGTCTGGGCTGGTGCCGATGATTGGCACGCCGGCAGCCTCAAGGGCACGCGCCAGTTTCAGCGGGGTTTGGCCGCCGTACTGGACGATCACACCTTTTGGTTTCTCGACACGACAGATTTCCAACACGTCTTCCAACGTTACCGGCTCGAAGTACAGACGGTCGGAAGTGTCGTAGTCAGTGGAAACAGTTTCCGGGTTGCAGTTGACCATGATGGTCTCGTACCCGTCTTCGCGCAGCGCGAGGGCGGCGTGTACGCAGCAATAGTCGAATTCGATACCCTGGCCGATACGGTTCGGACCACCGCCCAGGATGATAATCTTGTCGCGGCCCGACGGCGCGGCCTCGCACTCTTCCTCGTAGGTGGAGTACAGGTACGCAGTGTCGGTGGCGAACTCGGCGGCACAGGTGTCAACGCGCTTGTAGACCGGGAAGATCTCCAGCTTGTGGCGATGCGTGCGCAGGTTTTTCTCGGTCACACCCAGCAGCTTGGCCAGGCGCTGGTCGGAGAAGCCTTTGCGCTTGAGGCGGAACATCATGTCGCGGTCGATGCTGGCCAGCCCCAGGGTCTTGACCTTCTCCTCTTCCTTGATCAGATCTTCGATCTGCACCAGGAACCACGGATCGATCATGTTCATGCCAAAGATGTCTTCGACAGTCATGCCGGCGCGGAAGGCATCAGCCACATACCAGATACGCTCGGCGCCCGGTACGGTCAGCTCACGCTTGAGGATGCTCATGCTTTCCGGATTGCTCAGGTCGAGCTTCTCGTCCAGGCCGCAAACGCCCACTTCCAGGCCACGCAGGGCTTTCTGCAAGGACTCCTGGAAGGTCCGGCCGATAGCCATGACCTCACCCACCGACTTCATCTGGGTGGTCAGGCGCGCGTCGGCCTTGGCGAACTTCTCGAAGGCAAAGCGTGGCAGCTTGGTCACGACATAGTCGATGGACGGCTCGAAGGACGCCGGCGTAGCGCCGCCCGTGATTTCGTTTTGCAGTTCGTCCAGGGTGTAACCGATAGCCAGCTTGGCGGCGATACGCGCAATCGGGAAACCGGTCGCTTTCGATGCCAGCGCCGAAGAACGCGATACACGCGGGTTCATCTCGATCACGACCATGCGGCCGGTGTCCGGGCAGATGCCGAACTGAACGTTGGAACCACCGGTTTCAACGCCGATCTCACGCAATACCGCCAAAGAGGCGTTACGCATGATCTGGTATTCCTTGTCCGTCAGGGTCTGCGCCGGAGCAACGGTGATCGAGTCACCGGTGTGCACACCCATCGGGTCGAAGTTTTCGATGGAGCAGACGATGATGCAATTGTCCTTTTTGTCGCGGACAACCTCCATCTCATACTCTTTCCAGCCAATCAGGGATTCGTCGATCAGCAGCTCTTTGGTCGGAGACAGGTCCAGGCCACGGGCGCAGATTTCTTCGAACTCTTCACGGTTGTAGGCAATACCACCACCGGTGCCGCCCATGGTGAAGGACGGACGGATAATGCACGGGAAGCCCAGCTTTTCGAGAACTGCGTTGGCCTCCTCCATACTATGGGCGATACCGGAGCGCGGGCAGTCAAGGCCGATGGACTTCATGGCCTTGTCGAAGCGCGAACGGTCTTCAGCCTTGTCGATGGTGTCGGCGTTGGCGCCGATCATCTCTACGCCGAATTTTTCCAGGACGCCTTCGCGCTCCAGGTCCAGGGCGCAGTTCAATGCAGTCTGGCCGCCCATGGTCGGCAGCAGTGCGTCCGGACGCTCTTTCTCGATGATCTTGGCAACCGTCTGCCACTTGATCGGCTCGATGTAGGTAGCGTCGGCCATGTCCGGATCGGTCATGATGGTGGCCGGGTTGGAGTTCACCAGGATGACGCGGTAACCCTCTTCGCGCAGGGCTTTACAGGCCTGGGCGCCGGAGTAGTCGAATTCGCAGGCCTGGCCGATAACGATCGGGCCAGCGCCGAGAATCAGGATGCTTTTTATGTCTGTACGTTTTGGCATGGGTTTGTCACTCAAATCCGCAGGTCAGTCGGCAAGCCGTCTTGAACAATCTTCGAAGAGCCTGCAGGGGCCACCAAGGTAGGGGCCGCCCGCAGGCCGCTCAGTCAGCGTCGCTTGGCCATCTCATTGATGAAACGGTCGAACAGCGGTGCTACGTCGTTCGGGCCCGGGCTTGCTTCAGGGTGGCCCTGGAAGCTGAACGCGCTCTTGTCAGTACGCTCGATACCCTGCAGGGAACCGTCGAACAACGACTTGTGAATCGCGCGGACATTGCTCGGCAAGGTCGCTTCATCCACCGCAAAACCGTGGTTCTGGCTGGTGATCATCACAACGCCGGTGTCCAGGTCCTGCACAGGGTGGTTGGCGCCGTGATGACCATGACCCATTTTCAGGGTCTTGGCACCGGAGGCCAGCGCCAGCAGCTGGTGACCGAGGCAGATGCCAAATACCGGAATCTCGGTTTCCAACACTTCCTTGATGGCCTGGATGGCGTAGTCACAAGGCTCCGGATCACCCGGGCCGTTGGACAGGAACACGCCGTCAGGTTGCAGGGCCAGCACGTCGCTGGCAGGCGTTTGCGCCGGCACCACGGTCACGCGGCACCCACGCTCGACCAGCATACGCAGGATGTTGTACTTGACGCCGTAGTCGTATGCGACCACGTGATACGGCAGGTCAGCCGCTTCGATAGTCTCGTGGCTGTCGGTCTTCAAGTCCCAGACAGTGGAGCGCCACTCGTACTGCTCCTTGGTGCTGACGACTTTCGCCAGGTCCATGCCTTTCAGGCCTGGGAAGCCTTGCGCTGCAGCAATCGCCGCTGCTTCGGAAATATTGTCACCGACCATGATGCAGCCATTCTGCGAGCCCTTTTCACGCAGGATGCGCGTCAGGCGGCGCGTATCGATACCGGCGATCGCCACAACGTTGTTGGCTTTCAGGTAATCGGACAGCGACATCGTGTTACGCCAGTTGCTCGCAACCAGTGGCAGATCACGAATGACCAGACCCGCCGACCAGACACGATCAGACTCAACGTCTTCCGGCGTAGTACCGGTGTTGCCGATGTGCGGATAGGTCAGGGTAACGATCTGTTGGGCGTAGGAAGGATCGGTAAGGATTTCCTGATAGCCGGTCATGGCGGTGTTAAACACCACCTCTCCAACGGTTTGACCGTCGGCTCCAATGGCTTCGCCGCGAAAAATGCTGCCATCAGCAAGGGCGAGTATGGCTGGCTTAGTCAAGAAGACCTCCCGTAAATAAAGCCTGAAAGGGCGATCGCAGGTTGTAAAAAAGCGGAGTGACGTATGGACACGTCACCCCGCTTCTTCACTGAATTATTCTGCGCGCTTTTAGTGGACACACTAAAGCTGTAGCTTACAGAAAAAGGCTTTTTTGGTCCACCGCTAATGAGCCTTAAAGGCAGGAGAATGCGACGGGACGTCGCTTAGCGGGTAAAAACGGGGCCTTAGGATAATCCCGAGGCCCGGTTTTAGCTACTGCTTAGTGCAGATCCAACACATCGCGCATATCGTACAGACCAGCCTCGCGACCTTCCAACCAGAGCGCAGCACGCACCGCGCCCTTGGCGAATGTCATGCGGCTCGAAGCCTTGTGGGTAATTTCCAGGCGCTCACCCTCGGTAGCAAACAATACCGTGTGGTCGCCCACCACATCACCGCCACGGACGGTCGCAAAACCAATGGTGTCACGCGCACGCGCACCGGTATGCCCTTCGCGACCGTAAACCGCCACCTTGGACAGATCACGCCCCAGCGCATCAGCAATAGCCTCACCCATGCGCAGCGCGGTACCCGACGGCGCATCGATCTTGTGACGGTGATGCGTCTCGATAATCTCGATATCCGCCTCATCCCCCAACACCCGCGCCGCCATGTCCAGCAACTTGAGCGACAGGTTCACGCCGACACTGAAGTTGGCAGCGAAGACGACGGGAATATCCTTGCCCGCCTCCTCCAACAACTGCTTCTGCTGCGCAGTCAAACCCGTGGTACCAATCACCATCGCCTTGCCCGCCTTGCGGCAGAACGCGAGGTTTTTCAGCATCACCTCCGGCAGGGTGAAGTCGATCAGCACATCGAATTCGTCAGCCACCTGCTCCAGGCTGCCTGACAATGAGACACCGATACGCCCCAGCGAAGCCAACTCACCCGCATCCGCACCGATCAACGTGCTACCGGGACGAACAATCGCCGCGGTCAGCCCAGAGGCCGGGGAGCGCTGCTGCACCGCCTCGACCAGCGTCTTGCCCATGCGCCCGGCAGCGCCCATTACGGCTATACGTCGCATACTCACTTCCTTACAGGTCGCCGAAGAAGCGCTTCACGCCTTCGAAAAATCCAGTGGTTTTCGGCGAATGCGTGTCATCGCCCTCCAGCGAACTGCGGAATTCCTCAAGCAATTCACGCTGACGGCGCCCCAGGTTGACCGGAGTCTCCACGGCCACACGACACATCAAGTCGCCAGCACCACCACCGCGCACCGGCGCTACGCCCTTGCCACGAATACGGAACTGCTTGCCGGTCTGCGTACCTTCAGGGATCTTGAGCTTGACCCGACCGTCCAGGGTCGGAATCTCCAATTCGCCCCCCAGGGCTGCATCGACAAAACTGATCGGCACTTCACAGAACAGGTGCTTGCCGTCGCGTTGGAAGATCGAGTGCTCGCGCACATTGATCACCACGTACAGGTCGCCCGTCGGACCGCCCTGGGTACCGGCCTCACCCTCACCCGACAGACGAATACGGTCTCCGGTATCCACACCCGCCGGCACTTTTACCGCCAGGGTCTTGTACTCTTCGACGCGACCTTCGCCGTGGCAGGAATCGCACGGATCGGAAATGATCTTGCCCTGCCCATGGCAACGCGGACAGGTCTGCTGCACCGAGAAGAAACCCTGCTGCATACGCACCTGGCCGATACCGCCGCACGTCGGGCAAGTAATCGGCGCGGAGCCTTTCTTGGCACCCGAACCATCACACGGCTTGCAGTTAACCAGCGTCGGCACGCGGATATTAACGCTGGTGCCACGCACGGCTTCTTCCAGGTTCAACTCCAGGGTGTAGCGCAAGTCGCTGCCACGCTGGGCACCGCCACGCTGACCACCACGGCCACCGCCGAAGAAGTCACTGAATACATCGCCGAAAATATCGGAGAAGTTCTGACCGCCAAAACCGGCACCGCCGCCACCCATGCTCGGATCGACACCGGCATGTCCATACTGGTCGTAGGCAGCACGCTTGTTGGGATCAGACAAACATTCGTAGGCCTCGTTGGCCTCTTTGAACATATCTTCGGATTCTTTGCTATCCGGATTACGGTCCGGGTGGTGCTTCATTGCCAGGCGACGGTAAGCCTTTTTCAGGTCCGCCTCGCTGGAGCCGCGCTCCACACCCAATACTTCGTAATAGTCACGCTTTGCCATAAGTCTTTGCACTCTTAAGGACGTTCAGCCAGACCCTCCTGAGCCTGGCTAAACTCGTTGAGCCCCAATACAGGCCCGGACCCAACTCACGTCAATTCAACGATCCTGGTCATTACTACTTTTTAGCCAGGGACCCGGCCAAAAACGCGGTATTTATTGCTCGGAAAGCAGGAGCATCCCCGATCACACCGCCAACATCCGAACGCTGTCGCATGCTGTAAAAATTCACATACCCCAGACACGCCAACGCGGGAGCAAGCTCCCGCGCGGCGACATCCTACCAGTCACCGCTTGATAGCGGTCAACCGGGCGACCAACTTACTTCTTGTCTGTAACTTCTTCGAACTCGGCATCGACAACATCATCTTTAGCTTCAGGCTCTGCCTTTTGAGCAGCACCGTCAGCTGGCTGAGCCTGTTCGGCGTACATTTTTTGAGCCACTGGCGCGGAGACTTTCGACAATTCTTCAACCTTGGCTTCAATGGCAGCCTTGTCGTCGCCTTTGACAGCGGCTTCCAGGGCAACTACAGCAGCTTCGATCGCAGCCTTCTCTTCAGCGGTCACTTTCTCGCCAGCATCAGCGATCATTTTGCGTGTCGAGTGAACCAGTGCGTCGCCCTGGTTGCGGGCACCTGCCAGCTCTTCGAACTTCTTGTCAGCTTCAGCATTGGTTTCAGCATCACGGATCATCTGTTGAATTTCTTCATCAGAAAGACCGGAGTTGGCCTTGATGGTGATCTTCTGCTCTTTGCCGGTAGCCTTGTCTTTCGCACCTACGTGCAGAATGCCGTTGGCGTCGATATCAAAGGTCACTTCGATTTGTGGCACGCCACGTGGTGCTGGTGGAATCTCAGCCAGGTCGAACTTGCCCAGGGACTTGTTCTGAGCAGCCTGCTTACGCTCACCTTGCAGCACGTGAATGGTCACAGCACCCTGGTTATCATCAGCCGTCGAGAACACCTGGGATTTCTTGGTAGGAATCGTGGTGTTTTTCTCGATCAGCGCAGTCATCACGCCACCCATGGTTTCGATACC
Organism: Pseudomonas sp. AM8; assembly: GCF_036346475.1. Lineage (NCBI taxonomy): Bacteria > Pseudomonadati > Pseudomonadota > Gammaproteobacteria > Pseudomonadales > Pseudomonadaceae > Pseudomonas > Pseudomonas sp. AM8. The sequence continues at coordinate 63,003 of NZ_JAOTNX010000009.1, forward strand.
CAGGGTCAGCGGGCTTACGTCCAGCAGCAACACGTCTTTCACGTCACCGGCCAATACCGCGCCCTGGATGGCAGCACCCATGGCGACCGCTTCGTCCGGGTTCACATCTTTACGTGCTTCTTTGCCGAAGAACTCGGTAACCAACTTCTGAACCAGTGGCATACGGGTCTGACCGCCTACCAGGATCACGTCGTTGATCGCACCAACATCAATACCGGAGTCTTTCAGCGCAATGCGGCATGGCTCGATGGTGCGTTGAACCAGGTCTTCGACCAGCGCTTCCAACTTGGCGCGAGAGATCTTCACGTTCAAGTGCTTAGGACCGGTGGCGTCTGCAGTGATGTACGGCAGGTTAACGTCGGTCGACTGAGCGGAAGACAGCTCGATCTTGGCTTTCTCAGCAGCTTCTTTCAGGCGCTGCATCGCCAGAGGGTCACCCTTGAGGTTCATGCCGCTTTCTTTCTTGAATTCGTCAACGAGGTAGTCGATCAGACGAATGTCAAAGTCCTCACCACCCAGGAAGGTGTCGCCGTTGGTGGCCAACACTTCGAACTGGTGCTCGCCGTCTACTTCAGCGATCTCGATCACGGAAACGTCGAACGTACCGCCACCCAGGTCATAAACGATCACGGTATGATCGCCCTTGGCCTTGTCCATACCGTAAGCCAGAGCAGCTGCGGTCGGTTCGTTGATGATACGTTTTACATCCAGGCCCGCGATGCGGCCGGCGTCTTTGGTCGCCTGGCGCTGGCTGTCGTTGAAATAGGCTGGAACGGTGATCACCGCCTCAGTCACTGTCTCACCCAGGTAATCTTCGGCAGTCTTCTTCATCTTCTTCAAGATTTCAGCCGAGATTTGCGGTGGCGACATTTTCTGGCCATTTACTTCAACCCAGGCGTCACCGTTGTCAGCCTTGGCGATCTTGTAAGGGACCATTTTGATGTCTTTCTGTACGACTTCTTCGTCGAACTTACGACCGATCAGGCGCTTCACCGCGTACAGGGTGTTATGCGGGTTGGTCACAGCCTGGCGCTTGGCCGACTGGCCAACCAGGATTTCACCATCGTTGGCGTAAGCGATGATCGACGGCGTGGTACGCGCGCCTTCGGCGTTTTCGATTACTTTTGCAACGCCGTTTTCCAACACGGAGACGCAGGAGTTGGTGGTCCCCAGGTCAATACCGATAATTTTGCCCATGATTTACTCTCCCGAAACTTGAATTTGGTTGCCGCAGCAGTGGTGGCTAACTGCGGTAGCACTTAAACGCTTGACTTATAAATGGGGGCCTTGCGGCGGATTTCAAGCCTGCTCATCAATAGAAGGTGCAACAGGTGCAGGAGCCTTGCTCACTACCACCATTGCAGGGCGCAACAGGCGACCGTTGAGCTGATAGCCCTTCTGGAACACTTTCAACACACTGTTGGGTTCGAGGTCGTGGCTTTCTTGCATGGCCATGGCCTGGTGAAGCTCAGCGCTGAACGGTTCGCCGCCTTGCGGATCAATGGCTTCCAGCTGATAACGCTTCAGGGTGTCCTGAAACATTTTCAGGGTCAGTTCGATCCCTTCGCGCATCGGGCGGATGTTTTCGTCATCCGGGTTGGACAACTCGAGGCCACGCTCCAGGCTGTCAATAATTGGCAGCAGGTCGCCCGCGAACTTTTCCAGCCCGAACTTGTGAGCTTTTTCTACGTCCTGCTCGGCACGGCGGCGGACGTTCTGCAGATCGGCGGCAACACGCAAAGACTGATCCTGCGCAGCGGCCAACTGCTCTTCGAGCACTTGCACACGAGTTGCCAGTTCATCACCGACAGCCGAATTGGCGTCCGGAGTTTGCGTATCCTGCGTCTGTTCGTCAGCCATAGATTTCTCCTTTCAAAATCATGCGCGAACTCAACTCGCGCTTCTGTTCCGGTATATGGGGCCACAATTTCCAGGTTCAAGGGTGCAGGCTCTACCAAAAGTCTTTCGCCTGCCCCAGATCAACTTCAACCCGATCATTCTCCTTTGCACTATAAAACCCGGGCGACCGAGCAAATTGAGCTAAGCATCAGGATTGTCAGCCCAGAACAAAACACTGTATAAATAACCAGACCTAAAGCCTGGGAGCGGCCGTCATGCTCGTGCACCTGTCTGTACACAACTACGCCATCGTTGAACATCTGGATCTCGAACTGGATCGCGGGATGAGCGTAATCACAGGCGAAACCGGCGCCGGCAAGTCAATCATGCTCGACGCCCTGGGCCTGACCCTGGGCGACCGCGCCGACAGTGGCGTGGTGCGCCCCGGCGCGGATAAGGCCGACATTCTGGCCACCTTCGACCTCGCGGACATCCCCGAAGCCGAAGCCTGGCTGGTCGAGCGCGACCTTAATAACGACGGTCCGTGCATCCTGCGCCGAGTCATCACCGCCGAGGGCCGCTCGCGCGGCTATATCAATGGAACCCCCTGCCCCCTTGGCGACCTGAAGGCCCTGGGTGAACTGCTGATTGACATCCATAGCCAGCATGAACACCAATCCCTGCTCAAAACCGACACCCACCGCCGCCTGCTTGACGAGTACGCTGGCGCCACCGACCTTGCCCGACAGGTACAACTGGCCGCCCAGCGCTGGCGCCAGACCCGACAGGAGCTGGAGCGACTGTCCAATTCCGGTGACGAGCAACGCGCTCGCCATCAATTGCTCAGCTATCAGCTTGAAGAGCTGGAAAGCCTGGGTCTTGGCGAAACCGAGCTGGAACAACTGGAACAGGAACACAAGAACCTCACCAACGCCGAAACCCTGCTGTCTATCTGCCGCCAGGTGGTGGAGCAATGCAGCGAGAGCGATTCCGGCAATGTGCTCAATGCGCTCACGGCCAGCCTCAACCGACTGTCCAGTGTTAACAGCGCCTCAAGCTCACTGAATGAAGCCACCACCCTGCTGACCAGTGCGCAAATCCAGGTAGAAGAAGCCGTCGGCGAACTCAATCGCTTTCTTGATCATTTCGACGCCGACCCGGCGCGGCTGCAGGAAATAGAAGAGCGCCTGGACACCATCTATACGCTGGCGCGCAAACATCGAATCCAGCCCACCGAAGTGGCAACCATGCAGCAGAAGCTGCTGGATGAAATCGAGACCCTGAACGCGAATGACGAATCCATTGAGCGACTGGGCGAAGAGCTCGGCTCTTTTGCCCGCCACTATCAGGAGAAGGCCCGCGAACTGAGCGATCTGCGCCAACAGGCCGCCACCAGCCTGGCTGGCGCCGTCGAGCAGGAAATTCAGCGCCTGGGCATGCCGGGCGGGCGCTTTACCATCGAGTTGCGCACCAACGCCAGCAATGAACTGCAGCCCTACGGCCTGGAGCAGGTAGAACTACTGGTCAGCGCCAACCCGGGGCAACCGCTCAAGGCACTGGCAAAGGTGGCGTCTGGTGGTGAGCTGTCGCGAATCAGCCTGGCGATCCAAGTGATTACCGCGCAAACCTCACGGGTACCGACACTGGTGTTCGATGAAGTAGACGTAGGTATCGGTGGCCCCACGGCGGAAATTGTGGGTCAGTTACTGCGCCGCCTGGGGGATCGCGGCCAGGTGCTGACCGTTACTCACTTGCCACAAGTGGCGGCTCAAGGACATCAGCACTTGTTTGTGCACAAGGTGAGAGACAGCGAAGCGACACACACAGCGGTATCCAAGCTGAACAAGTCGGAGCGCGTGGAAGAAGTGGCGCGGATGCTCGGAGGGATCGACCTGACCAAAGAATCTTTGGCACACGCGAAGAAAATGGTCGTAGCCGCCAAGGCCTGAGCCGAGCTTTTCCTTATTATAGAAAGCACGAAGGCGACCCCAGGGTCGCCTTCGATCGTTTCGCAGAGCAATTCTGCGTCGCTTTTTACTTTTTCTTACGGATGTACAACACAAGATTGTGGTCGACCAAATCGAAACCATGCTCCTCAGCAATTTCGTGCTGGAGCTTTTCGATTGCCGGGCTGGTGAACTCGATAACCTCATTGGTATCCAGGTCAACCATGTGGTCGTGATGACCACCGTCAGCCAATTCGAACACTGCATGACCGCCGTCGAAATTATGACGAACCACCAGCCCTGCGGCTTCAAACTGGGTCAGTACACGGTAAACCGTGGCCAGGCCGACGTCCTCGTTAGACTCCATCAGCGCCTTGTAAACATCCTCGGCACTCATGTGGCGCTGCTCAGCAGAATCGAGCATTTGTAGAATCTTGACTCGTGGCAGAGTCACTTTAAGACCGGCTTTGCGTAGTTCGCTATTTTCAACCATGGTTAGCTTTCTCGCGGATGCTGCTTCGCAGCTTCTCTTAATACGGGTATGATCGGCGTTTACGTTGTCCCAGCCAAGATAGTGGAAGTCGCCCACCGATGCAAAACACCAAGCTCTTGCTAACCAGTTTCACCTTTGTGGGACTGCTCGCACTCGCCGGTTGTTCATTCCCCGGGGTTTACAAAATCGACATCCAGCAGGGCAATGTCGTCACGCAGGACATGATAGACCAGTTACGCCCGGGAATGACCCGACGGCAAGTACGGTTTATTATGGGCAACCCCCTGCTGACTGACACTTTCCACGCCGATCGCTGGGATTATCTCTATAGCCTGCAGCCTGGTGGCGGTGAACGCCAACAGGAGCGCGTCAGCGTCATTTTCAATGGCAATGACCAGCTTGTCAGCCTGTCGGGTGACTTCATGCCAGGCGTAAGCCGTGATCAAGCGCTGCTCGGCAACGATAACGGCACCAACGTGACTGCACCTGTGCAGGAAAGCGAGAAGCCGAAGTCCGAAGTACCAGCCAAGCCAGGCTCCTTGCTCGACAAGATCCAGAAAGACGTCGACGGGGTCGAAACGGTCCCTGTCCCGACGCCTCAGCCTCTGGACACCAGCCCGCAGTAACATTGCGGCGCATATAAAAAGCCCGGCATGCCGGGCTTTTTGTTGCCTGTCATTCAACCAGCTTATGGATGCTGCCGCTTCGCCAACGCCGCCCTGGCGGCACGCAGCCTGCGCACTTCTTTAGGGTCCACAAGCAAGGGCCGATAGATTTCAATGCGATCGCCCGATTGCACGGGACGCACCTCAGCATCCGTGACGACCTTACCGAATACCCCCAAGGGGCAAGCAGCCAGATCCAGTTCAGGAAACTGCATAGCCATCCCTGACAATTGCACTGCTGCACGCAGACTGGTTCCCGAAGCCACCGTCAGCGCCAGCAGAACCTGGCGATCCTCGGCGGCATAAACCACCTCGATCTCAACCATGCAATTGCTTGGCTCGCTGGCAGAATGCATCCACCAGGGTATTGGCCGCCTGATTGAACAACGGCCCCAATGTCGCCCGCACAATCGGCCCAGCGTAATCAAACGACAAATCCAGGCTGATCTTGCAGGCCTTGTCGGTAAGCGCCTTGAAAACCCATACACCATGTAGCTGGGTAAACGGCCCTTCCTGCAAATTCATTTCAATGGACTTGCCCGGCACCAGCGCATTCCGCGTAACAAAGTGCTGACTGAGCCCGCCTTTCGCCACCCCAACACTGGCAACCATATGTTCATCACTGCTTTCCAGCACCTCGGCAGTTGAGCACCAAGGCAGGAATTCCGGGTAACGCGCCACGTCGTTGACCAGGTCATAGAGCGCCTGCGCCGGATAGGGCAGCAGGGCCGAACGTTGAATATGCGTCGTCATGTGTGCGTGATTTCCACAGCTGAGCGGCAAACATCGCGAAACAACAGTCCGATCCGCGAAAGAAAAAAACCAAAGAACTGCCGGTATTGTCCGGGATTCGACCAACACGCTCAAGCACGCAGGTTGACCGTAGCCGACACGCTCGCAACTCCCTATAATGCCGCCCCTATGGCTAAACAAAAGAAACACCCCACAGGGACCATCGCGCAAAATAAAAAAGCGCGACACGATTACTTCATCGAACATCGGTTCGAGGCTGGTCTGGTCCTGGCCGGCTGGGAAGTAAAGAGTCTGCGTGCCAGCAAGTTGCAACTGGTCGACAGCTACGTATTGCTCAAGGATGGCGAGGCATGGCTGCTCGGCAGTCATATCACCCCGCTGACAACCGCGAGCACCCACGTGATTGCCGACCCGGTGCGCACGCGCAAACTATTGCTCAATGCCCGCGAACTGGAAAAGCTCGCCGCAGCCGTACAGCAGAAAGGCTATGCCTGTATCTGCCTGTCCTGGTATTGGAGCAAGCACCTGGTCAAGTGCGAGATCGCACTGGGCAAGGGCAAGAAGGAATACGATAAGCGTGATACTGAGCGCGAACGCGATTCCAACCGCGAACTGCATCGCGCCGTGCGCAACAAGGGCAAGGAAGAGTAACCCTTGTAACGATGTAGCCTCGGGACTTCCCCCCGGCTACATCCCCTTACGCCGCTCCGCACGCGCCACGCGCTGAACCTCCTGACGTACTTCCTCCAACACTTCCTGCACGTACTCCAGGTGACGCGTCGAGACTTCTCGCGCCTGCTCGGCCCGGCCCTCGATAATCGCCAGGTACAGTTCCCGGTGCTGACTGATCAGCATGTCGCGCGTCTCCGTACGTTGCTGATACATGCCGCCAATATTGGTCACCACGTTACGCTTGAGCAGGTCGAACAAGCCGCGAATAGTGTGCAGCAACACCGCGTTATGGCTGGCCTCCGCGATGGCCAGGTGGAACTGTGCATCCGCAGCCCCCTCCTCGACCCGACTCACTTCATCAACGCGGGCATAGCAATCCTGCAACGCCTCGAATGCAGCGGTCAGCCGCTCACGGTCGACCTCAGTAGCTCGCAATGCTGCGTAATAAGCACAGGACGCTTCAAGGGTCTGACGAAACTCCAGCAGGTCACGCTGGGCCTCGGGATTGTTTTCCAACAGGTGCAGCAACGGATCGCTGAACGTCGAGCCCAGTGACTCGGCAACATAATTGCCCCCACCCTGACGGCTCACCAACAAGCCCTTGGCCGCCAGCTTCTGAATCGCCTCCCTCAACGAAGGACGCGACACACCAAACTGTTCAGCCAAAGCGCGCTCGGCCGGCAAACGCTCACCCGACTTCAACGTGCCCTCAAGGATCATCCCCTCAAGCTGCTCGACTATATCGTCAGACAAACGGCGCTGACGCACCTGATCAAACCCCATAACTCACTCCCCACCATCCCGACCACTCGCCGGGGCCTCTATTCTGGCCTATCGCCGCCCTTCCAGCACCTATCAGAACCGCTTCGATTCACCCGATCAAACCACCTCGCCTGCCGGGCTACGACCAAAGTTTCGCGAGCGGCAAATTGACACATCCCGCGAAGACTTTTAACCTAGCCTCCAGCGATTGTAAATTGGTATTACCAATTATCCAAGTCGACTATGAAGTGCCTGACCAACAACAATTAGGGGCCACCCCATATGCAAACCTGGCAACAGCTCTACAGCCCGCTCGGCAGCCTCGGCCTGTCCGCACTGGCCGCCGTTATTCCGATCGTGTTTTTCTTCCTGGCTCTGGCCGTGTTTCGCCTCAAAGGCCACGTGGCCGGCAGCATCACGCTGGCGTTGTCGATACTGGTAGCGATCTTTGCCTTCCACATGCCAGTGGACATGGCGCTGGCCGCCGCTGGCTACGGTTTTGCCTATGGCCTGTGGCCTATTGCCTGGATCATTGTCGCGGCGGTGTTTCTCTACAAACTCACCGTCAAGAGCGGCCAGTTCGAGATCATCCGCAGCTCTGTCCTGTCGATCACCGATGACCAGCGCCTGCAGGTGCTGTTGATCGGCTTCTGCTTCGGCGCATTCCTGGAAGGTGCTGCCGGTTTCGGCGCCCCCGTGGCGATTACCGCCGCACTGCTGGTAGGCCTGGGCTTCAATCCGCTGTACGCGGCCGGCCTGTGCCTGATTGCCAACACCGCACCCGTCGCCTTCGGCGCCTTGGGAATTCCGATCATCGTTGCCGGGCAAGTGACCGGAATCGATGCATTCAAGATCGGCGCCATGACTGGCCGCCAACTGCCGCTGCTGTCGCTGTTCGTGCCGTTCTGGCTGGTCTTCATGATGGACGGCCTGCGCGGCGTTCGCGAAACCTGGCCAGCTGCGCTGGTCGCGGGCCTGAGCTTTGCCATCACCCAATACTTCACGTCCAACTTCATCGGCCCGGAACTGCCGGATATCACCTCGGCCCTGGCCAGCCTGATCTCTCTGACCCTGTTCCTGAAAGTATGGCAACCCAAACGCACTGCGGGCGCGCAGATTGCCGGCGCCACTTCCGACGCAGCGATTACCGCCAGCGCCGGCGGCTTCGGCCTGCCGCGCAGCACCGTCGCCTCACCTTACAGCCAGGGGCAGATCTTCAAGGCGTGGTCACCGTTCCTGATCCTCACCGTGCTGGTCACCATCTGGACCCTCAAACCGTTCAAGGCGATGTTCGCCGCAGGCGGCTCGATGTACAGCTGGGTATTCAACTTCGCGATCCCGCACCTGGATCAAATGGTGATCAAGGTTGCACCCATCGTGACCAACCCGACTGCGATCCCAGCGATATTCAAGCTGGACCCGATTTCAGCGACCGGTACCGCTATTTTCTTCTCGGCACTGATCTCGATGCTAGTCCTGAAGATCAATATCAAGATTGGTCTTACCACTTTAAAAGAGACCTTCTACGAGTTGCGGTGGCCGATCCTGTCTATCGGCATGGTGCTGGCATTCGCCTTTGTCACCAATTACTCCGGCATGTCTTCGACCATGGCGCTGGTATTGGCTGGCACTGGTGCAGCCTTCCCGTTCTTCTCGCCGTTCCTAGGCTGGCTGGGGGTTTTCCTGACAGGCTCCGACACATCGTCCAACGCCCTGTTCAGCTCGTTGCAAGCCACCACGGCGCACCAGATCGGCGTCAACGACACGCTTCTGGTCGTTGCAAACACCAGCGGCGGCGTGACCGGCAAAATGATTTCGCCGCAATCGATCGCCGTGGCTTGCGCCGCTACCGGACTGGTGGGTAAAGAATCCGACCTGTTCCGCTTCACCCTCAAGCACAGCCTGTTCTTCGCCACGATCGTCGGGCTGATCACCCTGGCCCAGGCTTACTGGTTTACCGGCATGCTGGTGCACTAAAGCCGTAGCAATAGGGTCATAACCGACGCCAGGCTATAACTTCGGCGTCGGCTTTGCGCAATCGTGTCAATACGGCGCCCGGGGGGTGCTGATCCTGGAGGACCAATGAGTCTGCCTGCCGCTTTCCTTGCTGACGTCGCACAGCTGATCCCACAAGATCGACGTTTCGACGATCCACTTTCCACCCTCGCATTCGGCACCGACGCCAGCTTTTACCGATTGGTCCCACAACTGGTGATCCGCGTCGAATCGGAAGACGAAGTGGTGGCGCTGCTGCAACTGGCCCAGCGTGAACGTGTGCCGGTAACCTTCCGCGCAGCCGGCACCAGCCTGTCCGGGCAAGCGATAAGCGACTCGGTACTGATCGTGCTGGGGGACAATTGGAACGGCCGTGAGATTCGCGGGCAAGGCACTCAGATCCGCCTGCAACCCGGCGTGATCGGCGCACAGGCCAACGCCTGGCTGGCGCCATTCGGGCGCAAGATCGGCCCAGACCCGGCGTCGATCAATGCCTGCAAGATCGGCGGAATCGTCGCCAACAACGCCAGTGGCATGTGCTGCGGTACGGCGCAGAACACCTACCACACCCTGGCCGGAATTCGTCTGGTCCTGGCCGATGGCAGCCGCCTCGATACAGAAGACGCAAGCAGCGTTACGGCGTTTCGTGAACAGCACGGCGCACTGCTCGAGCGCCTGGCCACACTCGGCCGTGAAACGCGGGCAAACGCTGAATTGGCAGCAAAAATCCGCCACAAATACCGTCTGAAAAATACCACCGGCCTGTCACTCAACGCCCTGGTGGATTTTGATGAACCACTGGATATCCTCAGCCATTTATTGGTGGGCTCCGAGGGAACCCTAGGGTTTATCAGCGCAGTCACCTACGACACCGTGATCGACCACCCGAACAAGGCGTCGGCGTTGATCGTGTTTCCGGATGTGGAGACCTGCTGCAACGCAGTCACCATCCTGAAAACCCAACCGGTGTCGGCTGTCGAGTTGCTGGACCGACGCAGCATGCGCTCGGTGCAGAACAAACCGGGCATGCCCGCATTCGTACAGCACTTGTCAGAAAGTGCCTGCGCCCTGCTGATTGAATCCCGCGCCGCATCGCCGTCATTGCTGCACGAACAATTGGCGCTGATCATGGCGTCGCTGGCCGTTTTCCCGGTGGAGAAACAGGTCGACTTCACCGAAGACCCCGTGGAAAACGCCCGCCTGTGGGCCATCCGCAAGGACACCTTCCCCGCCGTAGGTGCTGTACGCAAAACCGGCACCACGGTGATCATCGAAGACGTCACCTTCCCGGTCGAGCAACTGGCCATTGGCGTGAACCGCTTGATCGAACTGTTCGACAAACATCACTACGACGAAGCCATCCTTTTCGGACATGCCCTGGAAGGCAATCTGCACTTTGTGTTCACCCAAGGCTTCAACAGCGCGGATGAAGTCACACGCTATCAAGCGTTCATGGATGACGTCGCGCAATTGGTGGCCGTGGAGTTCGGCGGTTCGCTGAAAGCCGAACACGGCACCGGCCGCAATATGGCACCGTTCGTGGAGCTGGAATGGGGCAGCGACGCCTATCAATTGATGTGGCAACTCAAACGCCTGCTCGACCCCAACGGCATTCTCAATCCTGATGTGGTGCTCAGCGAAGATCCGCAGATTCACCTCAAGCACCTCAAGCCGCTGCCTGCGGCCGACGAGCTTGTGGATAAGTGCATTGAGTGCGGTTTCTGTGAACCGGTATGCCCATCGAAGGGCCTGACGTTGAGCCCGCGCCAGCGCATCGTGATCTGGCGAGATATACAGGCGAAAAAACGCGCCGGCGTCGACACTACCGAATTGGAAGCGGCCTACCACTACCAGGGCATCGACACGTGCGCCGCCACCGGCCTATGCGCCCAGCGCTGCCCGGTAGGAATCAATACCGGCGACCTGGTGAAAAAACTGCGAAGCCGTGACGCCGACCGTACGAAAACCGCCGAATGGCTGGCCACCCATTTCGCCACGGCACTGCAAGGTGCGCGCTTTACCCTGCATGTAGCCAATGGTGCACGCATGCTGCTGGGAGCGCCTCGCCTGGCGAAGCTGTCGGCCACCATGACCAAGTTGTCCAAGGGACAGATTCCGCAGTGGACCAACGCCATGCCACAACCGGAAAAAGCCATTCGCTTCAGCCCGGCGGTGACGGATGAGCGGCCACGGGTGGTCTACCTGGCGGCCTGCGTCTCACGCGCCATGGGCCCGGCGGCCGGTGATAAAGAGCAGATGTCGTTGTACGAAAAAACCCAGGGCCTGCTGGAAAAAGCCGGTTACCAGGTCGTGTTTCCCGACAACCAGGACAACCTGTGCTGCGGCCAGCCTTTCGCTTCCAAAGGCTACGCCGAACAGGCAGAACACAAACGCCAGGAACTGATCGGCGCCCTGCTCCATGCCAGCCGCGGCGGCCTGGACCCGATCTATTGCGACACCAGCCCCTGCACCCTGCGCCTGGTGCAAGACCTCGGCGAAACGCGCCTGGACCTTTACGACCCCGTACGTTTCATCCGCACGCACCTGATGGACCGTCTCGACTTCACACCGCAGGAGGCACCGATCGCCGTACACGTCACCTGCAGCACCCAACACCTGGGAGAAAGCCAGGCCCTGATCGACCTGGCCCGTCGCTGTGCCAAAACCGTGGTGATCCCGGAAGGCATCCACTGCTGCGGGTTTGCCGGCGACAAAGGTTTCACCACGCCGGAACTCAACGCCCACTCGCTGCGCTCCCTCAAGGATGCAGTGCAGCACTGCAGTGAAGGCATCTCCACCAGCCGCACCTGCGAGATCGGCCTGAGCCAGCATGGCGGCATCGACTATCACGGGTTGGTGTACCTCGTGGATCGCGTGACCCAGGCCCGCGCCCATTGATCCCGCAAAAAAAACAGAACCCCTGCGCGCTGGCGTAGTCATCTGCATAGGCCTCGACGCACGAGGCCCATCAGTGATGTCGCTGGCAGCCCATGAACGCCAGCAGCGTCGAGCCTTTTTTGCGCAAGGAGATACCCTATGAAGCGTTCCGCTCTTGCTGGCTTGTTCATTACCGCTGCGATGTTGGCCTCCCCTGCTTTCGCTGCTGGCGAGCCCGACCTGTGCAAGATCAACCTGGACAAAATCAACAACGGTAAAGCGCTGCTCGCCACCGACACCAGTGGCAAAAGCGGCGAAATCGACACAGCCGTCTCCCAGGCCAAGGCTGCCCACGCCGCCGGTGACGACAAGAAGTGCATCGAAATCACCTCCAAGGCCCTGCAAGACCTGCAGAACCTGGACAAAGGCGGTCAATAAGCGCAGGGCCAACCTTCGGGTTGGCCTTCCGTGACCGTTTGGCGTACACTGCACAGGCTTGTCACTCACTATGAAACAACGAGTTACAAGCACGGGGCCGTTTAGGATTCGACGCCGGTCGCGAAACTTTAGGTGCATGCCGAGTTGGTAACAGAACTCGTAAATCCACTGTTGCAACTACTTATAGTTGCCAATGACGAAAACTACGGCCAGGAATTCGCTATCGCTGCGTAAGCAGCCTTAGACCTGAGCTTCTGGTACCTTCGGGTCCAGCAATCACCAGGGGATGTCTGTAAACCCAAAGTGATTGTCATATAGAACAGAATCGCCGTGCAGTACGTTGTGGACGAAGCGGCTAAAACTTACACAACTCGCCCAAAGCACCCTGCCCTTCGGGTCGCTGAGGGTTAACTTAATAGAAACGGCTACGCATGTAGTACCGACAGCGGAGTACTGGCGGACGGGGGTTCAAATCCCCCCGGCTCCACCACTTCATCATCTAAAGACGTCCACGGACGTCTTTTTTTGTGCCTGAAATCCAGTAAATACGGGAATTTCAGCGCTTATGGGGGCTTTGCAGGGTTTCTGAGTTCCAGGCGCTTTGGTATCCCAGGTGGTATCCCGGACTGCCAAATGCTATTTTCAGGATACCAAAACGGTGCTGGAGGTAGCCCCCATGCCTACTAACGCAACCCGCCTCTCCGATCGCCAGCTCAAGGCAGTCAAGGCAACTGGTAAAGACTTCGTCCTCAGCGACGGCGATGGCTTACAGCTTCGAGTACGCGCGAGCGGCTCAATGATGTGGAATTTCAATTACCGCGAGCCCCTGACCAGAAGCCGTATCAATATGGCGCTTGGTCCATACCCCGACCTTTCGCTAGCCAACGCCCGAAAGAAAGCCGCAGAGGCGCGTGAGCTGCTCGCTTTAGGCACTGATCCCAAAACCCAGCGTGATGAGGTAAGGCAAGCCAAACTTGCTGAGCGTGAACACACTTTCGAGAAGGTGGCCACGGCCTGGTTCGAGTTGAAGAAAGACTCCGTAACCAAAGCCTACGCCGAAGACATTTGGAGATCGCTGACGCTTCATGTTTTCCCAAGCATGAAAACAACGCCGCTCTCTCAAATCACTGCTCCGATGGTTATCAAGATTCTTCGTCCAATCGAGGCCAAAGGGAGCCTCGAAACCGTGAAACGATTGAGCCAACGACTCAACGAGATCATGACCTACGGGGTCAACTCCGGGCTGATATTCGCGAACCCCCTCAATGGAATTCGGGCGGTGTTCAAGAGACCCAAGAAAGAGAACATGGCTGCGCTACCACCTGAGGAGCTTCCCGAGCTCATGATGGAAATCGCGAACGCCAGCATCAAGCGCACGACCCGCTGCCTGATCGAATGGCAACTGCACACGATGACCCGCCCTGCCGAAGCAGCCACCACACGATGGGCAGATATCGACTTCGACAAGCGCATTTGGACCATTCCGCCAGAGCGCATGAAAAAGCGTCGGCCGCACACAATCCCTCTTACCGATCAGGCACTTTCGTTACTGGAGACGCTCAAGCAACTCAGCGGTAACAGAGAGTACGTGTTCCCCTCAGATAGAAATCCCCGCACCCATGCCAATAGCCAGACCGCCAACATGGCGTTGAAGCGCATGGGCTTTCAGGACCGTCTAGTCAGCCACGGCTTGCGCTCGATGGCGAGCACCATCCTGAATGAGCATGGCTGGGATCCGGAGCTGATCGAGGTCGCACTGGCGCATGTAGACAAGGACGAAGTTCGTAGCGCCTACAACCGGACGGATTACATCGAACGCCGGCGTCCGATGATGGCTTGGTGGAGTGAACATATCCAGAAGGCGGCAACCGGCAGCCTGTCGGCATCGGCCATCAATCAAACCAGAGATCGCAACGTCGTACCGATTCGCTGAACCTCCAAAAGGTACGCGCCACCGGCTACGACCCGTGTCGTGTAGCAGAGCGAAAGGAGTGACGACAGTTGCCAGATCTCTGGTATGCCAGCGCTTTTTCAGCCAAGCCCCTGAGTATGGGAAGGCTCCGCATTCCCATACTCAGGGGCTCACGCTTAAAGGTCTATCAGGCAACCACGACTTTTGCCTTTCTACGGCGGATCAACCCTGCTGTTAACTCATAGTAGTAGATGGTAGCTGGAGCTGAGCATCGCAAATAGTGCTCCAGAAACCATCTCACGTGCTTTTCTCTCCAGGACCAGGGAGTCGCGCAACCCCAGCGCTCACGAATCACCTCGTGCATCCTTTCTGCTTGCCTGATGTGCCGCTGCTGCGTGGCATGTGCACCTTTGAGCACGGGACGCAAAAACAACGCTATGTCGAACTCGACCGTCATCGCCGACCTCCGATGTAGGCACTCACCACATCGATGCGGTTATGTCCCAGTTCGTGGCTGATCTGCTGTCGTGCACGCTGATCAAGCTCCCGATCTTCTCGATGAACACGACCGCCATTGACGGGTGCAGGGAAGCCCGTCAGTTGTTCATAGCGCTCACAGGCGTAAGCTGCCCGCAGTTCATGGAAGCCTTTCAAACCTCGTTCATGCAGGAGGTCGCGTGCCGGCCGCACGACCTTTTGTATGAAGTCTTTGTAGCTTTCATCGGGCGCCAACAAATTTCTACTGCCACTGGGTGACGCCTCGCAAGCTATATCCAGGGCGCCGCGGACTTGATCCGTGACCGTAATCCAGCGTGGTGCGGACGCGCCGGATCGGCCGCCCTTAGTGCCGTCTTGGATATTGATCTTCCCCAGTCGCTGAGCCTCTCGTTGCAGTCGGGGCAGATCGGCCAGGATCGCTTCGCGCAGTCGCATACCGGTCTCCCGGGCAAGGAGCACAATGGCACTCACCCTCTCCTGCTGACGTTCTGACAGCACTTGCGCAATCAGCCTGACCTGCACACGGTCTTGGCCTTGTGGAGGTTCACTACGAACGCCTGAGCGCTGCAAGCCCAGCGCCTTGCTTGGACTCGGGATTTTGACGTACTGATCACCGCGCAGCGCAGCCATTGTTCGGTTCACGCTGGACAGTCGGTTCTGCGCGGTGGCAATGCCGACGTTGCCCTGATCAACCTGCTCCCGCACGTGGACGGCGTACCGCATGAGGATCTCGCGGTCTATCTGGCGCGCGTCGTTGACCCTCGGTCCTTCATCGGATCGACACCAATGCACGAATGCCTGCCAGCGATCGCTATGGGCTTTGACGGTAGCAAAATGGCCGTCGCCAAACAGATCTTTCAAGGCTTGCGGTCCGGCATAGCTGAGCTGGCGACCAAAGCCGAAATTGCGCCCCGCTCGCTTACCGACCCTAGCCATTTTTCTGTTCCTGATCGACTGCCGCGATATCTTGCAAAAGGGCTCGCCAGTGCGCACTTACAATCGCGAACTGAGCCCAATCAGTCGGGCGAAAACACAGCGTGTTGTCGGTGACGTAAAGATGCGCACCCTCCTCTTTCAACCATTGAATAATGGCTGTCGTCGAGGTGATAGTTTTATGGGTGGTGGCGACACTGGCGACAGCGGCGACAACCCTTGTCCTGCCTAGGTTTGAGCGTGGCGACAAAGTGGCGACAGTAGCGACGACAAATCGCGCTTTGGGCTCCTTTTGACGCTGAGCCAGATGGTTACGCAGCGCTTCATCAAGATTAAACATGGCGCACCTCGAAGGTGTGGCCATCGGTGATCAACCACTGATGATCAATCAACTCGACCAGCAGCTTGGCGGCATAACGACTGCTCTTGCGGGCAAAGCGGGGACCGTTGCGATTCAATTCACGAATACTGAAACGCTTCCAATCTTTGACCTGTAGCCATCGCAGCAGGCGGTCCGCCTCCTCTTTTACTCGACACACTGGCTCCTGCTCAGTCAGGCGCTGGATCTCGGTGAGGTAGTAGCCGACTAGAGCCGAGGCCCGTTGGATATGGTCGACCTCCACGACGCTGCTCTCCTCCACAACTGCAAGAATGCCGGCGACGCGCAGGAGGTTATCGGCGGCCTTTGATCCGCTGGGCCGTACGCTGGCCAGCTCGCCAAACTCCCCTAGCTGAGCTTCGATAGCATCATGCAAATCAATCCAGCGACGACGTGCCAGCGGACTGAGGCTCAGCTCTGACAGCTGCAAGGCTCCGTCAGCGGATAGTAACCAAGGCTGATAAAACAGAGCCGAAAGGCGGTGATGATAGCGCTTGAGGGCGGCGTCTTTAGACAAGTCGACAGCCTGGTAGTTACGTTGCCCGGCTAGACTGGTGGGCCAGGTCATCAAGCAGCGCCCTAGAATGCCTTGCCCCTGCAGCAATGGGTCACTGATTAACTGCATGGCTAGATACGGTTGCAGCATCAGGTGCAGGCTTAAGCGTCGATCGTAAGCTCGCAAGCTTTCACCCGCCATAGACCGCGCGCGATCTATCGGACTGCCGTCCCAGAGTGACGACAAGGTCGTGACCGCTTTCAAACGGTTGTCCCGACTCATGGTGCTGCTGCCAAGGAATTGTCCGCCCTCGTCACAGAACAGCCCCATGCTCGGCAAGTCATGGCAGAGCCCCTTGACCAGGGCCTCGATCGTCGGGTCTGTGGTGATCAACCGAGGGGCCGAAGGCTCCGCCTCGAGCGGTACGCTGTTTTTGGGAGAGGGATCGGCAGGCTTGATACGCTGCGCCTGCCGCTGTGCGGCATGGTACAGGGCGAGTTGTTCGCGGTAGCGCTTCCACTGTTCACGCTCCCATTGCCGTGCCGGCAGCAATGCACATCGGTCTGCCGCGGTCTTGCGATCACCGGACGCAGCCACCGTGATCAGGTACAGCGACAGGGGATAATTTCTCCCGTCGAGCTGTAAGCCCGCATGACCTTGAGTGGCCAGCGCCGAGGTAGCCAACACTGATTGCGCGGCCAATGCCTGGGGCACGCCGATGACCTCGGCCATTCGCTCTACCGCAGGCCCAAGAATCCCACCCAGTGCCTGCACCGGATAAGGCGGGGCCACGGGATTCGACTCAATCAGCGGTCGAGGTGGTCGTGGCAGTTCAAGCTTCGGATCTAACTGCTGCATGGGCCCTCTCCTCGTTCATAGTTGGTTGTCCTCACGTAGTCCCGCCACGGCTGTTGAGTGTTATCAGGGATCAAGGCCCCTGCGGCCTGTGAGGTGTTCACTGACGTGAAACGAACGGCTCCTTACGACCGGGAGCAAGGGCATGACCCCATGAATCTGGCCTCCTTAGACGCATCCGAAGATGCGGGCGGGTGGAGGCTGTGCCGACTGACGAGTTCGGCACCTGGAGATCCTGAGTGAGAGAAGGCAACAACATCGACACCTGGGGCATGCCTGACTGTCAGTCAGGTGCAGCCTTTCCATAGGCTGCGGCACCGGTGCCTGTGTCGTTGCGGATGGCGACGAATCGGATTTTTCAGGCCGATTGTCACGAGGAGAGTTGCGGCAATGCCTTGTACGACGTGGCTTGCAGCAGTGGTATGAGCGCCCGTCTCTTTCCAGGAGAAAGAGACGGGCATGGATTGGCGCAGCGAATGCGTCGAGAGGTGAGGTTGCTGCAGCGCAGCGAGGAAGGTCCATCGTCTGCCGCAATGGACAGACAAGTCGAGTAGGCATCCATCACTCTAGAGGAGTGACCGTGCGAGCCGCCGGACGCTAATCGCACTTGGGGAAGAACCACCAACAAGTGGCGTAGCCTTGAAGGTTCTGACTACCTGGGCTGGTGCTGTCAACGACAGCGGTCCATGCGCCAATTTTTATACTCACTCGAAAAGACGGTCAAGCGGCACGGCCAAAGTGCTCAAAAAGTGGCGACTGTCGCCACTTTTGTCGCCACGCTGCAGAGCACGTCCGACAAGGGTTGTCGCCGCTGTCGCCGCTGTCGCCACCTCTCTAGCCCTAGCCCTACGACAAACTCGGCTCTGCCGCTGAATTGCATTGCGCTCGTTAGATATCGTGGGCAATCACTTGGGTAAAAGAAGGCGTGGCCCTAAAAACTTGAAATGGGAGGGCGGAACCAGGTGGCTTCGAGAAAAAGCGAGTGAACCGTCCGATCGGCGCGATCAAAGATCGCTGGATCGGAGGGTTTGGCGGCAAAAGCAAAGTCTCAAATGTCAATTAAAGACTCAGTCATCAAAGCTGGTCGATTGGGAAGGCACCGCCTCACGCCGCATGAGCAGCGTTTGCTGCAATCGAAGCAGAAAACCTGCTTCAAATGCTTCTTGGAGATCACCTGGACGATGGCGTTTTCGGTTCTAAGACAGCGCCCACCATAACGGTAATGATGAGCCTTCAAGCCAAGTCTCTGCGCAACGAACCCCCTCCTTTATTACCGGAGCGAACTCATCGCCCCACGGGGGGCTGGATCGCAGGTGAGCCTTCAGCGGATGGGACAGAGACATACTCATGGATCTGTTGATGAACGCTTGAGCTGGGATGCCAATCAAACTCCGGAACGCCTTGTCGTACAACACAGCGGCGTCATCCAACAGATCTACTGCCAACTCAACGTCTTGCGGAAAATGAAGCAGAATACTCTGAGCTCCATTAAATCGAAGAGTGGCAGCCTGCCGTAGTTTAATCGCGGCACCTTCAGGGCTAAGCGATTCAGTGTCGATAGTATTGGGTTGGGGGAGGCCGATTAGAAGCGACAGGTCAAACATCGCGGAATCCTCCGAGATAGTTCGCAGCGTGAACTATACGGCCGGGGTGGCGCACGAGCTTAAAAGGTGGGCATGCCATTCTCCTTATCTCCTCGGACAAGTAAAACTGCCAACAACCGTTGTCACGCGTTTGGGTGACAAACAGCGTCCGAGGGTACCGGCCAGGCGTAAGCCTGCCCCGCACGATCCGCCATAGAAAAGCAGCAGCTAAGCCTGTGTAAGCACTTCGGATTCCAGTGCCTCTAGAGCTTAAGGTGCCGTTGGACATTGATATATTGCAGGAAGCAGCGTCATCGCTGATGCCGAACCTCATCAACTGCGACGATGATTTCTTAGAAATGCAATCGACTGTGGGAACAGCTAGCCTACTCCCACTTTCGTTCTGCATTGGCTCCTACATGCGCATCCCGCCATCCATCTCCAGAATCCTACCGGTGTAGTAGTCGTTCTCGAAAATGTAAGCCGCCGAATGAGCAATTTCATCCGGCTTGCCCATGCGCTTCAGTGGGATTCCCGACGTCATTTTCTCTAGAGCGTCCGGCTTCATGCCTAGGGTCATCTCGGTTTCGATAAAGCCCGGCGCAATACCCGCCACTCGAATGCCGAAGCGCGCCAGTTCCTTGGCCCAGGTTACGGTCGCTGCGGCGACACCGGCCTTGGCGGCGGAGTAGTTGGTCTGGCCGACGTTGCCGGCACGGGAAATCGACGAGATATTGATGATTGCACCGCTGCTTTTCAGCTCGATCATTTTTGCCGCGACTTCCCGGGTGCACAGGAATACTCCGGTCAGGTTGACATCGATAACCGCCTGCCACTGGGCCAGACTCATCTTGGTCATTTCGCCATCCTTCACCTTGAGCAGCAATCCATCGCGCAGGATGCCGGCATTGTTGATCAAGCCATGGATCGCGCCGAAGTCTTCGGCCACCTGAGTGACCATGTCCGTCACTTGCTCTTCATTGGCGACGTTGCACAGATAAGCTCGAGCCTCGACACCTTTTGCCGCGCAAGCAGCGACAGCGTCGTCGAGCTTTTCCTTGTTGAGGTCGACAAGCGCCAGTTTCGCCCCCTTCTCGGCCAGATACTCGGCCATTGAGCGGCCCAATCCTTGGCAACCCCCGGTGATAATGATGACTTTGTCGTTGAGTTGCATTCGCATGCCCCGATAGCAGGTCAAAGTGAAGGATTTTTAGAGAATCTCTATATGCACCCACTGCACCCGGCTGCACAGGAGAACTACCACATGGAAAAGCGGATACTTTTCACGCACGCTGATCCGTCTTTCGACAGGTTCTGTTCACAGCGCCATAAATTGGATTTAAAAATGGTCTACAACGACCGAGTGCGTCGCCAAGGGATCCTTGGAGTGCTGGAAAAAACACTCCAAGGCGATACCTTTTTTCCGTCTGGCTGATCACTCCGCTATTACTGCGGCTGGAGTTCGACGTTAGGTATCGCAATCCTTGCTATACATTGACTGCCGGAATATTCGCCGCAGACTCTTCCAAGATCAGCTTGTCCAACGCACGGCGCGCGCGAACTGCCGCCGCATCCCCGGGCAACAGGACTGGCTTAAGCGACCAGAAATCTGCTTCGCCCATGTTGACTTGTTGCGCCTCGAGCATTGGTAGATCTTCTTTGCTGAACGGTTCGGTCAGCCCGTCTAGTTGTGCTTGTGCAAACACCTGTCCTTCTTCTCCCATTTCCAAGGGGGCTTGAGTGGAATACCAGTAGTGCGTAGTAGAGTCTGTCTCAGGTGTAAAAAACTGAGGGAAATATGACTCCCGACCCTCTGCTCGCGGTTGCCCCGTGGGCGTTGCGCCGACAAAAATCAGCATGTTAGCCGGTGCATTCCACCGCACATCGATCCAACGATCAACGACCGTGCCGTGCTTAACCCCCAGCGCTGTATAGACAAAATCAGGCAATATTTCCGCAGATGTCTGGCGAAAAGACCAGATGGTATTACCTTCCTCTTCGACACTGGTCGCCGCCTTGCTCACGCTTTCACTGCCGAGCGAACCTGGATGTAAGAACTCGATATGTGACAGATCCAGAATGTTATCCGACTCCAGGACATAGTTAGCTTGGGCGTACAAGTAACCCTTAGCAACAGCATAGCGGGATGGATCTTGACAGCTAAAATCAGGAATCAAGGCCTCGTCAGCTTTCGCTATATCGCCCATCCAAATCCAAATCATGCTGTATTTTTCGACGACCGGGTATCGTTTAACAACGGCGGCTCGAGGGATTTTACCGTCCCCGTGCGGATTGTGAGTACACCCACCAGTGCCATCGAATTTGAGTCCATGGTAAGCGCACTGTACTTCTGATCCGCTTAACTTACCTTTGGATAGTGGAACGAATCGATGCGGGCAGCGATCATAGATCGCCTGGATTTGACCGGTCTCGTCACGAAAAAAAAGAATTGGTTCATTCAAGAGCGTCCTGGTAAATAGCGCCCCTGAATTAATCTCAGTATTCCATGCTGCGACGTACCATGTATTTCTCAAATAATTCATATCCACTGTCCTTTTATATTTGTTAGTAGGAGCAGGCCATATCATGTGCTCAAGATACATTCCAAGCCAGCACAGGTGGCCTTATGACGCATGCAGCAGTTAAGCTCACAGGCTACAACCTGATAAATCTTAGAGATCTAAAACCAAAACTGGGCTTTTCGACCTAGAACAACAGGGAGTGAACTGATTGTTTTTCGCACGCTCTTCTTTTGTCAAAAACATATCTCTGTGATCGGGCTCGCCTTCAAGTACGCGGGTTAAGCACGTCCCGCAGACGCCCTGTTCGCACGAAAGAGGAATATTGATCCCTGCCTCAAGAAGCACCTCAGCCACTGTACTTTCCGCAGGTACAACGAAAGATTGACCGCTGCTGGCGAGGCGTATTTCGAATGTATTAGCTTGCGAAGGTTTTTGAAGGGGAGCCGCAAAGTATTCACGATGAAGACTTTCCTCTGGCCACCCGAGCGCCCTTGCCTCACTTAATACAAATTCTAGAAACCCCGTAGGCCCGCAGACATATAAATGATCTCCCACAACATAACGGCCTAATACTGACTTGGAGTTGAGTTTTTCACCTTCGTCGTCGTAATAGCACGTAACCGCCTCTGCAAAATCAGACGCCTGGATCCGATCTACGAATGCAGCTCGGGATCGCGAACGACTACAATAGTGCATCTCAAATGAAGACCCTAGCTTGTTTAACCGTTGCGCCATGCACAGAATAGGAGTGACGCCAATTCCGCCCGCAAAGAGCAAGGAGCGTTTAGCGTCAGGTGTGAGAGGAAATAAATTTCGGGGCTCGCTTATGATTACGCGCGTGCCCTCATGAAGGAGCTCGTGCATCGCGCGCGAACCTCCTCGAGAAGATGGATCCAGCAAGACAGCGATCTCATATTGAAGCGTGTCCTCTGGACTGCTGTGTATCGAATACTGCCTAACCAGGCCGTTAGGTAGCTGCACATCTATGTGCGCTCCAGCAGAAAATTCAGGTAGAGATGCTCCATCCGCTCGGATTAGGTGGAAGGAGAATATGTCATCAGCTGCAAGAATTTTTTTTGTGACGATAGCTTCAATCATGATCTTACAACCTCGTAACATTTCTTGTTTTTTTAGCCTACAAACATACATAGGTGAGCCGCCCCATACGTTCGCTCAGCTCTCGAATGGGCGCACCTCACTGAGCTGCAGTGGGTCGGAGTCAGTGGTGGATGTGCAACACGCGACGTCGATCCCAGCACGAACTCCTAGGCGACCACTCTGCCCGCTGCCCATGCTCTGCACGAGTTCATCTCATGAACCATAGGCGTCCGTTGAACAAACTTTTCATTTCCCGCCTCTCCTCCATGATTGGTTTCACAAAAACGCACCTCGATGAGGGCTAATAAAAGTTGGAGGATTCCATGTTCATTTATTCCGCACGTTCCGTCTCGTTTACCCTCCCGCCCCCCGTGGACGTCACGTCCAAAAGTTGGCCTGTCGGCGATTTTGCCTCGCTCTAGAGCTCATCCTTTTTCGACTCCGAAAAGGGCAGCACCCGGTTCACTAGACTAATGCTGAGGATTAAGCATGGCAATTGTTGGAATTGAATCTCTTGTTTACGGCGTTGATGACGTCGCTCTTTGCACGCAGTATTTGAAAGATTTTGGGCTATCGCTGAAGCAAGGCGATACAACAGAGTCAGTATTTGAGCTCAAAGAAGGCTCAAAGGTGGTAGTTAGACTAATGGATGACTATCGGATGCCCAATACGAGCCAAGTCGGCATCGGAGTTCGAGAAGTTATCTGGGGAGTTGATTCTGAATTAGCTCTTGATGTGCTGATCCAGAACCTGAAGCAGGATCGGGAGGTGCTCATCAGTGAAGATGGTGTAGCTCGTTTCCTTACAGATGGCGGACTCGCCTTTGGCCTTAGGCTCTTTACAAAAAAACCTGTAGTGAGCGCCCCGCCTCTTACCAACGCACCTGGATATGTTCAGCGCCTCAACACGCCCCGCCCTTGGCGCACGCATGCAGCTCCCAAAACTATTAATCATGTAGTTTTCGCGATGCCCAACTTTCTCCAAGAGACCGCTTTTTTTCAAGAGCGTCTTGGATTCAAGTTATCTGATTATCAGCACGACGTAGGCGTCTACCTGCGCGCAGACGGCACCAACAACCATCATTCATTGCTCGCAATAAATGCCTCTGGGCCTCTGCCTGGCATGGATGGAAAACTGCGCTTCCATCACGCTAACTTTGGGGTGTCTGACATTGATGAGTTGATGGTGGGGGTTAATAACATGGAACGCGCCGGGTGGCCTAAGTCGCATTTTGGACTTGGACGGCATCGCGTCGACTCTGCACTGTTCTATTACTTGCCGTGCCCCGCAGGCGGGGAAATCGAGTACGGGACAGACTCCGACTATGTTGACGACACTTGGGTGCCCCGAGAATGGCCAGTTCCACTTTTCGCTTATTCCCACTGGGTACAAGAAATCCCACCGTTCCTGGCGCAAGCACCAGAGTGGGATGTTCGTTACCTCACCGATGGGAAGATTCCGACGGCTCAGTAATTAGCTTCAGTAAATAATATTAGTTTCAGCAAACAATAATTCCAAAATATTGCAGGTGGCTAAAGTGGCAATTCGCAAGGTCTTGATTATTGGAGGTGGCATCGGAGGTCTAACCGCCGCTATCGCACTTCATCGAAAAGGGATTGAAGCCGATGTAATCGAGCGCGATCCAAGTTGGTCTGTTTACGGTGTCGGAATAATTCAACCTTCGAATGTTCTGCGTGCTCTATGCGATATCGGATTGGGCGATGCTTGCGTGCGAGATGGCCGTGGCTTTAAGGGATGGCGTTTCTGCGACGCCCAAGGCAATCAACTAGGTGAAGGTTGTGGGCATAACGTGCTCGGTTCCGATTACCCCCCAATCAACGGAATCCGTCGACCGGCACTGCATAACATTTTGACTGAGACCACCCTGGGGCAAGGAACCTCGGTTCGTTTGGGTGTCACGCTCTCCTCCTGGAAAGAAGATGCTGATGGTATCGATGCCGTATTCAGTGACGGTACTGAAGGGCGATACGACCTCATCGTCGGTGCGGACGGTGCCTTTTCGCAGCTGCGCCATCAGCTGTTCGGCGATGTTGTAAAGCCGCACTTCACAGGCCAAGGCGTGTGGCGCCATAACTTTGAGCGTCCTCGTGATCTGGACTGGGGAATGATTTTCTTTGGGGCTAAGAGCAAAGCCGGTCTTGTGCCACTTTCAGAAACGCTCATGTACCTATTCGTTGCCACGCCAGAACCAGGTAATCCAAGGCATCCAACAGATCAGTTGCATACCCTTCTTAAGGAGAGGCTCTCTGAATACGGCGGAATTGTGAAGCAGTTGAGCGAACAGATTGTGGACGCGAAGGATGTGGTCTATCGGCCAATGGAAGTGGTCATGCTCCCAGAACCTTGGCACAAGGGTCGAGTCGTCCTAATTGGTGATTCTGCTCACTCGAGTACCCCGCACCTTGCGGAGGGTGCAGGGATGGCCATCGAGGATTCAGTCCTACTCGCTGAGATGTTAGCCGCTAACACTGGCAGCCTAGGATCGGCATTAACTTCGTTCGAACAGCGCCGGATGCCCAGAGCAAAGCTCGTTTACGACGTAAGTGTACGGTTGGGTGAATGGGAAATGGCTCAGTGGGAAGGAAGGCCTCACGGTGATGCCGGTGCGTTAATGAACAGTACCTATACCACGTTGATGCAACCCATCTAACTGCGCAATTAGTTAACACTAATATTGGATAACGACAATGAGCAAGGTCATTATTACGTGTGCGATCACCGGTTCGGCTCACGTGCCGAGTATGTCTCGCTATCTACCTCTAACTCCTGACGACATTGCTGCCCAAGCGATTGAAGCTGCTGAAGCGGGCGCAGCAATCTTGCATCTGCACGCTCGTGACCCTCGAGATGGCCGGCCCACCTCAGCCCCCGAAGTCTTTGACCAGTTTGTGCCTCGCATAGCGCAGGCAACTGATGCAGTGATAAACATAACTACAGGTGGAAGTGTGCACATGTCGCTTGAAGAGCGACTTGCCTATGCTTTGCAGATCAAGCCGGAATTATGTTCCCTGAACATGGGGTCAATGAACTTCTCGCTTCATCCACTTGCGCGAAAGATCACGGACTATCGTTTCGAGTGGGAGAAACCCTATCTAGAGGCTTTCGAAGATACGATCTTCCGGAATACGTTCAAAGATATAAAAAACATTATGTTGAAGTTGGGTGAGGAATGCGGCACCCGGTTTGAATTCGAATGCTACGACATTGGCCACCTATACAGTCTCGCGTTTTTCGTTGAGGAAGGTCTCATTAAACCTCCGCTCTTCATCCAGTCAATTTATGGCGTACTCGGGGGCATGGGCCCTGACCCGGAAAATCTTTCGATGATGCGCACTACAGCTGACAGGTTATTCGGACGTGCGAATTATCAATTTTCAGTCCTTGGGGCAGGACGGCATCAGATGCCTCTTGCTGCCGTGTCAGCAGTCATGGGCGGTAATGTTCGCGTAGGTCTCGAAGACAGCGTGTATTTGGCCAAAGGCGAACTTGCAGTCAGCAATGCAGACCAGGTGCGCAAAGTACGCCGCATCCTTGATGAACTGTCTCTTGAGGTGGCAACACCCGACGAAGCACGGACGATTCTCAACCTGAAAGGCCGCGCCGCAGTCAATTTGTGAGGAACAGAAAATGATCGAATATTTCCCAACTAATTATGTATGGAACCTGTCCGTTAACCTTGCGTTAGCGACAGGTGGAAATTACGGTGAAATAGACGACGTTTGTCGTCCATTGGTTGAGCCGTCCCAACGTTCGGACGATAGTGGCGCCGAGGCTTTCTTCCACGCCTGGAGTAGCCTCGGTGATCGCCTGTACTCACTAGCAGAGGCTGACCTGGCTGCTGGGCGAAAACTTAGCGCCGGTGCGAAATTGGAGCGTGCTGCAGTTTATTACATGACTGCCGAGCGAGTGACACACCCGACTTTCGAGCCACGAAAGCCTGTCTACAAAAAGGGGCTGGCATGCTTTGTACAGCACACTGAGCTGTCCGAGGCCAACTGCCGGCGGGTAGATATTCCCTACAACGGTACCACGCTTGCCGGGCTGTTTGTGGCGGCAAAGGGTGGCAATGCGAAGGCACCCTGTATTGTTCTAGCCAACGGCCTGGATAGTTTCAAAGAGATGATCTATGGCAGTGGTATTCAAAGCGCACTCGCTGATCGCGGCATTTCAAGCATTTCTGTGGATCAACCGGGTACCGGAGAGGCCTTGCGCTTGAACAGCTTGACTGCCCTGATTGAGTCCGAAGTTTGGGCCGGTGCGGTGATCGACTATCTGGAACAGCGCGACGACGTGGACAGCGACAACATAGGCATGTGCGCCTGGTCGCTGGGCGGTTACTACGCACCGCGTGCGGTGGCAATGGAGAAACGATTCAAGCTATGTGTCGCTTGGGGCGCGAACTTCAATTGGGGTGAATTGCAGAAACGTCGCCTTGCTCGTGAGGGTGACATTCCTGTTCCACATTACTGGGATCATGTCCAGTGGGTATGGGGTACAAATGACGTCAGCGAATTCATCTCCTTTGCTGAGGGCATTACCTTGGCCCCAGTCATCGATAAGATTACGGTGCCCTTCCTGATCACTCATGGTGATGCTGATCGTCAGATTCCCCGCGAATATGCTCATCAGCAATATGATGGAGCGGTTAACAGCCCCAAGCGTGAGCTTAAATTTTTCACCCGTGATGAAGGGGGAATTGAACATGTAAGCGCAGACAACATGACGAATGTCCGCGACTTTATTGCCGACTGGATTGCTGAAACCTTCGCGGAGCTGGGTGTGAGCGGAGTTAGGACGTGAGCGCGCTCAAGAATCCACTGCAGGGTTGGATACTCGACAGATCGGACATCAGTTACGTTGGACACGATCTATGTCGCCCCGAATGCATTCTCGCCGAGCGTGACGGCACACTGTGGAGTGCGGACGCTCGGGGAGGTGTAATGCGCATCGGGCCCGACGGCGCCCAGCATTTGATCGTTCAGCACCAAAGTGCTCACTTCGACCTAGCCGCTGACGCTCGTTCTAGTCTTCTTACTGGAACGTTGCCCAACGGGCTCGCTTTCGCTAGGAACGGGGATTTTCTAATCGCCAATTTTGGGACTGACGCATTGGAGGTCATGACTCGAGATGGGCGTTCGCGATTGCTGCATGACAGTATTGACGGACGCCCAATTGGAAAAGTCAACTACGTGCTTAGAGACTCCAAAGATCGGATTTGGCTGACGATCTCCACTCGTACTAACCCTTGGAGCGACGCGATTCGCAATGATCTCGCAGATGGATACATTGCGTTAATAGATGACCGTGGATTGCGGATCGTTGCTGAAGGTTTTGCCTTTACCAACGAAATTCGCCTTGATGCGAATGAAGAGTATCTCTACGTCGCCGAGACTACCGCAAATCACGTCTCCCGGTTGAAAGTTGGAGCTGACGGAGAGCTTTCGGGTCGGGAGGTATTTGGCCCGAGTAATCTGGGACAAGGTGTCATTGACGGTATTGCTTTCGACTCACACGGGAATCTATGGGGAGCAATGTGCTTCTCCGACAGAATAATTGCAATTACTCCGGAAGGTGAACTAACGACTATCTTCGATGACGGTAAAGGGCCTGCGCTCGATAAATTTGAGCGCGAGTTTCACTCGGGAAAAGCTGTCTCCTTTGAAACTTTGGCTGCGTGCGGCGGAATCGTTTCTCCTTGGATGGCAAGTATCACATTCGGAGGCCCCGATCTAAAAACCGTTTACGTCGGCAGTCTGAAGGGCACGACCATACCTAGTTTTCAATCACCCGTAGCAGGCTTACCAATGATTCATTGGCGCTGATATGACCTAATGCACTGTATAGGTGTGGAATGCTGCGGCACTAGATGGAGCATTTAATTAAGTGCCCCATCTGCGGCAATCTTGACACGCACCCGTCCTCAGGTGTTAGACGGCCCTGAGCTCGCTTAATTGCTTGTAAACACAAATACAACCTCACACAAACATCAAAAATAAAAATAAAGGTGATTCCTATGGTTAAGCCAATTTTACCGTTTTGCTTTCCTGTAGCTTGTACGCTCATGATGCTTAGTCAAAATTTCGCATCCGCAACCGAAAATGGCCAGCAGCGATACCCGATAGGAATTAACACGGTTCTAAACGGGATTATGCCGGAGCCTGGGAAGACACAGTTCTATAACTATAGCCTCTACTACTCCGCTGATAAATTGGCGGATAAGAATGGCAACGAAGCACTCCCAAAATTCAGTGCAGACGTAGTCGTTGACGCCATGCGAGTGGTGCATACGTGGGATGTTGATGCGGGGCCATTTCAGTTGGCATCCGGATTAGTGGTTCCGCTGATCTACAATAAGGTCGAGCTTCCATTTGGTAGAGATTCAACCAGTGGCGTGGGCGACATAGTCCTTTCCGGTTTATACCTTGGTTACCGAAATATAGATGCAAGTTTTTACTCGTTCTTAGCGCTGGATTTTACTCTTCCAACTGGCAGATATTCCGATGAGCGCATCGCTAATGTTGGAGCAAATACATATGGATTTGCACCGAGTTTAAATGCGACTTGGTTTCCGACACCGAAAACAGAGCTTTCTGCCACTGTAGGGTACGAAATCAACTCTCCAAACCATGATACAAATTACCATTCAGGTAACATCGCTTTTGCAGAATGGATTGTAGGTTACTCAGTTTTACCGAACCTACAGCTTGGCGTGCAGGGCTACGCCTTGCAGCAGATCACTGATGACAAATCAGGATCAGTAGAGATTGATGACGGCTACCGTGGTAAGGCCTTCGCGATTGGCCCACAGGTTCGATACAATTTCACTGCCAATTCAGGGATCGCTGTCAAATGGCAACATGAATTCGATGTACGCAATCGACCTGAGGGCGACCGGCTTTGGGTTCAGTTTTCGTTTCCTTTATAGGAGCTCAGGGCCAATAAAGCACGCTACAGGCAAGCTGAATTGGCCCTGGCTGCCCTGCCTGCAGACCGCCTATACCGTCATGTTTTTGACAGGCGCGCTTTGAAGATCTCTTGCGTTACGTCCAGGTTGAAGTAAATTCAGGGAATAAACTGTCCTGAGGTCTGCTCCGTCAAATGCGCCTGAATAAATTCGATTTGAACAATATCGTCTGCCTTGACGCGTTGTTGGCTGAGAAAAGCATTACGCGTGCAGCTGATCGACTATTTTTAAGCCGCCCTGCAATGAGCAACGCATTAGCGCGTCTTCGTGAATATTTCAATGACGAGATTCTGACGCAGGTTGGGAAAACGATGGTTTTGACACCGTTTGCTCAATCGTTACAAGTCCCTGTACGAGATCTGCTTTTACGGATGCAGGCTATAACATCTGCGTCGCCCTCCAACATTGACCTTGCCACCGTTGATCGCCGTCTTTCAGTCACCTGCTCCGACTACGTTGCGTCGATATTCATCCCGCTGGTTCTCGCGCATATATACAAGCGTGCACCAGGTATCGCGTTCGATATCCGTCCATTTTCGGGTCGTTTTTTAGAGGAAATCGAAAGCGGAGAGGTTGATTTTCTGATCACATCCGACACTGTGATCAGCGATGAGCATCCCTCGGAGAGACTCTTCACTGACACTTTTTCTTGCGTCATCTGGGATGAAAATAAGAAATTTGGTGACTCTATTAGATTGGAGGAATATCTAGGCTTGGGCCATGTGGTGGCCCAATGGGGATTGGGACGTGTGAAGGCTTTAGACGAGCACTTCCTGAGAGAACATAACCTGAACCGACGCATCGAGACCTGGGTTTCAACCTTCACACAAATACCTCAGTGTGTTGTTGGTACAGACCGGGTTGGCACATTGCCTACCCGATTAGCACGTTGGGCAGCCCAACGCTGGCCGCTTCGTATCTTCGAATGTCCAGTCCCTATCCCTCCCCTTGTCGAAATGATGCAGTGGCACGCATATCAGCAGTCGGATCCAGTTCAAACTTGGGTTCGAGAGCAATTCAGGCATATAGGTAGCGTGCTTACCACTCAGGATGGTAATTGATATCGTCCTTTTGAATTGCGATCAAGATAGGCTATCGGGTGTGGCAGATTGTGGTTGCGGGTCAAACGCTTTGGCCAGTTCGACTGCAAGCTACGGGCCATGGCATTGCTATCTCGGGAGGTAGTCCAATTGGTATTCCAGTTAACATTCGTTACGAATATTTATGAAAATAATCAAAAGCATAAGAGACCGATTCAGATTACCCCGGCTCTAAAGACATCCACGGACGTCTTTTTTATGCCTGAAATCCAGCAAACACAAAGTTTTGATGACCGCTTTGCGCTTTCTCGCGCTTTTTGAGTTCCAGACGCTTTGGTATTCCAATGGTATTCCCGGCTGCCCAGCACCAGTCTTGGGAAAGCCCCCCTGCCCTTGTGAAGACGACGTTCTCCGAATTTATCTCCAGCAGAGGCGCAACCGGGATACAGCGCTAAACAAGGTACAGACGCAATTCACTCTGATGCAGGAGCTCTGCGCAACATCAACATTGCAATAAAAACCGCACCGACTACCCCCACCGAGATCATCAGCCCATGCTCGCTGACATAGGACACTGTGGCGCCCGTGGCAATGGGACCCAATACGCTACCCAAGGTGTAGAACATCGCAATCGCCGTCATGGCAGTGGACATTTGATGTTCGCCCACTCGGTCTCCCGCCTCGATCACTGCCAGGGTGTTCATGCCGCCAATGGCGCCGCCCCAGAGGAACACGGTAATCGTCGCCAACCAAGGGAGCGGCTGGCTGAACGGAATAGCCAGGGTGCCCAGCAACAGTATCAAGCCGCAGACTAATTGACCGACCTTGTAGGAACTGCGGTCGGCCATCCAGCCGATCGGCAGTTGCAGGACGGTGCCTCCAATGCCGAACACCGATATCAGCAGGGTGGCGGCGGTCAATAGATAACCGGTCGAGAGGCTGTAGCCGGCAAGGAATGATACGGATGAGGTTTCCGAAAAGCCTGCGATAAACGCGCCACACAGCGCCGTGGGGATGACGCTGAATAACTTGCCAT
This sequence comes from Pseudomonas sp. AM8, assembly GCF_036346475.1. NCBI lineage: Bacteria > Pseudomonadati > Pseudomonadota > Gammaproteobacteria > Pseudomonadales > Pseudomonadaceae > Pseudomonas > Pseudomonas sp. AM8. The sequence continues at coordinate 94,780 of NZ_JAOTNX010000009.1, forward strand.
GGCGTTTTTCCGCCGGTGTTTGCGGTCGCGTATCGTAGCCCTTGAGGGTTAAGGCCAGCGCGCCGGATAACAACACGATCACGGCACAGGCGTAGTAAGGCGCGGTACTCCCGACGCCGAATACCACCAACAGCAGCGGGCCAACAGCAATACCCAGGCCCATCAAGGTCTCATGTATGCCGATCGCCCGGCCGCGCTCGTCTTTCGAGGCGACCGCGAGGATCCACGTATCGCAGGCAATCCAGCGCAGGATCAAGCCAATACCGAGTACGAAGTTCAGCGAAAAAATCAGTACCAAATGGGTAGTCAAGGTCATACCGATCAGCGCGGCAATCGTCAGCGCTGCGCTGAGGATATTCGTCTTGACGAGCCCCAAATGGGCCAGCAAGCGCGGAACCCATTTGTAGAGCAGCAGGATCGCCAACCACGAGGCACTGACAATCACCCCGATCTTTGCCGGCTCGACCCCATGCTGATCCAGCGAAAGCGACAGCAGCGGAGTGACGGTACCTATCTGCACGATCTGTGACAGGGCCGAGAGCGTGTTTATCTTGGTGAGCGCAAACCAGCGTTGTTTGTCGGTGTACTCAATACCGGTATTTTCCATTCGTGACCGACCTTGGCTAGACAGCGCTAAAGTGTTCGAACAACCACGGGCAGAGCTCACCTTCGGGCTTGTGGAACAGCGCACTGATGGTGTCCAGAGGCGTCCAGTCGGCCTGGATGCCTTAGAGACTTTCGAGGAAGGGTAGAGCAATTTCCAGCACCCGACGATGATCCATCTGTTCCGGCTCGACTATCCCGCGGTGAAGCATGTATTACGCACCGCCCCCCCGAGCCCCTGCTGATTCAAGCAAGCGAAACCCTCGCCTCACTCAACGCCATGACCACCGACCTGGCCTTCGAGCTCGAAGGTGCCAACCGTCACAAGCTACTGGCCACCTAACAATTGATCGTGCCAGGTGAACTGATGGTCGAACGAGTGCTGGTACTCACCCAAGACGCGCGCGCATTCCAGTAACAAGAAAGGCCGAGTCGCATTCAGCGTCTCGGCCTTTTGTTGTCATACATCCACCCTGCTATTTTCCAATCTTAATCATTATCAACTCCCAATCCAGCAAGTTAGCCAACTAACTATTTTAAAACATCCGCCTGAATAGCTAATCATCCGCGCCGATATTGCTTTAACGATAAACCCGTCGATTATTTTTATTTCACATATATTTTACATTCCCCCACATATGCTAATGTCATTAAGACATCAACGCTGTTCCAACCAGAATCAAGGGGTGTGTATGGCAGGTGTAATGGCATCCGTTAACAGCCGTACACAACTGGTGGGTCAGAACAGGCTGGAATTATTGCTATTCCGCTTCAACGACCAACAGCTGTACGGAATCAACGTCTTTAAAGTTCGGGAAGTTATCCGCTGCCCCAAGTTATCTCTACTACCAAAGTCTAATAACAACATTTGTGGCGTTGCCAATATACGCGGCACTTGCATTCCCATTCTAGACCTCGCGATGGCAACGGGGCTGCCCGGGATCACGGATAAAGAAAGCGCCTTTATTATACTTACGGAGTACAACAACCGCGTTCAGGGTTTTCTGGTATATGCGGTTGAACACATCGTCAATTTGAACTGGGAAGACATTCATCCGCCCCCCAAGGGCAGCGGCGACAACAATTACCTGACGGCCGTTACCCGTGCCGATGATCGTCTGGTCGAAATCATCGACGTGGAAAAGGTGCTGACGGAAATCTCGCCCTCGTCCGAGGAAATATCCGTCGGCGTGGTGGATGACGCGGTCACCCAACAGGCCAGGCATCTGCGTGTGCTGACCGTGGACGACTCGATGGTGGCGCGTAAACAGGTGACCCGCTGTCTGGAGACGGTAGGCGTCGAGGTGGTCGCCTTGAACGATGGGCGCCAGGCGCTGGATTACCTTCGGGCCATGCTCGAGGAGGGGCGCAACCCGCACGAGGAGTTCCTGATGATGATTTCGGACATCGAAATGCCGGAAATGGACGGTTATACCCTGACCGCCGAAATCCGCAGCGACCCGCGCATGGCCAAGTTGCATATCGTACTGCACACCTCCCTGTCGGGCGGTTTCAACCAGGCCATGGTCAAGAAAGTCGGGGCCGATGATTTCCTGGCAAAGTTTCGCCCGGATGACCTGGCAGGCCGCGTAGTCGCGCGTATCAAGGCCGCGAGCCCGATCTGAAAGGCAAGACAACACTGCTCAAGCCAGGGAGGCTGATGAGACACGTATAAGAAGAACATCAACAGAGGGCATACCATGTTGAAGTGCAATGAACTCAATCTGCAGGCGCCTGACGGCGAGGCAAAGCCCTTCTGGCGGGACGGTGCACCCTCAGAGGGGCCGTGCGCCCTGGGCTGCGGCGCTCCGCCAGCCACCCAGCCCCCAACAGCTGCTCCGGTCATCGCCGTCGTCCCCACCTCCATGCAGGACGAGTTGGTCGCTGCACAGGAAATCTGTAGCCGCGCCAAGACCGCCGTTGTCGAAATGTTCGGCCATGCCCGCATGGGCCGGGCCCTGGAGCTTGAAGACGTCAGTGCACTGGTGGACGACATTTCGAGCTCGATCGCCCGCCATCCCAACGCCTTTATCAGCCTGGCACGCCTGAAAAGCATCGACGACTACACCTACATGCATTCGGTCGCCGTGTGTGCGTTGATGATTGCCCTGGGCAATCAATTGGGCCTGTCCTCCGCACTGATTCGTCGGGTCGGGATGGCCGGGTTGCTGCACGACATCGGCAAAATGGCCATACCAGGTGCCATCCTCAACAAGCCTGGCCGGTTGAGCAGTGACGAATTGCAGTTGGTGCGCACCCATCCACTGGAGGGGGAGAAAACCCTGCTGGCGGCCTCGCAGATGTGCGAAATGGTCGTGGATGTGTGCCTGCATCACCACGAAAAGTTCGACGGTACCGGCTACCCCCATCAATTGGCGGGTGACCAGATAAGCCTGATGGCCCGGATGGCGGCGGTATGCGATGTCTACGATGCAATCACCTCGGACCGTTCCTACAACCAGGGCTGGGACCCCGCCGTCGCCATCCAGCAAATGTCCACATGGGACGGACACTTTGATGACGAGGTATTTCGTGCGTTTTTGAAGTCCGTGGGTATTTACCCGATCGGTTCTATCGTTCAATTGAAAAGTGGCAGTATCGGCGTAGTCATAGAACAACATCCTGATTCTTTATTGACGCCAAAAATAAAAGTGTTTTTCCTGCCCGTTCTGAATATCCATGTAACGCCGAAAATAATAGACCTGAGTGATCCCGCACAACCCGACCGGATTGTCGCGAGGGTGCCGCACCAGCGTTACGGTTTTAAAAACACCGACCGTTTATGGCTCGATGAAGAGACGCCCAAAGAGCACTAAGCAACACCCAGCGCTGTACCGCATGTATATGCCTAAGCAGCCAATGATAAAACACTATGCCTTGTGCAAAGAAAGTACCGGAATGTCGACATTCGATGATGTTGGCGACTATTAGCCTGGGCAGGAAATATCATGAAATTCAACTCATTGCAGACTCGAATTTGCTTCACCGCCGGACTCTGCCTGTTTATCTCATGTGCGAGTTTGGTGTCATATGGCTTGTACTCCTCGAACGCCAATCAGGCCTATGTAGGCACGGAAGTTTCAACCCTGATTGAAAGCGCCACCGTCCGCGAAGTGCAAAACCTGGCTGAGTCGCGTGCCAATGCCATCCAGGCAAAACTGCAGAACGCCTTGGACTCGGCACGCACAATGGCCAATACCCTGGGAGCAAGTAAAAGTGCCCAGAGCCCGCTGAGCCTGGGCCGCGAGCAGATCAATACGATGCTGCTCAGCGTGCTCAAGGACAACCCCGACTTCAACGGCACGTATTCATGCTGGGAGCCGGACGCGCTGGACGGCCAGGACCAAGCCTTTCGTATCAATGAAGGCGGTAACAACCCGTTGACGGGCCGCTTCACGCCTTACTGGACACGCAGTTCAGACGGCCATATCGCCGTGCAACCGCTGGTTGAGTACGATTCCGATGCCCGCCACCCCAATGGTGTGCTGAAGGGCGGCTGGTATTCCGGCCCGCGGGACACCCAGAAAGAAAGCGTGCTGGACCCACTTCCCTACGTGGTGCAAGGCAAAAATGTGTGGTTGACCACGCTGTCGGTACCTATCACCGCCAATGGCAAGTTCTACGGCGTGGTCGGTGCAGACTTCGACATTTCGTTTATCCAGAAACTCAGCGAGCAAATGTCCGCCGACCTGTATGGCGGCAAAGGCTCCGTGTCGATCCTGAGCAATCAAGGGTTGGTGGTGGCCGACAGTAAACGCCCGGACCTCATTGGCCAGTCATTGAAAGCGTTGTTGCCCGGCTCTTGGGAGAACGTGTTGAGCAATGTACAGAAGGGTCAGGGAGACAGCCGGTTCAACCCGGATTCCCAGGAAATCGAAGTGCAGATGCCGATCAACCTGGGCCGCACCGGCAAGCCCTGGGCGATCGTGATCCATCTGCCCAAGGCGGTGGTCATGAGCCAGGCCATTGCCCTGGAGCAGGAACTGCAGTCACGCGGCGTCAAGAGCAGCATCTGGCAGGTCTCGGTCGGCGTGGGTATCTCCTTGCTGGCATTGCTGGCGCTGTGGTTCGCCACGGCGAAAATCGTCGGTCCGATTCGTGAAGCCGCCGCCCTGGCCGCCAACATCAGCCTGGGTGATTTCTCGCGTCGGCTGGTGCAAAAATCTGAAGATGAAGTGGGCCAGTTGTCCTTTGCCTTGAACGATATGTCGGAAAGCCTGCAACGCCAGGTGCGCGTGGCCGAGCGAATTTCCGAAGGGGACCTGGATCTGGAAGTGCGCCTGTCCTCGCCCAATGACACCCTGGGCAAGTCGTTGGAAAAAATGGTCGGCAACCTGAACACCTTGATTTCCCAGGTGCAGGCCAGCGCCACGCAAATCACCGGCAGTTCCGCGCAGGTCACCGAGTTGAGCCAGTCGCTGTCCGACGGCGCGTCCAATTCTGCCTCGTCCATCACTGAAATCAGTGCGGTGATGACCCAGATGGCAGCGCAAACCACCGACAACGCCGCCAATGCGAAAAAGGCCGACGAGCAATCCCAGGCTTCCCGCGCCGACGCCGGGGAAAGTGACAAGTTGATGAGTGAATTGATCGCCGCCATGGCGGAAATCGACAACTCGGGCAAAGACATCACGGCCATTATCACCACCATCGACAACATCGCCGCTCAAACCAATCTGCTGGCGCTGAACGCGGCCATCGAGGCCGCCCGTGCCGGCGAACTGGGCCGTGGCTTTGCGGTGGTCGCCGATGAGGTCAGGAGCCTCGCCGCCCGCAGCGCCGAAGCCGCCCAGCAAACCGCCGCGCTGATTGCCGATTCTTCGACCAAAACGCAACGCGGCATGGTCATCGCCGGCCGCACAGCCGACTCGTTGAGAAATATCGTCACCGGCACCAGCACGGTTTCCAGCCTGGTGTCGCTGATCTACCAAGCCTCCAGCGAACAGGCTTCCGGTCTGCAACAGGCGAGTATCGGCCTTGAGCAGATCGACGAAGTCACCCAGCAGAATCAGGCAAACTCCCAGCAATGCGCGGTGGCGGCCAAGAACCTGTCGGAACGGGCCAGCTCCATGCAACAGGGCTTGAGCCGGTTCAAAGTCAAAGCCTCGTAATGCCTCACGCGAAGCCAGGGGGACGTCAACCTCCTGGCCCAGCGACATAAAACCACTCCCATTCATGAAATATTAAGAATCGTCTCCCTATACTCACCGATTGCGAGCCGTTCCCCCGAACGGCCGCCTGCCTCGGTAGCCAGACTCCATGACGCGCCCCGCTCCCCTGCTGCTCCTGCTTGCTGCTCTGTTGTTCTTCTTTGCCCTGGGAAACCACGAACTGCAAGGCTCCACCGAGGCCCGCGTCGCGGGGATCGCCATGGCCATGCACCTGGACAATGACTGGGTCGTGCCGCAACTGTTTCGTGAACCCTTCCTGGAAAAACCGCCCCTGAGCCTGTGGCTGGACGCCGGAGCGATTCGCCTGTTCGGCGGCACGCCTGGGGCGGTCCGCCTGGCCTCGGCATTTGCCGGTCTGTTCAGCGTGATGCTGTTCTATGGAATGCTGCGCAGGTTCGGGCGCCCGAAAACATTGGCCTTCAGTGCGGCGCTGATCCTGGCGACCATGGCCAGCTACTGGAGCAATGTGCGTGGCGTGGGGGAAGACTCACTGCTCAGCCTCGGCGTGACCACCGCGCTGCTGGCGTTCTACCAGGCGATGCGGCCTGAGTCCGAGCGCCAAGGCTCGACGACCTGGGCCTGGGCGCTGTTTACCGCCGGCATGGTGATCGCCACCTTGAGCAAAGGCGTACTGGGCCTGGCGATGCCGGGCATCGTGATTTTCGTGTACCTGGCCAGCACCAGCCTGATGGACAAGCGCCTGCGCCTCGCCGACTGGCTCAAGCCGGCGCTGTTCACCCTGTTGGCATTGGTGCCGCTGATGATCTGGTTGTGCTTCCTGTTCCAGCGCGGCGGGATGCAGGCCGTGGGCGAAGTACTGTGGACCAACAGCGTCGGGCGCTTCAGCGGCTCGTTCGTAGAGGCCGGGCATTACGAGCCGTTCTACTACTACATCGCCAAGCTGCCCGAGGCCTTCCTGCCGTGGAACATCCTGGTGTACCTGGGCCTGTGGCATTTCCGTAAAAGCCTGGTGCGTAACCGCTATCGCCTGTTTTTCAGCATATGGCTGGTGGCGCAGTTCACCCTGCTGACGTTGGCCTCAAGCAAGCGCACGGTTTACTTGATGGCCCTGACACCGGCCGCCGCCGTACTGGCCGCCGAATACGCCCGGGTGTTGCTGGAATGGCTCAAGGACCACAAGCCGGCGCTGTACCGCTACCACCGGCATGTGATCGGCGGCGTCTTCAGCCTGCTCATCGCCTGCTATCTGGTGACCGCATTCTGGTTCGCGCCAAAAGCTGACGCGCGCCAGTCATTCGTACCGGTGATCAGTCAGGTCCAGGCACTGCAGGCGCAAGGCAAGGAAGTCGCGCTGTTCCAGCCCAACGAGCGGATCGCGGGGGCCGGCGTGTTCTATATGAAGAGTTACCTGAGGATCCTGCAGACGGAACCCGAACTGCACAGCTACCTTGCGGCCCAGCCCGGCAACGTTGCGCTGCTGGACCATACCAACGACTTGACCACCAAGGTCACGGTGATCAAGGAGATGGCCATCAACCGCCAGCCCTACTACTTCATCGAGCAGTAAGGCCAGCGCGGGGCATCAGTGCTTGGTGACCTTGTCCAGGTAACCCATGGCGAACGCCGAGATCACGAAGGTCATGTGAATGATCACGTACCACATCAGGTGTTGCGGATCGACGTTCTTGGCGTCCATGAAGATGCGCAGCAAGTGGATGGAGGAAATCGCCACGATGGAGGCCGCTACTTTCATCTTCAGCGACGAAGAGTCCATGGTGCCCAGCCAGTTGAGCTTTTCCTTGTTTTCATCGATGTCCAGCTGCGAGACGAAGTTCTCGTAGCCGGAAATCATCACCATCACCAGCAAGCCGCCGACCAGGGCCATGTCGATCAACGACAGCAGCACCAGGATCAGCTCGGACTCGGCCATCGAGAACACGCTCGGCAGCAGGTGAATCACTTCCTGGAAGAATTTCAGCGCCAGCGCCAGCAACCCGAGGGACAGGCCGAAATAGATAGGCGCCAGCAGCCAGCGCGAGGCGTACATAGCATTTTCGATAAAGCGTTCCATTGGATCTCACACAGCATGGCTAGAAATGGCGGCGAGTATACCAGCCGCTATAAGACACCTGTAACCACGAGAAAACTGACCTGGGCGGCATCTGTAAGAGAATTTTTCTGCTAGTGTCGAGCCCAATAACTCGGCTCGATGACGTCGGACAGGAAAAAACTCAGATGATGGATGTGCGATCCCCTTTGGCCAGCGTTGGCCTGTGCGCCGCCTTGTTGCTGGCCGGCGGCTGTTCCCCAAGCGATGAGCAGAAACAGGCCACCCTCGAAGAGAAAACCGCGAAGTTCGAGCAGTCCCTCGACAGCATCCAGGATCCGAAACTGCGCGACGCCATTGCCGACCTCGGCGGCTCGCTGCTGCTGCTGGAACGGGCGCGGGTCAAGCTCGCCACCAAGCCCATCGAGGCCGAATACGGCGAGGACAGCCTCGCGCTGCTCAAGCACTACCCCACGCCGCAAGGGCTGGTGGACACCTACATCAATGGCTTGTTCGTACTGCGCAAAGCCTCACATTCCGACTACCTGACCGATCTGCAGCCGGTCTTCCCGTTCAACTTCAATGTGCCGGACCAGTTCCCCTTCCCCCACGGCCTGGAATGGCAGTCCGTCACCTTGAGCAACAACAAGGTCGTGCCGTTCCAGCCGGAATGGTCCGAAACCGATCCCGGTATCCAGTTGAGCCCCAGCAGCTCCAACCTGACCAACCCGGATGACCTGACGGTCACCTACCCGTTTATCGATGGCATCGAGACGGAAAACAAAAGCCAGCCGCAACCCGTTCGCCTCAAAGGCGCAGTGGAAGTGATCGCACCGGGCAAAGTGCTGACCTTCGACTTGTCGAAAAAGGACGTGGGCCACAAACGCACCGAAGGCAATATCACCGTCAACCTGCTGCTCCTGGAGAAGAACTACGCCGAAATCGAACTGACCAACAGCCAACCACTGGCCCCCGAAGTGGGTGACGAATCGCCTAACCCCTTGCTGGTACAGGCGCGGGACGGCACCGGGCAATTCCTCACACGCTCGGGTTCGATCAACGAAAGCAGCGCGCAAGTCGAGTTCTACCAGAAGCAGTTGGCCGAGATGCAAAAACAGAAGGCCTGGTCCGATGGGTTTGAAAAGCAACTGGTCGATGAGCAGAAAGCCTTCGAACACAAGCAGAGCAGCCATTACGCCAAGGTCTATTTCAATGGCCTGATCGACACCCTGCAGATCAATGTGCTGGATTTCTCCACGGCCACGGTCACCCGCAAGGACCTCGACCTGCCGGTCCTGCGCTTCGACAAGAACAGCCTGGAAAAAACCGTACAAGCCTTGCCCATGCCGGTCACCGTGTACGACGACAGCGCCGCCAGCTGGCTCAAGGACGCCTCGTTGACCGAGGAACAACTGAAAAACAGCGTCACCATCAGCCAGTCCGTCGAAGACGCCAGCGCCGCCCATATCGTGTTCGACCACCCATTCACCTTCAATGACGACCTGGTGGGCAGCGAGCGCAACAGCAGCGAATCACCGGTGACGTTCTTCACTGCCGATGAGAAAGGTGAACGCGGCGAGCCCATCGAATTGCCGACCGAGGCGTATGAATTGAACCCGGCCCGCGGCACCCTCACCTACGACCTCAACCTGTTCCCGGAAAACCCGGCGTTTGTGGTGGGTTCGATCCCGCTGTTCCTGGCGACTATCGAGAAAGGCGACATCGATGCGGCCAAGCTGCCCAAGGGGTTGTCGCTCAAAGACAACGCACTGATCGTCGACCAAAAGGAGTTCCCGGCCGACAGCTGGCGCTTCTATGCCAAGGACGCCAGCGGCAACTACCTCAAGGAAATCCTCGGCGTCAGCCATCGCGCCGAGGAATACGGCACGGCCTTGTTTGACGTGCATTACTTCTACGGCCAGCCGACGGCACTGGAAAGCTACCAGCGCACCGACCTGAGTACCGTGCAATACGGCTTTGAGGTCAAGCTGGACAAACCCGAGAGCAAATAACCGCGCCTACAGCGCCAGTTGCTCATGGCTGCCATTGAGCTGCCGCAGATGGGCCTGCATGTGCAGGCACCAGATCTGCGGGTCACCCGCCAGCTCATAGCCGTGCAGGGTCAGGCTGTCGACGATCGATTGCAGCATGCTTTCTGCCACGAAGGGCCCATGAAACGGGCCCTGGGACTTGATTGTGGAAGGCTGCTCACCCGTCATTCCGGCGGCAAACAACAAGGTCCACATTCCGTTATCCCCCGCGAGCGGGCGAACGGAGCATTCGATTCGGGTAACCAGGCCGAAGCACTGGCGGGTAAGGCAAAGGTTGCGCGGCATGGCGGCGACCCTCGGTAGATCGGTGTTCAGCCTCAACCTATGGCGAGGCTGTTTCTATCCAGCGACTCCTGTGGATATCCCTACGCTCAGAATAGAATAAAACCACGACAAACCAAGGCTGTAGGGACCAACGGGCGTTGGCCCCTCAGAAGGACGTCAATTTAGTGACGCAACCAGATCCAAATGTGGGAGGGGGCTTGCTCCCGATGCAGTGTGCCAGTCGACATCTACATGACTGACCTATCGCAATCGGGAGCAAGCCCCCTCCCACATGTTTGATCCGGCCTGGCCTCAGAACTCAGGTGGGCTTGGCTTCGGCCAGCGCCTGCTGCGCCAGCTCCTTCTCCGCTTCCTTCAGGTCTTCCTCGCTGATCATCTCGGCAATCGCGCGCAAGCGCTCGACCACGCGGGCATTGACCGTGCCTTCCGGGAACTGCCCCTCGGCGTCCGGCTCACCGGCATCCTCGCCCACCAGCAGGCTCAATGCCTCGTCGGCCTGCCGCACCGCATAGATGTGGAATTGCCCGGCGCGCACGGCCTGCAACACCTTCTCATCCAGCATCAACGTGGCCACGTTGGCCTGGGGAATGATCGCCCCTTGCTCGCCGGTCAGACCGCGGGCTTCGCACAGGCGGAAGAAGCCTTCGATCTTCTCGTTGACCCCGCCCACGGCCTGCACTTCACCAAACTGGTTGATCGAACCGGTGATCGCAAAGCACTGCTTGAGCGGCGTCTTCGACAAGGCCGAGATCAACGTGCAGGCCTCGCCCAGGGACGCGCTGTCACCGTCCACGTAACCGTAGGACTGTTCCAGCGCGATACTCGCCGAGATCGCCAGCGGAAATTCCTGGGCATAGCGGCTGCCCAGGTAACCGGTGAGAATCATCACGCCTTTGGAGTGAATCGGCTGCCCGAGGTTAACTTCACGCTCGATGTCGACGATTCCGCTGCCGCCCGGGTACACCGTGGCGGAAATCCGCGCCGGCACACCGAACGCCGAGTCGCCGACCTCCAGCACCGTCAGCCCGTTGCACTTGCCGACCGCCGCGCCGGCGGTGTCGATCAGGATCACCCCGGCGAGCATATCGTCGAGAATCCGCGCCGACACACGCCCGGTGCGCGTGGCCTTGGCCTTCAGCGCGCGCTCGATATGGCCGGCATCGGTCATCTCATCGCCCGCCAGGTGCCGGATAAAGTCCGCTTCGCTGACCAGCTGGAACAAATCCCCAATACGCGCCGACAAACGGCCCTGGTGCTCCGCCAGCCGTGCGCTGTAGGTGGCCAGCCGCGCCACCGCGTCCGAAGTCAGCGGCGCCATGCCTTCTTCCGAAGTGCGGGTCTTGAGCAACTGGGCGAACTGCTCCAGGCTCTCGTCCACCATCGGAATATCTTCGTCGAAATCCACCAGCACCCGGAACATCTCCTGGAAGTCCGGATCGGCGTCCTGCAGCGCGTAATACAACTGGCGCGAACCGATGATGATGACCTTGACCTGCAATGGGATCATCTGCGGGTTAAGGGTCACGGTGGCCAGGCGGCCCAGTTCGCCCAGGGGCGATTCCATCTTCAGCTTGCGCGACTGCAAGGAACGCTTGAGGGCGTCCCACACAAACGGCTCGCTGAGCATCTTCTCGGCTTCAAGAATCAGGAACCCGCCGTTGGCACGGTGCAAAGCGCCCGGGCGCAACTGGCGATAGGTGGTGTACAGCGCGCCCTGGTCGGTGCTGTATTCGATACGGCCGAACAGGTTGTCGTAGGTCGGGTGCGGTTCAAACACCACCGGCGCGCCACCGTTGACCGGATGGCCCACCACCAGGCTCGGGCAGTATTGCTCTTCGAGCAGCTTGCGGGCCTGGGCGTCGGTCTTGGCGTCGTCCACCAGTTGCTCGACCACGGTTTTCAGCAGGTACACCTGCATGGCCTGCAGGTAACCGCAGACACCGGCGTTCTCCGCGTACTTTTCCGACAGCGGTGCGAGCAAAGGCTGCAAGGCCAGGGTGATGGTTTCTTCGTTGAACTGACGCAGTTGGTTATTGGACTCGCGCTTCCACTGGGGCAGGCTGGCCAACTCCTCGTTGAGGCGTTCTTCCAGCTCGGAAATATCCGTGTGGAAACGCTCGCGATCCACTTCCGGCAGCTGGGAGAACTCGGCCTCATCCAGGGCCTTGCCGTCGAGCATCGGGGTGAAGGCGATGTTGGAACTGTCGCGGTACAGCGCCACGTCCTTTTCCAGGGCCAGGCGCTCGATCACGTCCAGGGCCTTGTCATAGCGCTGGTTGAAAGCGCGGTCGATGGCACTCTTGCGCTGTTGATAAGTCGGGTGTTCGAACACCGCCGGGAAGGTCGCGACGAGGTTGTCGACCAGGCCATTGATATCGGCAATGAACGCCGCCGCACCGCCGCCTGGCAATTCCAGGGCGCGGGGTTCGCGAGGCTCGTCAAAATTATTCACATAGACCCAGTCCGCCGGGGTCTGCAGGCGCTTGCCCTCGGCTTTCAGGTAGCGTTTGACGAACGAAAAGCGGCCGGTACCCGGCTCGCCCATGACAAATACGTTGTAGCCGGGGCGCGGCATGGCCACGCCGAACTGCAACGCTTCAACCGCACGTTCCTGGCCAAGCACACCGCGAAAGGGCTCCAAATCATTGGTGGTCGAGAAGCTGAACTGTTCAGCGGAGAAAGGGCGAGTCAGCGCTTCGGGCGCTAGACGCAAGCTGGCAGCAACAGGATCAGGCATCGGGCTTCCTTACATCAGGCGGGGCAGATGACGGCATTCTGGCTCCCTGTTGCGCGCTCTGGCAAGGCGCGCCGTTGGGAAACCCTGGACACGGGAGGCGCCCTGCAAAAAAAATCGCGACATTGCTGATTGTTTTATAAAAACACACGGAACCCTTGGAACGTGCCTAAACTCCAAACTGCGCGGGTTGGACTAATAACCGATCCCGAGGGCGCTATGAAGTGCCTGAACCCTTGTCCATTGGTTTGCACACAAAGAGAACAAAGCTATGAAACGGATCCTTCTCGGTACTCTCTTCACCGTCGTCTCCCTCAATGCAATGGCTGAAGCACCAGGTGGCCCGAACTGCGGTTGGGGCAACATGTTGTTCGAAGGCCAGCGCGGTACTCCAGCTCACTTCCTGGCTTCCACCACCAACGGTACTTCGGGTAACGCCACCTTCGGCATGACCTCGGGCACCAACGGTTGCAGCACCAACAGCGCGCTGACCTACGGCGGCAAGTCCTGGATTGCCATGAATGGCATGATGAACGAGCTGTCCGAAGACATGGCCAAGGGTAATGGCGAAGCACTGACCACCTACGCCGTGGTACTGGGCGTTGCTCCGGAAGATCGCGAGCACTTCGCTGCCGTGGCTCACGAACACTTCCAGCAAATCTTCAGCAAGGCCGATGTGACCGCTGAAGACGTGCACAACAACACCCTGGCTGTACTGAAAGGCGATGCCCGTCTGGCGAAATACGCTACCCAGGCTTAAGCTCGTCCTGCCCGCGCCTACCCAGGCGCGGGTTTTATTTTTGGACCCGCCTCTCCTTGGGTCTCTCTAATTTCCGACTTAAGTTGCCCCTATGCTCAAACGCTTTGCCTGGATGGCACTCTTTGCCTGCGCCCCGCTGTACGCGGCACCGCATCTTGATGATCAACGTTTGCAGCAATTGGCCAATGATCCGTTCTGGCTTTCTCTGGGCCATTACGAAGCCGGCAAAATCAGTGGCTGGCGCAGCTATGTCAGTGAAAAGAAATTCTTCCTCGCCGCCGATGGCGCCCACCACCCGGATGCAGAACTCAAGGCCACCGTTGAAGTGCTTTACGCTCCGGCCAGCCTGGGTGAAAAACACGCCCAATGCGTTTACCCCGCACGTACCCGCTGGCTCAAGGATCAGTTGCACCTCACTGACCTGCCCGCCGTGGACTGCAAGGAATTCAAGCAATGGTTCAAGGACGTCGCCCCCCATAGCGCGGTGATGATCTTCCCGGCGGCCTACCTCAACAGTCCGTCGTCGATGTTCGGCCATACCCTGCTGCGTATCGACCAGGCCGACGTGCAGAGCAACAAGACTGCGCTGCTCAGCTACGCGATCAACTTCGGCGCCTATATCGAAGGCTCGGACAACAGCATCCTGTACGCCTGGAAAGGCCTGATGGGCGGCTACCCCGGCCTGTTCGCCCTGGTGCCCTACCAGGAAAAACTCTCCGAATACCGTAGTCTCGAAAACCGCGACTTGTGGGAATACCGCCTCAACCTCACCCAGGTCGAGACCGAGCGCATGGTCGAGCACGTGTGGGAGCTCAAGCAGATCCAGTTCGACTACTTTTTCTTCGATGAAAACTGCTCCTATCGCCTGCTGGAACTGCTGCAAGTGGCGCGCCCCGGCCTGCGCCTGACCGAGCAATTCCCGCTTACCGCGATCCCCACCGACACGGTCAAGGCCGTGAAGGATGCGGGACTGGTGGAAAAGATCGACTACCGCCCCTCCCGCGAGCGCGAGTTGCTGGAGCGTACCAAGCCGCTGAACAGCGACGAGCAACAATGGGTACTGAAGGTCAGCGACGACCAGCAACAACTGCAGGAACCGGCCTTTAAAGCGTTGCCTCGCGACCGCCAGGCCCTGATCATCGACGCCGCCTACCGCCTGGGCCGCTACCGTGCCAATGGCCTCGAGCGCGACACCGCGCGCTCCCAACGCAGCTTCGAACTGCTGCGCGCGATCAACCAGAACCCCGCGCCCGACCTGACGATCACGCCCCCCGGCCTGCCCGAAAACGGCCATGAGTCCCGCACCTGGCAAGCCGGCATCGGCACCCGTGGCGACAAGGCCTTCGGCGAATACGGCCTGCGCATGGCCTACCACGACCTCAACGACAACGCCGAAGGCTTCCCCCTCGGCGCCCAGATCGAAATCCTGCAGATGAAACTGCGCCAGTACGAAGGCAACCACTGGCAACTGCAGCAACTGGACCTGGCCACCATCCGCTCCCTGACCCCGCGCAACGCCTTGCTGCAGCCGTGGTCCTGGCAAGTCACCGGTGGCCTGGAGCGGGTGCCCGGTAAACACGACGACGAAACCCTGGTCGCCCACGTCAACGGCGGCGCCGGCGGCACCTGGCAACTGCGCGACGACATGCTCGGCTTCGCCCTCGGCACCGTGCGTGTGGAACACAACAACGACTTCAACGAAGCCATCTCCCCCGCTGCCGGGTTCAATACCGGCGTGCTGTGGAAAAACCCCCTGGGCAACTTGAGCCTGGAGGCTAAAGGAGACTTCTTCACCAATGGCGAGGTACGTCGCAGCCTCAGCCTGAACCAGCAGTGGGAACTGTCCCGCAACCTCGGCCTGCGCCTGAGTGCACAGCGCGAGTACAGCCACTTGTCGACGCCGGTGAATGAAGTGATGCTTGAGGTGAAGTGGTATCACTACTGACTAACACCTTTTGTCAGCATTGCCCGCACAATCAGGAGTTCACTCGACATGGCCGTTACCTGCACCACCCTTGAAGAAGTTCGAAACAACATCGACCGCCTCGACCAGCAAATCGTCACCCTGCTGGCCGAACGCGGCCGCTACGTCTCCCAGGCGGCACGCTTCAAAAAAGATACCGATGGCGTCAAGGCCCCGCAGCGGGTCGAGCAGGTGATCGCCAAGGTGCGGGATCTGGCGCAGACCGTGGGTGCCACCCCCGAGGTGACCGAGCAGGTCTATCGCGCAATGATCGCGGCGTTTATCCAGCAGGAATTGGCGGAACATGCGGCTCTGGCGACCAACCAGGCAACATAGGCCCTTGTGGTGAGGACGCCAACGGCTTCGGTGCCGACCGCTCGATCTCATCGTGCTCCACACCTTTCTCACACCCCTTTCACACCTCCCCGACAAATCCCTATCTAGACTTCTCCTATCAGCCGTGAAACGGCCAGGGAGCAAGCAATGTGGCGGTATGCAGTAATGCTGTGTGCGGTGGTGTGGCTATCGGGTTGCCAGTCAACCCATCAGGAATTGCTGGCTCGGGGCTATCCGCCCGCCTTTGCCGATGGTTTTGACGATGGGTGCAGCAGCGGCCGCCAGGCGGCGGGGGTGATCACCGGGGTGTTTCGCAAAAACGTGCCGCGTTACCTGAAAGACCGGGTCTACGCCGAAGGCTGGGAGGATGGTTTTCGCCAGTGCAAGGCCATGCGCGAGAACGAGGAGCTGCGCGACTACAAGGACAATCACTGGGATGACCGTGAACGCGCCTGGCAACAGGAGAAGAACCGGGATGCTGCGCGGGCCTATCGCTCGCAATAGGTCGCTTTCAGACATTCATCGAAACTAAAGCGCGGCGAACATGGCCCAAGCTCCATAGAGGGAGAACGTCATGAGCCGAGCTTTTGTAAATGAGGACAACGCCGCCGCCCAGGCAGATCAGCCGGTGGAGCGCCAGGTCAGTGAGCAGCCCAATCGCCTGACCGCGCAAGGGTTGGCGCAATTGCAGGCCAAGGTTACGCAGCTACAAGCCGCGCACAGCGCCGAGTCCGCCAAGGGCGAACAGGCCGATAAGCAGCGCCAGGCCGACCTTGAGCGGGATTTGCGCTACTTCAACCAGCGCGTGCAAAGCGCCCAGGTGGTGGCGCCCGCTACGTCTACCGACAAGGTGCAGATCGGCAACTGGGTGACGTTCGCCAATGAGCATGACGAGCAGCAGCGCATTCAATTGGTCGGGGAAGACCAGGCCGATGCCGGCGCCGGCCTGATCAACTGGGGCTCGCCCCTGGGCCGTGCCTTGCTGGGCGCCCAGGTGGGTGACGAGGTGCTGTGGAAGCGCCCCGTCGGCGACCAATTGATCGAGGTGCTGCGCATCGAGGCCGAGGCTTAGACGATGCCCTGGGCCAGCATCGCGTCGGCAACCTTGACAAAGCCCGCAATGTTCGCGCCCTTCACGTAGTTGATCCGACCGTTCTCTTCGCCGTAGTGCACACAGGCATGGTGGATCGACTGCATGATGTTGTGCAGCTTGCTGTCCACTTCACCGGCGGTCCACAGCAGGCGCATGGCGTTCTGCGACATCTCCAGGCCGCTCACGGCGACGCCGCCGGCATTCGATGCCTTGCCCGGCGCAAACAGGATGCCCGCCTCGATAAAGATATCCACAGCCTCAAGGGTGGTCGGCATGTTGGCGCCTTCGGCCACGCAGATGCAGCCGTTGCGCAGCAGCGTGCGGGCCGCTTCGGCGTCGAGTTCGTTCTGGGTAGCGCATGGCAGGGCAATGTCGCAGGCCAGCTCCCAAGGGGTTTTGCCGGCGCGGAACTCCAGGCCGTAACGGCCGGCCAGTTCGCTGATGCGCCCGCGCTGCACGTTTTTCAGCTCCAGCAGCGCCGACCATTGTTCCTCGGTCAAGCCGCTTTCGGCGTAGAGCGTGCCTTCGGAGTCAGACAGGGAAATCACCTTGCCGCCCAGGTCCATGACCTTGCGCGCCGCGTATTGGGCGACGTTGCCGGAGCCGGAGACCGCGACACGCTTGCCTTCCACTCGCAGGCCGTCGCGCTTGAGCATTTCTTCGGCGAAGTACACACACCCGAACCCGGTGGCTTCCGGGCGGATCAGGCTGCCGCCGTAGGTCATGCCCTTGCCGGTCAGCACCGAGGTGAATTGGTTGCTCAGGCGCTTGTACTGGCCAAACAGGAAGCCAATTTCACGGGCGCCCACGCCGATGTCGCCGGCCGGTACGTCCACGTCTGCGCCGATATGGCGGTACAGCTCGCTCATGAACGCCTGGCAGAAGCGCATGACTTCGGCATCGCTCTTGCCTTTGGGATCAAAATCCGAGCCGCCCTTGCCGCCGCCCATGGGCAGCGAAGTCAGGGAATTCTTGAAGGTCTGCTCGAAGGCGAGGAATTTCAGCACTCCCAGGTTTACCGACGGGTGGAAACGCAGGCCGCCCTTGTAGGGGCCGATGGCGCTGTTCATCTGGATACGAAAGCCGCGGTTGACCTGGACCTTGCCGTGATCATCCACCCACGACACCCGAAAGGTAATCGCGCGCTCCGGCTCGCAGATGCGCTCCAGGATGCCCGAGGCCAGGTAATGGGGATTGGCTTCAAGAAACGGCCACAGGCTGCGTAGGACTTCTTCTACGGCCTGGTGGAATTCCGGCTGGTCGGGGTCGCGTTTTTTCAGGCGGGCGAGGAAGGATTCGACGGATTCGATCATGAAAAGTCTCGGCAAATTGATTGTTTTTAAATGAGATTGAGCCGGACTTTATCAATTCATGTTGCACCGCGACAGGGCAAAATGTCGCTTTTGTGAATTTAAATGGTGCATTAGATATAAATAAACCCAGGAAATAGGGATTTATCGCACTTAAAAAGTGATTACCCACCCACGGCATGCACCAACAAGGAAACAGCTATCGGGAGCAAGCCCCCTCCCACATTTGAGTTGTGAACACATTCAAAAATGTGGGAGGGGGCTTGCTCCCGATAGGGCCGTCAAAAACACTGCAAAACCCCAGCCCCAAAAAAAACGGAGTCCGAGGACTCCGCTTTTTTCACACCAGCCGGATCAGGCCAGTTTTTTGTGCCGTACACGGTGCGGCTGGGCAGCCGCTTCGCCCAGGCGCTTTTTACGGTCCGCTTCGTACTCGGTGTAGTTGCCTTCGAAGAACACCGCTTGCGAGTCGTCTTCGTACGCCAGGATGTGGGTCGCGACGCGGTCAAGGAACCACCGATCGTGAGAGATCACAATGGCGGCGCCCGGGAAGTCCAGCAGG
The DNA here is from genome assembly GCF_036346475.1 of Pseudomonas sp. AM8. Lineage (NCBI taxonomy): Bacteria > Pseudomonadati > Pseudomonadota > Gammaproteobacteria > Pseudomonadales > Pseudomonadaceae > Pseudomonas > Pseudomonas sp. AM8. The sequence continues at coordinate 113,656 of NZ_JAOTNX010000009.1, forward strand.
GCTTCTTCCAGGGAACGCAGGGTTTCAACGTCGAGGTCGTTGGACGGTTCGTCGAGCAGCAGGACGTTGCCGCCCTCTTTCAGGGTCAGGGCCAGGTGTAAGCGACCGCGCTCACCACCGGACAGGTCCTTGACGAACTTCTGCTGGTCGCCGCCCTTGAAGTTGAAACGGCCGACGTAGGTGCGCGACGGGATTTCATAGTTGCCGATGCGGATCTGGTCGGAACCGTCGGAAATTTGCTGGAACACAGTCTTGCTGCCATCCAGGTCTTCGCGGCTCTGGTCCACACAGGCCAGTTGCACGGTTTCGCCGATTTCGATGCTGCCCGAATCCGGCGTTTCCTTGCCCATCAGCATGCGGAACAGGGTGGATTTACCCGCACCGTTACCACCAATGACGCCGACGATCGCGCCTTTTGGCATGGAGAACGACAGGTTGTCGATCAGCACGCGGTCGCCATAGCCTTTGCACACGTTCTTGAACTCGATGACCTTGTCACCCAGGCGCGGGCCGGCCGGGATGTAGATCTCGTTGGTTTCGCTGCGCTTCTGGAATTCCTGCGACTGCATTTCTTCGAAGCGTTGCAGACGGGCCTTGGATTTGGACTGGCGGGCCTTGGCGCCTTTGCGCACCCACTCCAGTTCTTCCTTCATGGCTTTTTCGTGGGCCGATTGCTGCTTGGATTCGGCGGCCAGACGGTCGGACTTGGCTTCGAGCCAACCGGAGTAGTTGCCCTCGTAAGGGATACCGGCGCCACGGTCGAGCTCGAGGATCCAGCCGGCAACGTTGTCGAGGAAGTAGCGGTCGTGCGTGATCGCAACCACGGTGCCCGGGAAATCGTGCAGGAAGTGCTCCAGCCAGGCGACGGAGTCGGCGTCCAGGTGGTTGGTCGGTTCGTCGAGCAGCAGCATGTCGGGAGCGGACAGCAGCAGGCGGCACAGGGCCACGCGGCGTTTTTCACCACCGGACAGGAACTCGACCTTGGCGTCCCACGCCGGCAGGCGCAGCGCATCGGCGGCGACTTCCAGCTGGCGCTCCAGGTTGTGACCGTCGCCGGCCTGCAGGATGGCTTCGAGCTTGGCTTGTTCAGCGGCCAGCTTGTCGAAGTCGGCGTCCGGTTCAGCGTAGGCGGCGTAGACCTCGTCCAGGCGGGCCTGGGCGTCCTTGATCACGCTGACGGCCTCTTCGACCACTTCACGCACGGTCTTGGTCGGGTCCAGGATCGGCTCCTGGGGCAGGTAACCGATGTTCAGTTCCGGCATCGGGCGGGCTTCGCCTTCGAACTCGGTGTCGACGCCGGCCATGATTTTCAGCAGCGTGGACTTACCCGAACCGTTGAGGCCGAGCACGCCGATCTTGGCGCCGGGGAAGAAGGACAGCGAAATGTTTTTCAGGATTTCCCGCTTCGGAGGGACAACTTTTCCCAGCCGATGCATGGTGAAGACGTATTGAGCCATGGTGAACCTAGCGTCAGTGACTGATGAATTAAGCGGGCGAAGCCCGTGCCAGGCCATGCGCCGCGCGGGCCGTTGACTATCATCAATGCCAGCGAGCGGAAAAAGCCTGAATGTCTGGGGCTGGAACGCCCCCGCGTAACCGGCAAAGCTACCTGAATGCGCTTGGTCAGTCCAGCCAAGCGGGGCTGGCACTTTGCCACAAGTCAAGGCATGCTAGCCGCCCTTCGGGCGTCCGGCTTATAGTGCACGTCGCGCGCCAGTCCAGCCAAACCGCAGGATCACAGCTTGTCCAAAGTCACGCCGCCAACGCCCTTGCGCGCCGCTCATGTAGCGCCGGGAACGCCCCTGCACGGCACCCTCAAAGGCGCATTGGCGACGCTCGTCCTCCTGCTGCTCGCATTATTGTTCTGGCAACTGCTGGACCAGTTGCAGCAAAACCAGAAAAACCAACAGCAATACACCATCGACTACAGTGCCGACCTGGCTGAACAAATCAGCCTGAACATGGCCCTGAGCGCAAAAATTGCCCTGAACCTGCTACCGATGGTCGAGCCGCCGCGCGACATCGAACAGCAACAGGCCTTGACGCGCACGTTGCAGCGCTCGCTGCCGGAACTGCGCAGTATCGCCCTGCTCGCGCCCAGCGGCGCGATGATCAGCGACAGCGCCAATGACAGCCAGGACAGCGCCTGGCTGGAAGAGCTGGTGCAGCGCAGCCACGGCCAACCCTACTACCTGAGCAATAACAACGACGGCACCCTCATCTATCTGCTGCTGCACCAGCCCAGCGGCGGCTCAAGGATGTACTGGGCGCTGCGCCTGGCACCCGAGTACCTGGTCAACCTGACCCGCCAGGACAGCCAGGGCCAACGGCCGATGTGGGCCATCGAGAACCGCCTGAACCACCGTGTGGTCAGCCGTGACAGCGGCATGCCGGCGCAATGGGGCGACGCCCTGACCCCGGATGACCTGAATAAAAGCGTGCTGGTCACGCCCCTGAGCAAAAGCGACTGGCAGTTGCGCGGGATGTTCGACCGCGCAGCCGTGCTGGAACAACTGCTGCCGGCGTTTATCGGTAAATGCCTGCTGGGCCTGGCCTTCTCGCTGATCCCCGTGATCGTGTTGCTGAATATGCGTCGCCGCCAGCGCCAGGTGCATGAAGGCCGGCGTCGGTATCAGGATATTTTCGAAGGCACCGGCGTCGCCCTGTGCGTACTTGACCTGTCGGGCCTGAATGCATTCTTTGGCAAGGTGAACTTGCAGACCCGCGAGCAACTGCACGCCTGGCTGCAAAGCTCCCCCGAGGAATGCCGGCAGTTGCTCACCGAACTGCGCATCACCGAGATCAACCAGGTGGCGGTGAGCCTGCTCAGAGTGGGCTCCTGCGAGGAAGCGTGGGAGCGGCTGATCGATGATTGCCCGCGCAACACCACGTCCATCGGGCATCAGATACTCGAAGCGGTCCTGACCCAACAGAATCAGCTTGAGTTGGAAATCCAGCTCAAGGATGTAGCCGGCAACGAACAATACCTTTGGATGGTGATGCGCCTGCCGGAACAGCAGGACGACTTCAAGGCGGTGATCCTCAGCATCAGCGACATCACCAGCCGCAAGCTGATCGAACTGTCGTTGGTGGAACGTGAAAGCTTCTGGTCGGATGTGGTGCGTACCGTGCCCGACCACTTGTATGTGCAGGACGTGATCAGCCAGCGCATGATCTTCAGCAACCACCATCTGGGGCACACCCTCGGCTATACCAAGGCCGAACTGCAGCAAATGGGCGAGTATTTCTGGGAAATCCTGCTGCACCCCGAAGACGCCGAGCATTACCACGATTTGCGCCAGCAGCAACGCCAGGCCGGCTACGCGACGCAGTTGCACTGCCAGTTGCGCTTTCGCCATCGCAACAACCAATGGCGGCGCTTTGATATCCGCGAGCAGGCCCTGGCGCGGGACAAGTCGGCGCAAGTCACGCGCATCATCGGTGTGGCCAAGGACATCACCGACCAGATCGAAGCCAGCGAGTCCCTGCGCGACAGCGAAAAGCGCTACCGCATGCTGGCCGAAAGCATCAGCGACGTGATCTGCTCCACCGACAGCCAACTGGCCCTCAACTACATCAGCCCGTCGGTCAACGCCGTGCTGGGTTACGACGTGGACTGGGTATTCAAGAACGGCTGGCAGTCGATCATCGCCAACCCCCAGCAACTGACCGGCATCTATAGCTTGCTGGAACAGGTCAGCCGGGCGCTGGGCGATCCCGACGCGCTGAACAGACTCCGCGATCAAGTGCAGACCCAGTTGTTCCTGTTCGACTGCCTGCGCGCCGACGGCCGCAAGGTGCCGATCGAGCTGCGCCTGGTGCTGGTATGGGATGAGCACGGCGCCTTCGAAGGTGTCCTCGGCGTGGGCCGCGATATCAGCCAGCAACGCCGCGCGGAAAAAGACCTGCGCATGGCCGCCACCGTATTCGAACACTCCACGTCGGCGATCCTGATCACCGACCCGGCCGGTTATATCGTGCAGGCCAACGAGGCGTTCAGCCGGGTCAGCGGTTATGCGGTAAGCGATGTACTCGACCAGTTGCCGAACATGCTCACCGTCGACGAACAACAGGAAGCCCACCTGCGCTATGTGCTCAAGCAATTGCACCAGCACAGCACCTGGGAAGGCGAAGTGTGGCTCAAGCGCCGTAACGGCGAGCACTACCCGGCCTGGGTCGGCATTACGGCGGTGTTCGACGACGAAGGCGACCTGGCCAGTTATGTGTGTTTCTTCAGTGATATCAGCGAACGCAAGGCCAGCGAACAGCGCATCCACCGCCTGGCCTATTACGACGCCCTGACCCACCTGCCCAACCGCACGCTGTTCCAGGACCGCCTGCACACCGCGCTGCAATCAGCCGAACGGCAGAAGTCGTGGGTGGTGCTGATGTTCCTTGACCTTGACCGTTTCAAGCCGATCAACGACTCCCTGGGCCACGCGGCCGGCGACCGCATGCTCAAGGAAATGGCGACCCGCCTGCTCGGCTGCGTGGCCGAAGACGACACCGTGGCACGCATGGGCGGCGACGAGTTCACGTTGCTGCTGCAACCGCGGGTCAACCGCGAAATGGCGCTGAACCGCGCGATCCATGTGGCCGAGCAGATCCTCGCCAGCCTGGTGAAGCCCTTCGTGCTGGAGGGTCGCGAGTTCTTTGTAACCGCCAGTATCGGCATCGCACTCAGCCCCCAGGACGGCAACGAGCTGAGCCAGTTGATGAAAAACGCCGACACCGCGATGTATCACGCCAAGGAACGCGGCAAGAACAACTTCCAATTCTACCAGGCCGATATGAACGCCAGCGCCCTGGAACGCCTGGAACTGGAGAGCGACCTGCGCCACGCCCTGGAGCAGGACGAATTCGTGCTCTATTACCAGCCGCAGTTCAGCGGCGACGGCAAACGCCTGACCGGCGCCGAGGCGTTGCTGCGCTGGCGCCACCCACGCCGTGGCCTGGTGCCGCCGGGGGACTTCATTCCGGTGCTTGAAGAGTTGGGCCTGGTGGTGGACGTGGGCGACTGGGTGATCAGCGAAGCCTGTCGCCAGCTCAAGACCTGGCACCAGAACAAGGTGCGGGTGCCGAAAGTCTCGGTGAACATCTCCGCGCGGCAGTTCTCCGACGGCCAACTGGGTACGCGCATCGCCACCATCCTCAAGGACACCGGCCTGCCGCCGGCGTGCCTGGAGCTGGAGCTGACCGAAAGTATCCTGATGCGCGAAGTCAACGAAGCCATGCACATCCTCGACAGCCTGAAAAACCTGGGCCTGAGCATCGCGGTGGACGACTTCGGCACCGGTTATTCGTCCCTCAACTACCTCAAGCAATTCCCCATCGACGTGCTGAAAATCGACCGCACCTTCGTCGATGGCCTGCCCTCCGGCGAGCAGGATGCACAAATCGCCCGCGCCATTATCGCCATGGCCCACAGCCTCAACCTGGCGGTGATTGCCGAAGGTGTGGAAACCCATGAGCAGCTGGACTTCCTGCGCGAGCATGGTTGCGACGAGGTGCAGGGGTATCTGTTCGGGCGGCCGATGCCGGCACATCGGTTCGAGGCGCAGTTCAGCAATGATGCGCTGTTCATGTTCGATTGAGCAGTGTGATGAGGCCGGCACAGTCACCACCCATCCCGAGATGAGCCCCGCTTGTCCGCGACATGATGTCCTTTCATATGCCATCTAAAACCCATTGGGTTAGAATGCCCTCCTTTTCTGCCCCCGATCCTTGAGGACCGCCATGTTCAGCCGTGATTTGACTATTGCCAAGTACGACGCCGATCTCTTCGCCGCCATGGAGCAAGAAGCCGTGCGCCAGGAAGAGCACATTGAGCTGATCGCTTCGGAAAACTACACCAGCCCTGCGGTGATGGAGGCTCAAGGTTCGGTTCTGACCAACAAGTACGCCGAAGGCTACCCAGGCAAGCGCTACTACGGTGGCTGCGAGTACGTCGACGTGGTTGAGCAACTGGCCATCGACCGTGCAAAAGAACTGTTCGGCGCCGATTACGCAAACGTCCAGCCACACGCCGGCTCCCAAGCCAACAGCGCCGTGTACCTGGCCCTGCTGCAAGGCGGCGACACCATCCTGGGCATGAGCCTGGCCCACGGTGGTCACCTGACCCACGGCGCCAGCGTTTCCTCCTCCGGCAAGCTGTACAACGCCGTTCAGTACGGTATCGATGCCAACGGCCTGATCGACTACGACGAAGTCGAGCGCCTGGCGGTCGAGCACAAGCCAAAAATGATCGTGGCCGGGTTCTCTGCCTACTCGCAGATCCTCGACTTCCCACGCTTCCGCGCCATCGCCGACAAGGTGGGCGCCTACCTGTTCGTCGACATGGCTCACGTAGCCGGTCTGGTCGCCGCTGGCGTCTACCCGAACCCTGTGCCTTTCGCTGACGTGGTGACCACCACCACCCACAAGACCCTGCGCGGTCCACGTGGCGGCCTGATCCTGGCGCGCGCCAACGCCGAGATCGAGAAAAAGCTGAACTCCGCCGTATTCCCGGGCGCCCAGGGCGGCCCACTGGAGCACGTGATCGCTGCCAAGGCGATCTGCTTCAAGGAAGCCCTGCAGCCTGAGTTCAAGACCTACCAGCAACAAGTGGTGAAAAACGCCAAGGCCATGGCCGGCGTGTTCATCGAGCGCGGTTTTGACGTAGTGTCCGGCGGTACTGAAAACCACCTGTTCCTGCTGTCCCTGATCAAGCAGGACATTTCCGGTAAAGATGCTGACGCTGCCCTGGGCAAAGCCTTCATCACCGTGAACAAAAACTCCGTGCCGAACGACCCACGTTCGCCGTTCGTGACTTCCGGCCTGCGCTTCGGCACCCCGGCTGTGACCACTCGTGGCTTCAAGGAAGCAGAGTGCAAGGAACTGGCCGGCTGGATCTGCGACATCCTGGCGGACCTGAACAACGAAGCCGTGATCGACGCGGTGCGTGAGAAGGTCAAGGCCATCTGCAAAAAACTGCCGGTATACGGCGCGTAATACAAAGAAGCCCACTGTAGGAGCGAGCTTGCTCGCGAAAAACGTCAACGATAACGCGTGCATCTTGGGTGCACGCGTTGCCTGTGAGTTCTTCGCGAGCAAGCTCGCTCCTACAGGTGGGCTTTTTTATGCCTGATAGACCCGCTCAAAGCCTTCTCGGATCTTGTCCTCCGGCAACTCATCGGCAATAAACACGATCACACTCTCCCGCGCCTCACCCTCGGCCCACTCGGTATCCCAGTCGAAACCATAGAGCTTGAGCACGCCCTGGAACACCATGCGGCGGTCTTCGCCGGCAATATTGAGCACGCCCTTGTAGCGCAGCAGCTGCTTGCCATGGTCTTCCAGCAGTTCGTTCATGAACTCACTGAGCCGGTCGATATCCAGTGGCTGGTCGGTGCGCAGCACCAGGCTGGATATACGGTCGATGGACGGCGCCTTGCTCACCGGGCGCAGGCTCATGCCGGCGTTGAGATTGAAGCCGCGCACATCGAGCAGTTCGGCCAGATCAATCTTGCCGTGCTCGACCACGCGAATCGGCGCGCGGCGGTTGATGCGTGTGAGGCGTTCACTGAGTGCTTCGAAGGTAGCGTCATCCACCAGGTCTCGCTTGCTCACCAGCAGCCGGTCGGCAAAACCGATCTGCGCCTGGGCGATGGTCTGGGTCAGGTGATGCTCGGCGTGGGCGGCGTCCACCAGGGTGATGATGCCGTCGAGGATGTAGCGTTCGCGCAGCTCCTCATCGATGAAAAAGGTCTGGGCCACCGGCGCCGGGTCGGCCAGGCCGGTGCACTCGATCACCAGGCGGTCAAAGGCGATCTCACCGCTGTCCAGGCGCTCGAGCAGCAGATACAGGGCCTTGGTCAGGTCGGTGTGGATGGTGCAGCACACGCAGCCGTTGGACAGGGTCATGACTTGCACCGGTTCTTCGCCCAGCAATTGGGTGTCGATACCGGCGTCGCTGAATTCGTTTTCGATCACGGCAATTTTCAGCCCGTGCTCGGCCTTGAGCAGATGGCGCAGCAAGGTGGTCTTGCCCGCGCCGAGGAAGCCGCTGAGAACGGTGACTGGAATGGGAGAGGACAAAAGAAATTCTCCTTAAAGGAACACAGAAACAAATGTGGGAGGGGGCTTGCCCCCGATAGCAGTGTGTCAGGCACTGATCTGTCACTGACACACCGCTATCGGGGGCAAGCCCCCTCCCACAGGGAGTTGCGTTAAATCAACAGCACTTGGGCCCACCCTTGCCGCCGTAACGGGCCTCCTGGCGTTCCCGGAAGAACGCCTTGTAGTCCATCATCGGCTTGTCCGGGTGCTTGGTTTGCATATGCTCGACGTACGTGTCGTAGTCGGGCATGCCGACCATCAGGCGCGCGGCCTGACCGAGGTATTTACCGAGGCGACTGATGTCATTGAACATGTTTGCAATCCTCGGTTATGCGTCAGGTACGGCCTGGAACGGGGCTTCTTTATCCGTACGCTCTTTGTTGCCCCAGGCGGCGACGCCGACCTTGAGCGCATAGAACAGGATGCTGAACACCACGAACAGGAACAGCACCGTCAACGTTGCGTTGGTGTAGGCGTTCCAGATCACATGTTGCATCTGGTCCACGCTCTTGGCCGGGGCCAGGATCTGGCCGTTCGCCAGGGCATCGCTGTACTTCTTCGCCAGGGACAGGAAGCCGATCGCCGGGTTGGCGTCGAACAGCTTGATGAAGCCTGCGGTGGTGGTGCAGATCAGCAGCCAGACCGCCGGCAGCATGGTCACCCAGATGTAGCGCTGGCGCTTCATTTTGATCAGCACAACCGTAGCGAGCATCAGCGCGATACCGGCGAGCATCTGGTTGGAGATACCGAACAGCGGCCACAAGGTATTGATGCCGCCCAGCGGGTCGATCACGCCCTGGTACAGCAGGTAACCCCACATGGCCACGCAACCGGCGGTCGCGATCAGGTTGGCGGTCCAGGACTCGGTGCGCTTGAGCGCCGGTACGAAGGAGCCGAGCAAGTCCTGAAGCATGAAGCGACCGGCACGGGTGCCCGCGTCGACGGCAGTCAGGATAAACAGCGCTTCGAACAGGATCGCAAAGTGGTACCAGAACGCCATGGTGTTTTCACCCGGCAGCACACTGTGCAGAATCTGCGCGATACCCACCGCCAACGTCGGCGCACCACCGGCACGCGCGAGGATGGTGGTTTCACCGATGTCATGGGCCACGGCCGACAGCGCCTCGGGGGTAATTGCAAAACCCCAGCTGCTGACGGTTTGTGCCACGGTCACCACGTCAGTGCCGACGATTGCCGCCGGGCTGTTCATGGCGAAGTACACGCCTGGCTCAATCACCGAAGCGGCAACCATCGCCATGATCGCCACGAAGGACTCCATCAGCATGCCGCCGTAACCGATGTAACGGGCGTGGCTTTCACTGGCCAGCAGCTTGGGCGTGGTGCCCGAGGAAATCAGCGCGTGGAAGCCCGAGACCGCGCCACAGGCAATGGTGATGAACAGGAACGGGAACAGGCCGCCCTTCCATACCGGGCCGGTACCGTCGATGAACTGGGTCAGCGCCGGCATTTTCAGGTCGGGCATGGTCACCAGGATGCCGATCGCCAGGGCGATGATGGTGCCGATTTTCAAGAAGGTAGAAAGGTAGTCACGTGGCGCGAGGATCAGCCACACCGGCAGTACCGCCGCTACGAAACCGTAGCCGATCAGCATCCAGGTGATCTGGATCCCGGTGAAGGTGAAGGCCTTGGCCCAGACCGGATCAGCGGCGATCTGCCCGCCCAGCCAGATCGAACCGAGCAGCAACAGCACGCCGATGATGGAGATTTCACCAATGCGGCCCGGGCGGATGTAGCGCATGTAGATGCCCATGAACATCGCAATCGGGATGGTCGCCATCACCGTGAAGATGCCCCATGGGCTCTCGGCCAGGGCCTTGACCACGATCAGCGCCAGCACCGCGAGGATGATGATCATGATCAGGAAGCAGCCGAACAGCGCGATGGTCCCCGGGATACGCCCCATCTCTTCGCGCACCATGTCGCCCAGGGAACGGCCATTACGACGGGTGGACAGGAACAGGACCATGAAGTCCTGCACCGCACCGGCCAGCACCACGCCGGCAATCAGCCAGAGCGTGCCGGGCAGGTAGCCCATTTGCGCCGCCAGTACCGGGCCGACCAGGGGGCCTGCACCGGCAATCGCCGCAAAGTGGTGACCGAAAAGGATGTGTTTGTTGGTCGGCACATAGTCCAGACCGTCATTGTTGACCACTGCGGGGGTGGCCCGCCGTGGATCGAGTTGCATCACATTATTAGCGATGAACAAGCTGTAGTAACGATAAGCGACCAGATAGATGGCCACGGCAGCGACCACGATCCACAAGGCGTTGATCGCCTCGCCTCGGCGCAAGGCCACTACGCCCAGGGCGCACGCTCCTACGATTGCCAGCACCAGCCAGGGTAGGTGGCGTAGCAGGCTATTATTATTTTTCATTTTTATATTCCAGCCAGGGTGGACAGAAAGGACAGCCATCCGGAGTTTAGCGCTACTGGCCTTAAAGGCCACCCCCCTACGTTGGTCTAGAGCCTTGCAGAGGCAAAAAAAGCAGAAAAAACCACCCGATGATGGCGCAGGGCTACAATCCTTTTATCCACAGAGGGTTTCACCATGACCGAGCAAGCGTCTGATCGCCGTCGTTTTCGCCGGATCGCCTTTGATGCCAAGACCGAACTTCGGCAAAACGGCAACGAATGGCCGGTGCAATTGGTGGATTTGTCGCTCAAGGGCCTGTTGGCGCAACGGCCTGAAGGGTGGAAGGGAAATAAGGCGCTGCCGTTTGCGGTCGACATACGCCTGGATCCCAAGGCGCATATAAAGATGCAAGTACGGCTGACCCACGAAGCTGATGGCCAACTGGGATTTGTGTGCACAGACATCGACCTGGACTCGATCAGCCACTTTCGGCGGCTGATCGAGTTGAACTTGGGCGACCAGGAAGAGCTGGAGCGGGAGTTGGGCGCGTTGCTGGAGGTGTAACGGCTCAGGGAAACGCCGTACGTGCGGGAAACTCGCTTTCCATGTCCCAGTAGCCCTTCTTCTGACTTGAGGCGCCGTGCCACTGCCCGTCGACAAACCGATAAGTCTGATAACGGGTGGCAAAGTCATCCTCACCGTCGCTGTCCATAAATGACGACACCTGCAGCAGTTCATCCGCGCCGCCACTGGTTGGCGTCGCGATCGTCCACGCCGCCTTGCCCGTATGCGCCAGGGTCAGCGCCTGGACTTTGCCGTCGGCGCCCTGGTAACCCAGCGGGTTGAGTTGCTGCTTGCCAGGCAGCAACAGCTGCGTGGCAGGCCCGCTGTAGCTGCCCATGGGGGCGGTCTGGTCGATGGTCAAAAAATACACAGGTTCGGGCAGCCCTTTGATCGGGGCTTTCTCGACCTCGGCCAACGGGTAGCCGAGGTCTTCGTGGGCTATCACCTCGCCAGAGGCCGACACCCAGCGCACCTGGGCTTCGAGCAGTGGGTTGTCGACCAAGTCGCCGGGCTCGTCGAACGAGTCTTCATCCAGCCCGCTGCCCCAACTGTCCTTGTGCAGTTGGGGGCTGATGCGCTGGTCTTCGAGCACCTGCAGCACACTGCCATCTGGCGTCACCAGCGTTTGCGCCAGGCGATAGCCCGTTGGCAGCTCAGCCCAGACCATGGCGGGCAAGCCGGCCAAGGCGACAAACAGGGCGACTACACCCCAGCGATTCGATCGTTGCATGGCGTCCATCCCTGAGTTATTCGAAAAGTGCATCCAACGCCTGCTCCAGGCGCGTCACCCCAATCACCTGCAATCCTGGCGGCATTTCCTTCGGCGCATTGCCCTTGGGCACGATCGCGCGTTTGAAGCCATGCTTGGCCGCTTCCTTCAAGCGTTCCTGGCCGCTGGGCACCGGGCGCACTTCGCCCGACAGGCCCACCTCACCGAACACCAGCAGGTCGTGGGGCAATGGCCGGTTGCGCAGGCTGGACATCACTGCCGCCATCAACGCCAGGTCGGACGCGGTTTCCAGCACCTTGACCCCGCCGACCACGTTGAGGAACACGTCCTGGTCATGGGTCGGGATCCCCCCATGGCGGTGCAGCACCGCCAACAGCATCGCCAGGCGGTTTTGATCCAGGCCCAGCGTGACGCGGCGTGGGTTGGCCAGATGGCTGTCATCCACCAGCGCCTGGACTTCCACCAGCATCGGCCGGGTACCTTCCCACGTCGCCATGACCACGCTGCCTGGGACTTCTTCCTGGGCGCGGGTCAGGAAAATCGCCGAGGGGTTGGAGACTTCCTTCAGCCCCCGGTCAGTCATGGCGAACACACCCAGTTCGTTCACCGCGCCGAAGCGGTTCTTCACCGCCCGCAGCAAGCGCAAGCGGCCATCGGACTCGCCTTCGAAATACAGCACGGTATCGACCATATGCTCCAGCACCCGTGGCCCAGCCAGCGCGCCCTCTTTGGTGACGTGGCCGACCAGGAAGATCGCCGTGCCGCTCTGCTTGGCGTAGCGCACCAGCAACGCCGCACTTTCGCGCACCTGGGACACGCCGCCCGGCGCCGACTGCAATTGCTCGGTGAAAATCGTCTGGATCGAGTCGATCACCATGACCTTGGGTTTTTCGATCCGGGCTGTGGCGATGATGCTTTCGATGCAGGTTTCGGTCATGACCCGCAGTTGGTCCTGGGGCAAGCCGAGGCGGCGCGCGCGCATGGCCACCTGTTGCTGGGATTCTTCGCCGGTGACGTACAGCGCCGGCATGCGGCTGGCGATGCTGCACAGGGTTTGCAGCAGAATCGTCGATTTGCCGATGCCGGGGTCGCCGCCAATCAACACCACCGAGCCGTCCACCAGGCCGCCACCCAGAACCCGATCCAGCTCGCCGGAAGCCGTCGAGAAACGCGGGATCTCTTCGACGCTGACTTCGGCCAGGGTCTTGATCTGCGCCTGCTGCCCGGTCCAACCGGCACGCCCGGTAGGGGCAGCGGCGCCGCCGCTTTCGATCATGGTTTCAGTCAGGGTATTCCACGCACCACACTCGGTGCATTGGCCGGCCCACTTGGGAAAGGTCGCGCCGCACTCCGTGCAGCCGTACATGCGCTTGGCCTTTGCCATTTGAGAACCTCCAACCGAAAAACCGCGATGATAGCTCAGCGCGACGCCGGGGTCCGGATTTCACCGCTGGCCAATCGTGAAGCACTATTGCCGACCGGGTCTTCGGCGTTGAGATCGGCGCCCTTGGCCTTGAGTTCGTCGAGCAACTCGATGCGCTTGAACAGCCCGGCATACATGGCCGCCGTCTGACCGGCACCGTTACGCTGGTCGGGGTTGCAGTCGGTGGCCAGCAGGCGCTGGGCGATTTTCAATTCGCCCTTGAAGATCGCGCCCATCAACGCGGTGTTGCCGCGTTTGTCCTGCACACAGGCGTCGGCACCGGCGGCGAGCAAACGCTCCACATAAGCGCTTTCGCCGTGGTAGGCGGCGAGGATCAGCGCGGTGTAGCCCTTGTCGTCCTGGGTGTTGAGGGGGAAGCCGGCGTCGATAAAGGTGTTGAGCATGTCGAGGTCGCCACGGCGGGCGGCGTCGAAGTAATAGTCCTGGAGCTGCGCCTTGAGCGCGACCGGGTCGGGCGACTCGGCATGGGCGACAAAGGCCAGCATGGTCATCAGTAAACCGATAGAAATACGCATGGGTGCTCTCCTGCCAGAGGTCGACGCCCGGGAGGGGCGTCGACCGAAACCAACGTCAGTCAGTGAGTTTTTCGGCCAGCGCCTTCACGCGCGCCAGATCACCCTTGGCGACCTTGGCCACGCCGGTGCCGTACTCCGGATCAGCCTTGTAGAGGAACGACAGGATGATGTGCTTGCTCTCGTCATCGGTCGTGGCCAGGGAGCCGCCGAAGTTGTCGATCAAGTCCTGACGCTCTTTCTTGTTGTAGGAGCGATACAGATCGCCGGCCTGCTTGAAGTTCTGCTCACGCTGGATCTTCGCCTGCTGGGTGCTGCCCGACAGTGCCGTCTGGCTGTAGCGCGCGGTTTGCGGCTCTTCACGGTTTTCCAGGCGGCTTGGCTGGTAGTTCACGCCGCTGGTGGTCTTGCCGAAGTTCAGCGCGCCGTCCTGGTTACCGTTGTTGACGGTGACCCGAGGGGCGTTGATCGGCAGTTGCAGGGCATTGGCGCCCAGGCGATACATCTGCGTGTCGGCATACGAGAACACCCGGCCTTGCAGCAGGCGGTCTTCCGACGGCTCGATGCCCGGTACCAGGTTGGCCGGGGCCATGGCCACTTGCTCGGTTTCCTGGAAGACATTCGCCGGGTTGCGGTTCAGCACCATCTGCCCGACTTTGCGCTCGGGCACATTCGGCCAGATCTTGGTGGCGTCCAGCGGGTCGAAATCAAACTTGGCCAAGTCTTCCGGCTTGAGTACCTGCACATACAAGTCCCACTTGGGGAAGTCGCCCTTGTTGATATGGGTGACCAAGTCGTTGGTCATATGGCTGTAGTCACGCCCCTGCACTTCGCTAACTTGCTTGGGATCGAGGTTCTTGATGCCTTGCAGGCTCTTCCAGTGGAACTTGACGTAGTGCACTTCACCCTTGGCGTTGATCAACTTGTAGGCATGTACGCCATTGCCGTCCATTTCCCGATAACTGGCCGGAGTACCGGAGTCGGAATACAACTCGGTAAGTGTGCGAGTGGCCTCGGGAACATGGGAGAAGAAGTCGAAGCGACGGGAGTCATCGTCCAGGTTAGTGCGCGGGTCCGGCTTGAAGGCGTGGACCATGTCGGGGAACTTGATGGCATCGCGGATAAAGAACGTCGGGAAGTTATTCCCCACCAGGTCCCAGTTACCGTCAGCGGTGTAGAACTTGGTGGCGAAACCGCGCGGGTCACGCAACGTTTCCGGGGAGTGGTTGCCGTGCACCACGGCCGAGAAGCGCACGAAGACCGGGGTGGCTTCGCCTGCCGCAAAGACCTTGGCCTTGGTCAGGTCGCTGAGGTTGTCGGTAACCGTAAACGTGCCGTGGGCGCCGGTGCCACGGGCATGCACCACGCGCTCAGGGATGCGTTCACGGTCGAAGCGCTGCAGCTTCTGGATCAGTTGCACGTCCTGCAACAGCACCGGACCATTGGCACCCGCGGTTTGCGAGTTCTGGTTGTCGCCGACGGCAGCACCGTTATCGCGGGTCAGGTTGGCGGCTTGTACGGAGAGGGAAAGCAGGCTGGCGGTCGCCAGTACCAGCACATGACGCGCCAATACCGGGCCGCGATTGATTGGATTCTTCATCAAGGTTTCCTCTGGTTTTTTTAATGCACATTCAGTTGTGCTTGCCAGAGGCTAGTGACCCGCGAGTCAGAAGATAAATAGAAAAACACCACCAGGTCGATTGAGAAAATAATGTGGTAAGCCGCTGAAATAGCGGGTATTTCGCGCGCGATTGGTGGCACTTTGCAAACTATTTGCGATTTAATGTGTCGATAAAAACTGACAGTGTTAGCAGCTGTATCAGGCAAGCCGGTTACGACTGACTTACACTGAGCGGCACCCTTCTCATCTGTAACAAGGAATAACCTATGGGCGTGATCAGTGAGTTCAAGGCCTTCGCGGTCAAAGGTAATGTGGTCGACATGGCCGTCGGTATCATCATCGGCGCCGCCTTCGGCAAAATTGTTTCCTCGTTTGTAGGCGATGTGGTGATGCCGCCCATTGGTCTGTTGATCGGTGGCGTGGACTTTGGTGACCTGGCGATTACGCTCAAGGCGGCACAGGGCGATGTGCCTGCCGTGGTGCTGGCGTACGGCAAGTTCATCCAGAGCGTGATCGACTTTGTGATCGTCGCGTTCGCGATCTTCATGGGCGTCAAGGCCATCAACCGCCTCAAGCGTGAAGAAGCCGTGGCGCCTAGCCTGCCACCGACACCGAGCAAGGAAGAAGTGCTGCTGGGCGAGATTCGCGACCTGCTCAAGGCGCAGAACGACAAGCCGCTTTAACCCGGACCGGCTTGGAAAAAAGGCGCCTCCTTGAGGCGCCTTTTCATTACCAGTAGTTTTCCACTGCCACCTGCCCTGGCCGGCGGCTAAGGCTCAGTTGCATGTCGCGCTGCTTGAGCAACTGGCGAGTGTCATCCACCATCTGCGGGTTGCCGCAAATCAGCACGCGGGAATGTTCCGGGGTCAGCTCGACGCCGGCAGCACGCTCCAATTCTCCGTTTTCGATCGAGGTGGTAATACGCCCACTCAACGCGCCCGGATAATCCTCTCGGGTCACGATGGGGATGTAGGTCAGTTTGTGCGCATATTCTGCCAGGTACTCCCGCTCGCCCAACCCCTTGATCAGCGACTGGTACGCCAGCTCCCGGGCTTCCCGCGCGCTGTATACCAGGAGGATGCGCTCGAATTTCTCCCAGACTTCGAAGTCCTGCAGGATCGACAAAAACGGTGCCACCCCGGTGCCGGTGCCTAACATCCACAAGTCACGGCCATCGACGAAACGGTTCAGGGTCAGGAACCCGGTAGCCTGGCGCTCCACCATCAAGGTATCGCCCACCCGCAATCGGCTGAGCTCACTGGTGAATTCGCCGCCTGGGACAACAATCGAGAAGAAGTCCAAGTATTCATCAAACGGCGAGGACACCACGGAATACGCGCGCCACACCGTGCTGCCATCCGCCTTGCTGACCCCCAGGCGCACGAACTGGCCGGCGGTAAACCGGAACCCTGGGTCACGGGTGGTTCGCAGGGTAAACAGGCTGGGGGTCAGGGATTGCACATCGAGCAAGGTCTGGCGGGTAAATTTCTCAGCACTGGCCGTCATGGGGGACTCCGTTCTACAGGTGCCCTAGTGTCCCTCAAACTCGAGCCCGGAAACACCTCTGGTTGGTAGTGGCATTATATAGGCACAAAATAATGGCAACCTAATATCAACTCTGATCAATTTGCTATTAGCCCCTTTATCAGCGCTACAAGCGCGCTCTAAGTTGAGCTGCTACAGGTGCTTCAACTGACTAAAAAATCGAAAAAAACAACTAAGCCCCTAGCTAAGCCCGCCGCAACCTTAGAGAAAATTTCTTAAACGCTGCCCTGCAAGAGCGAAAATTTCATCTCGCGATGTAGCTCATGTCCTACACTAATTTCCGTGCAGTGGGAGTTCAGGACGTATCCCATGTCATGCGGAAACCCATGGAGAGTTACCAATGGTCAACTGGCGCAATACCCGACTTCCCAAACTGGAAGGCGAGAGCGAGGTTACGACTCTTTTCGAGATGGCTGTCAACCACACCTACGCACTTGGCTTCCAATACTGTTCTTTTACGATGAGTTCTCAACTACCTAACAACCAAACGAAGCCTATTCGCCTCAACAACTATCCCGATGAGTGGAACAAACTGTATAACCAGGCCCACTTCTTTGACGCTGATCCCGTGGTGGAACATTGCAAACGTTGTGTGCTGCCCCTTGTCTGGGAGGAAAAAACCTTTAAAGACTCACCCAACCTGTGGTCTTTAGCCCAATCCTTTGGTGTGCATTTGGGATGGACCCAAGCCGTGCATGATTTCCAGGGTGTGTTCAGCATGCTGACCCTTGGTCGCAGTGCAGGTGAAGTGACCCCGCAGGAGCTTTATGAAAAAGCCGGCCAGGTGCTGTGGCTGTGCCATGCGATGCATGCGGTCGTCGCGAAGACTTATGCACACAAGCCCAGCATTAACCCTGCAAGCAAATTAACCCCGCGCGAAACCGAAATCCTCAAGTGGTCAGCCATGGGCAAGACCGCCGCGGACATTGCCGCCATCCTGTGCCTGTCCGAACGTACGGTGGGCTTTCATATCTGCAGTTGCTTCAAAAAGCTGGGAGTCAACAACAAGATCGCCGCCGTGCTCTGCGCTTCGAAAGCGGGGTTGTTTTAATCAGCGTTGAAACACCGCATGTAATCCCTCAGGAAAAAAAGTAACATTTACGACCCATTCTGAGTGCTGGGCTGTCCCCACGGGGTGCCGCCCGCTGTTCACTCAGACGGTTCCGCAGCCGACTGCCGAACACCCATCGATGACCCAGAGCCTCCCTCGCCATGCCCCTGCTCGACAGCCCCTTCGCCCAGCTCGATCTGATCCGCCAGCCAGAGCAACATAACGATCCGCTGCAAGCCTTCGACGCCGCCGACGAGTACCTGCTCAGCTACCTGGCTGAACAGCAACCGAGCGCTGCGACCCGCGTGCTGGTGCTCAATGACAGCTTCGGCGCCCTGGCTGCGAGCCTGGAAGGCCGGGTGCAGGTGACCTCCAGCGGCGACTCGTTCCTGGCCGCCCTGGGCCTGGATAAAAACCTGGTGCGCAATGGCAAGGCCTTTGACGCCGTGCCGTTCATCCCCGCCAGCGAGGTGCCCAGCGGGCCGTTCGACCGGGTGCTGATCCGCGTCCCCAAGACCCTGGCATTGCTGGAAGAACAACTGATCCGCCTGCAAGGCCAACTGGCGCCGGGTGCCGAAGTGATCGCCGCAGCGATGGTCAAGCACCTGCCCCGGGCGGCCGGTGAGTTGCTGGAGCGCTATATCGGGCCGATGCACGCCTCCCTGGCGGTGAAGAAGGCGCGGTTGCTGATCGCGACACTGGCCGACCGCCCCACGGCGGTCTCGCCCTACCCGACGCGCTACACCCTGGACGCGCCGGCTATCGAACTGCTCAACCATGCCAACGTGTTCTGCCGTGAAGGCCTGGACATCGGCACCCGCGCCTTCCTGCCGCACCTGCCCGACAACCTGGGCAGTGCCCGCGTGGCGGACCTGGGTTGCGGCAACGGGGTATTGGCGATTGCCAGCGCCCTGCAAAACCCCGACGCCCAGTACACCTTGGTGGACGAGTCCTATATGGCCGTGCAATCGGCCCTTGAGAACTGGCACGCCGCCCTCGGCGATCGGGAGGTGACAGTACGCGCCGGCGACGGCCTGGCCGGCCAGGAGCCGGATTCCCTCGACGTGGTGCTGTGCAATCCGCCGTTCCACCAGCAGCAGGTGGTCGGCGACTTCCTCGCCTGGCGTATGTTCCAGCAGGCGCGGGAGGCGTTGGTGGTCGGCGGCGCCCTGTATATCGTCGGCAACCGTCACCTGGGTTATCACAGCAAGTTGGCGCGCTTGTTCCGTGGCGTAGAGCAGGTCGCTGCCACGCCCAAGTTCGTGATTCTCAAAGCGCGCAAATAAAAAAAGCCCTGCCCTTCCAAAAGAAGAGCAGGGCTTGCCCTCAAGTTAACAGGCAGCGGGCCGCGAAGCCCGGATCGGGATGTCAGTGGGTGGTCAGGCCGGCCGCATTCATGAACATGCGCATCAGGCTGGCCACCACGAACAGGGCCAGCACACTGCCGGTCCAGATCATCGCCAGCCAGCCAAGGCGCCGCCACAGCGGCTGTTTCTCGGCCTGTTCAATCTCGTGCAACGTAGGTTTGCCGGACATGCAACGACCCTCCTAGTGATAGCCGTCTTCGTGGGTGACCTTGCCGCGGAACACGTAGTAGCTCCAGAAGGTGTAGCCCAGGATGAACGGAATGATGAACAAGGTGCCCACCAGCATGAAGCCTTGGCTCTGCGGCGGCGCAGCGGCATCCCAGATCGACACGGATGGCGGGATGATGTTCGGCCACAGGCTGATCCCCAGGCCGCTGTAGCCGAGGAAGATCAGCACCAGCGTCAGCAGGAACGGCGTGTAGTGGGCATTCCGCGCCACGGCGCGGATCAACCCGTACATGGTCACCAGCACCAGGATCGGTACCGGCAGGAACCAGAACAGGTTCGGCAGGGTGAACCAGCGCGAGGCGATTTCCGGGTGCGACAGTGGCGTCCAGAGACTCACGATGCCGATCACGGCCAACACCACGAAGGCCAATGGCCGCGCCAGGTTGTGCATCTTCTCCTGCAACGGGCCTTCGGTTTTCATGATCAGCCAGGTGCAACCCAGCAAGGCATAGGCCACGATCAGCGCCACGCCGCAGAACATCGTGAACGGCGTGAGCCAGTCCAGCGAGCCGCCGGCAAACTGGCGATTGACCACCGGGATCCCGTCGATAAACGCCCCCAGCGCCACGCCCTGAAAGAACGTGGCCGCCAGCGAACCACCGATAAACGCCTTGTCCCACAGGTGACGCTTGTGGTCCTTGGCCTTGAAGCGGAACTCGAAGGCCACGCCACGAAAGATCAGCCCCACCAGCATCAGGATCAGCGGCAGGTACAGGGCCGACAACACCACCGAATAGGCCAGCGGGAACGCGCCGAACAACGCCGCGCCGCCCAGCACCAGCCAGGTTTCGTTACCGTCCCAGACCGGGGCCACGGTGTTCATCATCACGTCACGGTCGGTCTTGCCCGGGATAAACGGGAAGAGGATGCCGATGCCCAGGTCGAAGCCGTCCATGACCACGTACATCATGATGCCGAAGATGATGATCACGGCCCAGATCAGCGGAAGATCAATACCCATCTCAATTCCCCTTGTGCTGGATGTGGGCGTGGTCGTCATCGCTGCCATCATCGGCGGCGGACAACGGACGGGCCGGTGTGCGTTTCTGGCCAGGGCCACCGTGGGTCGGTTCCGTGCCTTCGTGGGTCACCGGGCCTTTGCGCACCAGGCGCATCATGTAGCCCAGGCCGGCGCCGAACAGCGCGAAGTACACCACCACGAACAACACCAGGGTGATCGTCATCTGCGCCAGGCTATGCCCGGAAGAAGCATCCGCCGTGCGCATCAACCCGTAGACCACCCACGGCTGGCGGCCGATTTCAGTGGTGAACCAACCGGCGAGAATCGCGATCAGGCCAGACGGCCCCATCCACAGCGCCAGGTACAGGAACGGCCTGGACGTGTACATCTTGTCGCCCCGGCGCAGCCAGAGGCTGAACAGGCCGGTGAAGATCATCAGGAACCCCAGGCCGACCATGACCCGGAACGACCAGAATACGATGGTCGAATTCGGCCGGTCTTCCGGCGGGAATTCCTTGAGCGCTGGCACCTGTTTGTCCAGGGAGTGGGTCAGGATCAGGCTGCCCAGGTACGGAATCTCCACCGCATACTTGGTTTTTTCGGCCTTCATGTCCGGCCAGCCAAACAGGATCAGCGGCGTTGGCTCATTGCCTTTGTTTTCCCAGTGGCCTTCAATCGCGGCAATTTTCGCCGGCTGGTGCTCGAGGGTGTTGAGGCCATGGAAGTCGCCGATCACCGCCTGGATAGGCGCCACGATCAGGGCCATCCACATCGCCATCGACAACATTTTGCGGATCGCCGGGTTGTCCTTGCCGCGCAGCAAGTGCCAGGCCGCCGAGGAGCCGACGAAGAACGCGGTGGCCACGAACGCCGCCGTCGCCATGTGCATCAGGCGGTAAGGGAACGACGGGTTGAAGATCACCGCCAGCCAATCGGTAGGAATCACGCGGCCGTCGATGATTTCAAAGCCTTGCGGCGTCTGCATCCAGCTGTTAGACGCCAGGATCCAGAAGGTCGAGATCAACGTACCGACGGCCACCATCACGGTGGAGAAGAAGTGCAGCTTGCGCCCCACCTTGTTCCAGCCGAACAGCATCACGCCGAGGAAACCGGCTTCCAGGAAGAAGGCCGTAAGCACTTCGTACGTCAGGAGCGGCCCGGTCACGGCGCCGGCGAAGTCCGAGAAGCGGCTCCAGTTGGTGCCGAACTGGTAGGCCATGACCAAACCGGAGACCACGCCCATGCCGAAGTTGACGGCAAAGATCTTCGACCAGAAATGGTAGAGGTCACGGTAAGTATCGTTGTGGGTCTTGAGCCACAAGCCTTCCAGCACCGCGAGGTAACTGGCCAGGCCGATGGTGATCGCCGGGAACAGGATGTGGAATGAGATGGTGAACGCGAACTGAATTCGGGCGAGATCTAGCGCCTCCAAACCGAACATAAGTCTTCCTCTGTCAGGTAATACCGGCTGCTGGCGGGAGCCTGCACCCACTGCCCCCACGGATATGGAGTCTGGCGAATTTCAATTCGTTTCTTTTTTTAACCAGCCACGTAGGGAATCGGGCCTTGCGGCCACCAGAACAAATTCTGAAATGACTTTGATCTGGGTCAATCACAGTGAAAAGAGTAGTCCCATTTTCACGGCTGGCCTGTGTGGTCTTTTGCCGCGTGACAGCTTGCCTCAGCCTTCTTCTCGCAACTAATTGTTACAGCTTGATGCTAATCTGCCCCTTCCCTCCGGCCTTGACCTGAATTTCCGATGCCCAGTGAACCCACGTTGCTGTTACGTCACCACCGCCCTTTCATTGCGTTCTGGCTGGCACGGATCTTCACCGCCAGCGGCTTCCAGATGCTTACCGTGGCCATTGGTTGGAACCTCTACCAACTCACCGGCAACGTGCTCGACCTGGGGCTGGTCGGTCTGGTGGAGTTCGTGCCGCGCGTGCTGTTCATGCTGCACACCGGGCATGTGGCCGACCGCTATGAGCGACGCAAAGTCGCGGCCATCTGCCAGACCGTGCAGGCGCTGATTGCCCTTTCCCTGGCCATCGGCGGCCTCACCGGCAACGTGACCCGCGAGATGATCTTTATCCTCGCCTTCCTGCTCGGCGCCGCGCGCTCGTTTGAAATGCCCACCACCCAGGCCCTGCTGCCGAGCATCGTGCCCAGTGCGCTGTTCCCGCGTGCGGTGGCCTCGTCGCAGTCGGCCCAGCAACTGGCAACCATTGTCGCCCCGGCCCTCGGTGGTTTGCTATACGCCTTCGGCAGCGTCTGGGTGTATGGGCCCACGGTGGCGCTGTACCTCATTGCCTGTGTGCTGACCCTCAACCTGCCCGCCCGCCAGACCCCGCTCAACAAAGGCAAGGCCACCCTCGATTCACTGCTGGCCGGCATCCGCTTTATCCGCAGTCGCCCGGACATCCTCGGGGCGATTTCCCTCGACCTGTTCGCCGTGCTGCTGGGCGGCGCCACCGCGTTGCTGCCGGTGTTCGCCAAGGACATCCTGCTGACCGGCGCCTGGGGCCTGGGCCTGTTGCGCTCGGCGCCGGCGGTGGGCGCGTTGTTGATGTCGTTGTGGCTGGCGCGCTTTTCGGTAGATCGGCAGGTGGGCCGGGTGATGTTCACCGCCGTCGGCGTATTCGGCGTGGCGACCATCGCCTTCGGCCTGTCCACCTCGTTCTGGTTTTCCCTGGCGGTGCTGGTGGTGCTGGGCGCGGCGGACATGATCAGCATGGTGATCCGTGCGTCCTTCGTGCAGCTGGAGACGCCGGATGAAATGCGCGGACGGGTCAGTGCGGTCAACGGTCTGTTTATCGGTGCCTCCAACCAATTGGGCGAGTTCGAATCGGGGATTACCGCCCATTGGTTCGGCACCGTGCCCGCCGTGGTCATGGGCGGCATCGGTACGCTGGTGGTGACCGGGGTGTGGATCAAACTGTTCCCGACCCTGGCGAATCGGGATCGTATGCATGTGCCGGTGGAAGAGAAAAGCACTTAGGCACGGATGCAGGCCGAAGATGGAACGCGTTCTTAAGTTGGGGTCACGTAAGGGTTACAACATTACTGGAATAATCCGGTGCTAACCAAATACCTTTCGACGGGCCCTCAGTTGATGAACAACGTGAATAATGCCAGCGTCCCCATCGGGATGACGACCCCCCACCTATTCCCGACTGCCTCCTGGAACACACCCAACGACAACTACATCCTGATGAACGCCAAGGATCGGTTCACGACAAGCGTCGCAAAGGATCTGAACAGCGGATACATGAGTCCAGAGGTCAGCCAAATAGCCGATGCCGTGATGTGGCCGGGTAAAAAAAACAGCCCTCAAGTGCAAGTCAAGACCTTTGCCGTGGATGGCATCCAAGCCAGGGACATCATATTTATTCAGCGTGTTCCGGCTGTGCCTGACGAGCCGAATATCGTGCTATTTGTTCCAGAAAAGGAAGGTCGTTCACTTCACTCATTCACAACCACCGAAGAAATGAACGCATGGGTGAAAACCCAGGCCAACGAGCCCAAGCGACTGGAGTCCTTCAGCCAGCATTTTGCGGGCGGTGAGTCATCCGAAAAAAAAACACGGATTATCGATACACTGATTCGGTTCAGAAACAATGATATCAACGCCATCGTCGGCCCCTATGCCAATGAAGGCGACAATATCTTCGGGCGTCTGGATAAAGGCCCCACTGCGCCGCCCACTGCGGTCAATGGCTTGACGAATATTAAAGAGGAAAGCTCTTCACCGAGCGGACGACTGCTTTATTCCGGGCAGCGACCCGACGGAGAAACAGTCTTGTTTACCTATGACGCCTACGGAAACCTTCTGGGCCAAGACAAACAGCACAACTTCTATTTTGTGAAAGATGGCTTGAACAGTCACAAGCCACTGGTGCCAATCACATTCGGCGAGTTCAAGTACAAAGTCCAGAACGAAGCGGCTGAAAATGTCGGAGCAAACGATCTCCGGGGATTCTACGAGGAGTTTCTCAAACACCTTGAGCACCCCTCTGCAGGTATCGCGGATGCCTTGCAAGTATTCGGTGTGAATAAAACCACCGCAGACACCGTAGAGCGCTACCTGGACAACCCATTCAGTGCTCTGTTGGTTGACTTGAATACAAACAATCAGCTTGGCAAGGTATTCGGTCTCGACAAGTCGACGCTGGACGCAGAGCTCAAAAACGTCGGTGATTTCGCACAGGGATTCATCCCTGCCTATGGCCAAGCCAGAATGCTGTCTTCGCTGCTGGCCAAAGCGCTTCGAAATGAGGCGCTGTCTGTTCAGGAGACAAGGGACCTGGCAGATGGGCTTGCGTTGAAACCGAACAGCCCCGCGAGGAAAAACCTGCCCGAGTCTAAACCGTCACTCAAGTCGAACAGCCCCACGTCAGCAACGCCTGCGACCCAGCCAATAAAAGAACCCGTCAGCGCCGTACCCGATCCGGGGCCCACTGCCGACGAAGTCAATCGTCTGCGCCCGTCACAGTGGCTCGATATCAGCAACCACGCCGTCGTGGAGGGAGAACAACTGATCTCGGGGGCTCATGCCAACGCCAAAGGCATGTATCAAGTAAAAGGAAGTGATGGTGCAGACAGGTGGTTTATCCGTTTGACCGATGCTGAAGACATCAGCCGTATCTATGAGATCGACGGTAGGTTCAAACTCAGTGACGGGTATGCCCGCATTATTGATCCCGAGACGAGAAAGCCTGTGATGACGGTGCACTCCACCCAGGACGGCGCCTGGGAGCCGATCAACGGACCGGGAGGAATAAGGTGGCCATGGTGGTCAAGAGGTTCGGCGGAGCAAAGTTTTGACCCCGCCGCGTACGACTACCCTGCACAGGGAGAAGCATCAACGTCGAGGACAAACGAGAAAATCGACAAGCGAATGAAGCAGGACGCTGACACCTTCCATAAAAAGGCCAAGACCAAGGAGCGCCCCGCTCACTCGGATATCCCGGGCAATGCGTCAATGTCAGAGGTCATCAATACCGTCTACCAGAAATCCCTCGGCATGATTATTGGCGAAGACCATTCCCAATCTGCCGGTCTGCGACTGCTGATCGATAATGCAGCCGAGTTTGAGAGAAACAATGTCTCCACACTGTACTCGGAAGGGTTCGAGCATTCGTTGCAGCCCGATCTGGACAGGTTTTACGAAACCGGTGAATTTTCACCCGCGCTAAGATCGAATTTGCGATTGATTGACCGCGCCCACAGTACACACGGGGCATACACCAATCGAGAGCTTCTGTTGACCATGCGAGCGCATGGTGTTCGAGTCAAAGCGATTGATGTGCCTTCAGTAGAACCGAAGTCCACACGTCTCAAAAACATGAACTACTACGCAACCAAACTGATCGAGCACGACCAAGCCGCAAACCCGCAGTCCAAATGGGTTGCAAGAGTCGGCAGCGACCATGTGTTCACCTATGACGGCGAACCTGCGATTCGAGGCATATCTCAGTTGACAGGCGCCACCGGGGTTAGTGTCGACGATGCAATCCCCGGCAAGGGCCCCTCGCTTATTCAATCCCGAGACAAGACAGAACTCTACATTGACCTGTAAACCGTTGGATAAGGTGCTCTAGAGCACCTTATCCAGGGTGATCGGAAACTCTCGCACCCGCTTGCCGGTGGCATGGTAGACCGCATTCGCCACCGCCGCCGCCACCCCGACAATGCCGATCTCTCCCACGCCCTTGGACCCAAGGGCGTTGACGATCTCGTCATGTTCCTCGACAAACACCACGTCAATCTCGCCGATATCGGCATTTACCGGAATGTGGTACTCGGCCAGGCTGTGGTTCATGTAGCGACCCAACTGATGGTCGATCTGGGTCTCTTCATGCAGGGCCATGCCGATGCCCCACACCACCCCGCCGAGGATCTGGCTGCGGGCCATCTTCGGGTTGACCACCCGCCCGGCCGCAATGGCGCTGACCACGCGGCTGACCTTGATCGTGCCCAAGTCTTCATCCACCCGCACTTCGACGAACACCGCCGAATGGGTCGCGGTGGCGTAGCCCTCGCGTTTCTTGTCCGGCTCGCTGTCGACCTGGACTTCCACGCTCTCTTCACCGCTGTCCTTGACCAGCTGTGCCAACGACACGCTCACGTCGCCGGTGTGCAGTTGGCCGTCTTCAAAACGCACGGACTCGGCATCCTTGAACACCGGGTAAGTCTGCCGGGCAATGGTCAGTAGCCTCGCGCTCAACGCTTCGCAGGCTTGCTGCACGGCGGTGCCGACGGACGACACGGTGAACGAGCCGCCTTGCAGCGGCGCCGTGGGCAATGAAGAGTCGCCGAGCAGGAACACCACGTCCTCAACCGCCACGCCACTGGCCTGCGCCGCGATCTGGGTCATCACCGTGTAGGTGCCGGTGCCGATGTCCGTGGTGGCGCTGCTGACGGTCAGCTTGCCCTCGGCGTCGATGCGCGCCTTGGCGCTGGCCTTCATCTGCATGGCCTCCCACACACCACCGGCCATGCCCCAGCCGATCAACTGGCAGCCGTCGCGCATGCTGCGCGGTTCCGGGTTGCGCTGGCTCCAGCCGAAGCGTTCGGCGCCTTCGCTGTAACACTCGCGCAGGGCCTTGCTCGACCAGGGCTTGTCTTCGTTCTGGTTGCGCTCGGCGTAGTTGACCAGCCGCAGTTGCACCGGGTCCATGCCCAAGGCGCTGGCCAATTCGTCCATGGCGCACTCCAGGCCGATCACGCCCAAGGCAGCGCCGGGCGCGCGCATGTCCAGGGGCGTGAATACATCCAGCGGCACCAGTTTGTAGGTCAGTTGCACGTTGTCGCAGTGATAGAGCATGCCGCTCCACTCCACCACGTGCTCGCTGAAGTCTTCGAAGCGCGAGGTCTGGCCAATCGCCGTATGCCCCAATGCCAGCAGGCGACCATTGGCGGCGGCGCCCATCTGCAAACGCTGCAAGGTGCGCGGGCGGTAGCCGAAGGTGAACATCTGCTGGCGGGTCAGGGTGACGCGCACCGAGCGCTTGAGCGCCAGGGACGCCATCACCGCCAGCGGCAATTGATACTGCGGGCGCAAACCCGAGCCGAACGCGCCGCCGACGAATGCGGCGAAGATCCGCACCTGGCTTTTATCCAGGCCGAACACGTCTTGCACATAGGCCTGGCAGTTCTGCGGGCCCTGGGTCTTGTCATGGATATGCAGGGTGCCGTCCGGCTGATACAGCACGGTGCTGGCGTGGGGTTCCATGGGGTTGTGGTGTTCGATGGGGGTGCTGTAGTGCAGGTCGAGGCTGACGGCGGCAGCGGCCCACTCGGCCTGGAAATTGCCGCGCGGCTGGGGCGGCGCCTGCGGTGAAGCATGGGCCTGTTTCTGCTGGGCGAGCAGGTCGGTCTCGAAGTCTTCCCGTGCGTAGTCGATCGCTACCAGCGAGCCGGCATGTCGCGCCAGTTCAAGGTTGTCGGCGATCACCAGGGCCAGGGGTTGGCCGCTGTACAGCACACGGTCGTTATACAGCGGGCGAAACGGTGAGCCGTCCGCCGCATCGTCATCCTGGAAGGCATCGTCGTAACGGGCGATTGTCGGCCGGTTGAGGTGATGGATAACCGCCACCACGCCCGGCAGGGCCAGTGCCCTGGACGCATCGATCGCCAGCACACGGCCCTTGGCGATGGTGCTGGACACCACACTGCCGTGGAGCAGGCCGTCCTCGGGAAACTCACCGGCATAACGCGCCTGGCCGGTGACCTTGAGCAGACCGTCGACACGGTCCAGGGGTTTGCCAATAGCGGTCATGGGCGATCTCCTGCGACGGCGGCGTCGCTCAGGGCACGGATGATTGCGCGGCGCGCCAGCTTGATCTTGAAGCCGTTGTGTTCCAGCGGCTCGGCATCTTGCAGCATCGCGTCGGCGGCATTGCTGAAGGTTTCGCGGCTGACCACTTGGCCGATCAACGAGGCTTCCACCGCACGGTCACGCCAGGGTTTATGGGCCACGCCGCCGAGGGCCAGGCGCGCGTCGACGATTCGATCGCCGTCCAACTCGAGAGCGGCGGCCACCGAAACCAAGGCAAACGCGTAAGACGCGCGGTCGCGGATTTTCAGGTAATGGCTGTGACGGGCCAGGTGGTCGGCGGGCAATTCGATGGCGGTGATCAACTCATCGTCGGCCAGTTGGTTGTCGCGTTGCGGCGCATCACCGGGCAAGCGATGGAAGTCGGCAAACTCGATAACCCGCGCGCCACCACGCCCTTGCACATGCACCCGCGCCTCCAGAGCCGCCAGGGCCACACACATGTCCGACGGGTGAGTTGCCACGCACTGTTCGCTGGCACCAAGGATCGCATGGATACGGTTCAAGCCTGTGCGCGCCGGGCAGCCGCTGCCGGGTTCACGCTTGTTGCAGGGCACGCTGGCGTCATAGAAGTAGTAGCAACGGGTGCGCTGCAACAGGTTGCCGCCGGTACTGGCCATATTGCGCAGTTGCGGCGAAGCACCGGCAAGGATCGCCTGGGACAGCAACGGGTAACGCTGTTCGATCAGCGGGTGCCAGGCCAGGTCGGCATTGCTCACCAGCGCGCCGATGCGCAGGCCACCCTCGGCGGTTTGTTCAATCTCATTGAGCGGCAGGCCGGTGATATCGATCAGGTGCTCGGGGCGGCTGATGTTTTCTTTCATCAAGTCCAGCAGGTTGGTGCCGCCGGCAATAAAGCGCGACGCGGCGCTGCTCAGGTGCACGGCTGCGTGGACATCCGCCGGTTTGCTGTACTGGAAGGGATTCATTGCTCACCTCCCTGGGCGCGGCACGCCGGCAAAGCCTCTTCGATGGCATCGCGGATATTGCTGTAGGCGCCGCAGCGGCACAGGTTGCCGCTCATCAGCTCCTGGATCTGTGCACTGTCGTGGGCACGGCCTTCATTGACCAGGCCGACGGCGGAGCAAATCTGCCCGGGCGTGCAGTAGCCGCACTGGAAGGCGTCGTGCTTGATGAAGGCTTGCTGCATCGGGTGCAGTTGGTCGCCGTCGGCCAGGCCTTCGATGGTGGTCAGCTCGGCACCGTCGCACATCACCGCCAGGGTCAGGCAGGCGTTGATGCGTTTGCCGTCGCGCAATACTGTGCACGCACCGCATTGGCCGTGGTCGCAGCCTTTTTTGCTGCCGACCAGGTCCAGTTGCTCGCGCAGCAAATCCAGCAACGTGGTCCAGGGCAATACCTCGAGTTGACGGTCCTGACCATTGAGGGTCAAGCATATGGAGTGGGCGACGAACGGTTGGGCCGCCGCGCCATTGGGGGTCGCGCTCATAAACACCTCACGGGTTGGTGTACGTCCGCGGCGTTCAGGAAAATCGCCGTCTCAGGGGTACGACTTCCCGGTTTTTTGAGCGTTCAAGCTGATTGATCAGCGGATATTGAGCAGGGTCTTCAAGGTATTCCGCGGGCCGTTGATCGACGAGTTGCTGTATTCGAACCAGCCTTGGGCCTGGACATTCAGGTCAAATACATAGATGTAGCCCATCAGCGTGCCCGTCCCGCTGCAGGCTTCGCTGATGCTGCCGACCTGGCACACGGGCGTACGTTGCCCGTTCAGTTCGGCACCATTGAAGCGACCCACCGGGTTGTTACCCAGGCCGACTTCCATCACCGACACTTGGGTGGGCCCACGGTGCGTGCACATCTGGGTGCTTTGCGCGCGCTCCGGGATGGTTTCCGTGCAGTGCGCCGATTCGACCTTGAACACGCGCACCTCGCTCAAGGGCGGTGCAGTCGCGCCCCACACCGGTGCCGCGCCCAACCACAGGCCGAGACAAGGGATCAGGGCTAGACTCCACGCGTTGGCTTTTTTCATGCTGTCGATGACCTGCTGTTGAACGTCGCCGCAGTATGCCTCAAGGCCATGCGCCACACAGCCTCGGCTGCTGGTATGATGCGCCGCTTTTTCCGATCCTCTCTGGAACCACAGGCGCTTGGCGCAGTTTGTGCTTTGACTTAGAGGTCAACAAATAACGACGCAACATAGCGTCACAGGGAGCAGGCATGCTGGAAAAGCTGTTTCAACTCAAGGCACACAACACCAACGTGCGCACCGAGATCCTCGCGGGCATCACGACATTCCTGGCCATGGCCTACATCCTGTTCGTGAACCCGAGCATCCTCGGCGAGACCGGCATGGACAAGGGCGCGGTATTTGTCGCGACCTGCCTGGCGGCGGCCATCGGTTCGACCGTGATGGGCCTGATCGCCAACTACCCGATCGCGCTGGCACCGGGCATGGGCCTCAACGCCTTCTTTACCTACACCGTGGTGTTGCACATGGGTCACACCTGGCAGGTTGCGCTGGGTGCGGTATTCATTTCGGCGGTGCTGTTCTTCCTGCTGTCGATCTTCCGTATCCGTGAGTGGATCATCAACAGCATTCCCCTGCCCCTGCGTTCGGCGATTGCCGCCGGTATCGGCCTGTTCCTGGCACTGATCGCCCTGCACAACGCCGGGATCGTGGTCGGCAACCCCAACACCCTGGTGGGCATGGGCGACCTGACCAAGCCGGCGCCTATCCTGGCCATCCTCGGCTTCATGCTGATCGTTGCGCTGGAAGCCCTGGCCGTACGCGGCGCGGTGCTGATCGGCATCCTGGCGGTGACCATCGTCTCCATTCTGCTGGGCGTCACCGCGTTCGGCGGCGTGATGTCCATGCCGCCGTCCCTGGCCCCGACTTTCCTGCAGCTGGATATCAAGGGCGCGCTGGACATCGGCCTGGTCAGCGTGATCTTCGCCTTCCTGTTCGTCGACCTGTTCGACAACTCCGGCACCCTGATCGGCGTGGCCAAGCGCGCCGGGCTGATGGGCAAGGACGGCCACATGCCGAAAATGGGCCGTGCGCTGATCGCCGACAGTACCGCCGCCATGGCCGGTTCCCTGCTGGGTACGTCGACCACCACCAGCTACATCGAATCCGCTGCGGGCGTAAGCGCCGGTGGCCGTACCGGCTTGACCGCCATCGTGGTGGCGATCCTGTTCCTGCTGGCGCTGTTCTTCTCGCCGCTGGCCGCCAGCGTACCGGCCTTTGCTACCGCGCCGGCGCTGCTGTTCGTCGCCGTATTGATGACCTCAGGCCTGGCCGAAATCGACTGGGATGACATTACCGTTGCAGCGCCGGTGGTGATCACCGCCCTGGCGATGCCCTTCACTTACTCCATCGCCAACGGCATTGCCTTCGGTTTCATCGCCTGGACCGCCATCAAGCTGCTTTCGGGCCGCTACCGTGAGCTCAACCCGGCACTGGTGATTCTGTCGATTCTGTTCGTGATCAAGCTGGGCTGGTTCAACGCATGACTTTTGACGCCACACGCTACACCGCTCAACTGCAAGACAAGGTCACGCGCTTGCGTGACCTGTTGGCACCGTTCGACGCACCCGAGCCGCAGGTCTTCGAGTCGCCTCTGCAGAACTTCCGCCTGCGGGCGGAGTTCCGCTTGTGGCGCGAAGGCGGTGAACGCCACTACGCGATGTTTTCCCAGGACGACAAGCGCACGCCGATCCTGATCGAAGAATTCCCCATCGCCAGCCAGCGCATCAACCAGTTGATGCCGCAGCTCAAGGCCGCCTGGCAAGCCAGCGCCGCCCTGAGCCACAAGCTGTTCCAGGTGGAGTTCCTCACCACCCTGGCCGGCGACGCGATGATCACCCTGTGTTATCACCGCCCGCTGGACGAGCACTGGCACACCGCGGCGAATAAGCTGGCGGCTGATTTGAATGTGAGCATCATCGGCCGCTCCAAGGGCAAGCGCGATGTGATCGGCCACGACTACGTGGTGGAAAAACTCGACGTCGGCGGCCGCACCTTCAGCTACCGTCAACCCGAAGGCGCGTTCACCCAGCCCAACGGCACGGTGAACCAGAAGATGCTCAACTGGGCATACGAAGCCTTGGGCGATCGCCCGGATGACTTGCTGGAGCTGTATTGCGGCAACGGCAACTTCACCCTGCCCCTGGCCACCCGTGTGCGTAAAGTGCTGGCTACCGAGATCAGCAAGACCTCGGTGAATGCGGCCCTGAGCAACCTCGATGAAAACGCGGTGAGTAACGTCACCCTGGTGCGCCTCTCCGCCGAAGAACTTACCGAAGCGCTGAACGAAGTGCGCCCATTCCGCCGCCTGCACGGCATCGACCTCAAAAGCTACGAATTCGGTAGCGTGTTCGTCGACCCGCCCCGCGCCGGCATGGACCCGGACACCTGCGAACTGACCCGGCGCTTCGACAACATCCTGTACATCTCCTGCAACCCGGAGACGCTGGCAGCGAATATTGCGCAACTGCATGACACCCACCGCATTACCCAGTGTGCGATGTTTGACCAGTTCCCGTGGACGCACCATATGGAATCCGGGGTGTTATTGACCCGGCGGTAATTCAGCGTCCTCAGGTTCCTTCTTGCGTGGCCGGCCGCCCTTCTTGCCATTGGCGCGGGCGGCGGCGGATTTGGCAGCGCTGCTCTTGCGACCGTTGCGTGATGCTACCAGGCTGGTAGCCAGGTCCATCAGCGGCTGGCTTGTGGCGATCAGGCCCGTGATCGAAACATCCAGATCCTGGGCCTCACAGCTAATGGCCTTGCCACCGAAACTGACTTCCAACTGCTGGAAATCTTCCTCTGAAAACCCTTCGAACTCCGGCAGGCCGGCCACCGGCAACATGACGCGGCTGCCGTCGCTGAAGCCGATGGAGATGCAATCGTTTTCGTAACGCACATTGCTGGCGTTGGCGTACAGGCGCTTTAGCCTGCGGCCGCGGGCGATTGCCTTGTCGACGTCGGCGTCAGTGAGAGGTACATAAGGTATGACTTTGGCTTTTACGATTTTCATAAATTAATCCCTACGCAATCTGGCGCTCTTACCAGATTCAAAATGGTCCGTTGCGCTAAGGCGTCGTGCCAGGCGCTTGCGATAACGTAGACACCACGTCGAATGACTAACCCTGGAACCAATTCACTGGTGTCCCAGTTCCAGGAATGGTTCTCCAGGCAAACCGTTTGCAGTTTTTCCCACCAAATCCTGCGCGCCCGTGCCAGATAATGTCGCTGCATGATTACCTCGCGTATTTCCTTCAGAACCGCAGTGGCTGGCCGCCTCCGTTCAGGCTCTACATCCCACAACTCAACGTCCCCATCCAAAAAACTGAAACGAAACCGCGCATCCCACCCCTTGCCCCTGACATGTACATGAGGCGGGCAATGCTCGTCCCTGATAAACACCGAGATGACATCCCCCTTGTAAGCACCTACTTTCATCGTAACCCATCCGTTAGGTTATTTTCCGCCAGGTAACAATTTCCCTCCTGCCACCCGACAACCGGCTCCATCGTCTCGAAGCTGTTTCACAGATTAGTAACCACAAAAAACCCGGCGAATGCCGGGTTGTAACCACTCATGCCGAAGGCTGGAAATACCCCGCCAACGCCCGCAAGTCCTGCTCACTCAGCAACCCCGCGTAATACTTCAACTGAATCCTGGCCAGCAGATACGCATGTCGCGCATTCGCCAGGTCGCGGCGGGCGGTGAACAGTTGTTGCTCGGCGTCGAGCACGTCGAGGTTGACCCGCTCACCGCCGCTGACGCTCTTTTTGGTCGCAGTGACCAGCGCGGTGGCGGAGCTGACAGCCATCTCGTAGGCACGCACTTTCGCCGCGCCACTGGTGTTGAGGTTGAACTGCTTGCGCAGCTCCACCAGCGTCGCCGAGGTATGTGCGTCCAGCTCGTATTGGGCCTGGGACAGTTGATTGGCCGCCTGGCGCGTAGAGGCCGATACCGACCCGCCGGCAAACAACGGCAGGCTGACCTGGATACCGACGCTGTTGGTGTCGTACTTCTGGTTGTAGCTGCTTTCCGAATCGGAGCTGGTCTGGCGGCTGCTGGCGTACAGGCTGACCTTGGGCATGTGCCCGGCGCGTTTGCGCTCGACTTCGTAAGAGGCCACGTCCAGCGCGTGGTGCTGGGACTTGAGTTCGGGGTTGTTGGCCATGGCCAGTTCACGCCAGGTTTCGAAGCGATTGGGCTCCAGCGGCGGGATGTCGAATGGACGGGTCAGGGGGGCCAACTCTTCGACCTGCAACGGCTGGCCGACAATCGCTTCCAGCTCGCGCAAGGCGCTGTCCTGGGCGTCCAGCGACTCGATTTCCTCTGCCTGGGCCAGGCTCAAGCGCGCCTGGGTTTCCAGTACATCGGTGCGCGTGCCTTCGCCGCCTTTGAGCAGACGATCATTGAGTTGCAGGCGTTCGGCAAACGCACGCTTCTGCGCACGGCTCAACTCGATGCGTTCCTGCGCCAGCAGCGCCTGGCTGTAGGCGCTGAGCACGCGCACGGCCAGTTCCTGGCTCTTGCCGCGAAAACGCTCATCGGCCATCAGCGCCTGAGCCGTGCCTTGACGAAAGCGCGCATAGGCTTCGTAGTCCAGCAACGGTTGCTGCAAAGTCAGGGTCGAGGCATAGCTGCGGTAATCACGGTCGCTGGTGACATCGCCGACGGCGGTGCTTTGGGTAACTTCGGATTCATTGCGCGAGTTGTTATAGCTCCAGGACAAGTTCGGCAATAACGCTGCACGGCCGATCACGCGGTTCTCTTCACCGGCCTCGCGCTCCTGGATGGCGGCCTGGAAGGTCGGGTCATTGCGCAGGGCGAGGTCGTAGGCGTCGAGCAAACCCAAGGCATGTGCCGCCGGTGTAACGCTCAGGCACAGGGTAAAAAACAGTGCCTTCATTCTTCCACCAGGGCCATGTGGGTACGGTCCAGCAAGGGTTTGAACAGGTAGTTGAGCATCGAACGCTCACCGGTCTTGATGAAGGTTTCCACCGGCATGCCCGGACGAATCCGCACGCCGTCCAGTTGTTGCATGCCCGC
The DNA here is from genome assembly GCF_036346475.1 of Pseudomonas sp. AM8. Classification (NCBI taxonomy): domain Bacteria; kingdom Pseudomonadati; phylum Pseudomonadota; class Gammaproteobacteria; order Pseudomonadales; family Pseudomonadaceae; genus Pseudomonas; species Pseudomonas sp. AM8. Next base: position 149,020 of record NZ_JAOTNX010000009.1, read on the forward strand.
CGCACTGACCTGGGCGCGCACGGTGTAATAAGGCTCGTCGGTGCGCTCATCGACCTGGCGGTCGGCGGAGACCAGCGTCACCTCACCGGCCACCCGTGGGGTGGTGGCCTGGTTGAAGGCCGAGAACAGCAACTCCACCGGTAGGCCCGGATGCACTTTGTCGATCATTTGCACCGGCACCCGCGCTTCCACCCACAACGCTTCGCCCTGGGGCACGATGTCCATCAGCGCCTGGCCGGGCTTGATCACCCCGCCTTCGGTGTACACCTCCAACCCCACCACCACCCCCGAGGCCGGCGCCCGCACCAGGCTGTTGGCCAGTTCGAACTCGGCCGAGGCCAGGCGGTTGCGCAGGTCGTCGCTGCGGGTGCGGGTCTCGGCCAACTGACCGCGCAGGTCTTTCTGGAAGTCTTCGCCGAGCTGGCGGATGCGCAGGCGCAGTTCCAGAACCTGGCGCTGCAACTGGCCGATGCGTCCGTAGTCTTCGGCAATCGCGCCGTCGACCTGGGCGTACAGGCGCTCGCTGTCGAGCAGGCGATTGCGCGGGATATAGCCATCGCGCGCCAACTCGCGCAGCCCTTGCAGTTGCTCATTCAATGCCGCGCGTTGCTGCAGCTTGCTCGCCTGGGAATCCCGCGTGCCGCGCAACTGCGCCTCGGCGCCAGCGATGGTTTCGCGCAGGCCTTGCTGCTCGGTGGCCAGCGCCTGGGCGCGGCTGGTGAACAGTTGCCGTTGCAGATTCAGGGTGTTGGCGGCCTCCGGCTCGTTGAGCAATTCAGGACCGAAGGTGATGGCGGGCAGACCTTCGCTTTCCGCACTCAAGCGCGCCTCACTGGCCAGGGACGCCAGGTACTGGCTGCGCAGCGACTGCATCTGCCCGCGCAAGGGCGTCTCCTTCAAGCGCAACAGCACCTGGCCGGCGTTGACCACATCACCGTCACGCACCTCGATACGCTCGACGATGCCCCCGGCAGGATGCTGCACGGTCTTGCGATGGCCAGAGACCATGACCTTGCCCGACACCGCCACGCCCTTGTCCAGCGGCGCCAACGCGGCCCAGCCGATAAATCCGGCAAAGCCGCCGAGCACCAGCCACCAGCCCAGGCGCGAATAGTTTTTGTCATCCAGCGCCAACACCGTGTGAGGGCGGTCGCTGACCAGCACCGGCTTACTCATGCTCATGCCTGCTTTCCTTCACCGAGGCGGTAGCTCATGCTCAGGGTCGACACCGGTTTGGAGGCTGCCGGTTTCTGCCGCGCCTCCAGCACCCGCGCCGTCGGACCAAAGGCCTGCAACTGGCCGTCCTTGAGGATCAGCAACTGGTCGGTCAGGCTCAGTACATTGGCTTTGTGGGTAATCAGGATCACCGTGCGGCGCTGCTGCTTAAGCTGGGTGATGGCCTGGAGCAGCGCCTGCTCGCCCACTTCGTCAAGGTTGGCGTTGGGCTCATCCAGCACGATCAACGCCGGCAGGCCGTACAGCGCACGGGCCAGGGCCACGCGTTGCTTTTGCCCACCGGACAACCCCGCACCGCCCTCCCCCAATTGCGTGTCATAGCCTTGGGGCAGTTGCAGGATCAGGTCATGTACGCCGGCCATTTGCGCGGCGGCCAGGACGTTGTCGGTATCCAGTTCGGCAAACCGTGCGATGTTGTCGGCGATGCTGCCGGCGAACAATTGAATGTCCTGGGGCAGGTAGCCGATGTGCGGGCCGAGTTGCTGTTTGTCCCACTGGGCCAGGTCGGCGCCGTCCAGCCGCACCTTGCCGGCCAGCGGTGCCCAGGCGCCCACCAGCACCCGCGCCAGGGTGGATTTGCCGCAGCCGGAAGGTCCGATCACGCCGAGCACGTCCCCCGCTGGCAGGTTGAACCCCAGGTTCACCAGCGCCGGCCGACGGCTGCCGGGGGCGCAGGCGCTGATGTGCTCGACGCTCAACTGGCCCTTGGGCACCGGCAGGCTCATGCGCGGCGGTCGCGCCGGGTTGGCCGCCAGCAACTGCGACAAGCGCTCGTAGGCCAGGCGCGCCGAGCCCCATTGTTTCCAGACGCCGATCAATTGGTCGATGGGGCTCAGCACCCGCCCCATCAGGATCGAGCCGGCAATCATCATCCCTGGCGTGATATCGCCCTGCACCGCCAGCAACGCGCCCAGGCCGAGTACCAGCGATTGCAAGGCCAGGCGCACGCCCTTGGACCAGGCGGTGACGGCGGCGGTCTTTTCACTGGCCAGGTTTTGCTCGGCGAGGAACGCCTGGTGCTGGTGGAACCAACGCCCGCGCAAGGTGGCGAGCATGCCCATGGCTTCGATGCTGTCGGCATTGCGCAGGTTGGCCGTGGCCTGCTGGCTGGCGTGGATGGACAGTTGGCTGGCCTCGGCCATCGGCGCCTGGCTGACATGGTGGTTGATCCACGCCAACGCGATCAGCATCACCGCGCCGCCCAGCGCCAGCAGGCCAAGCCAGGGGTGGAACAGGAAGATCACCAGCAGGTACACCGGAAACCACGGCGCATCGAAAAACGCGAACAGCGCCTGGCCGGTGGCAAACTGGCGCAAGGTGGTCAGGTCATGCAACGCCTGGCCTGCCGCCTGGGTGCCGCCCTTGAGTTGCGCTTCGAACGCGGCGTCGTAGACCCGCTGGTTCAGGCGCATGTCCATCTGCGTGCCGAGGCGGATCACCACCTGGCTGCGCACCCACTCCAGCGCGCCCATCAGGCCGAACAGGCCGAGGATCATCAACGTCAGCATGAGCAGGGTCATCTGATTGCCCGAGGCCAGCACCCGGTCGTACACCTGCAGCATGTACAACGCCGGGGCCAGCATCAGCAGGTTGATCACCGCCGAAAACAGGCCGATGTTGAAGAAGCCACTTTTATAGGCCGTGAGGGCGGCCAGGGTTTCGTTGCCGGCGTGGCGCATCTGGGGATTCTCGTGGGGTTGAACGTGCAGCGTCGCCGCGTTGACAGCCGATACGACGCTGCGCAGAATTCGGCACCGCCGTCGCCGGAAGAGTTAGAAGGCTTGGGCGACGGCGGTGTAATGCAGCGAATGGGAGAGCGATCTTCCATTCGCTTTTTCATGCAGCAGCAGGTTCAGGCAGCGAGTGCGCAGTCCTGTGCCACGTCCTGCACGCCCACCAGGGCAACATCGGTGGACACTGCGCTGGCGTGTGCCGCCAGGCCCGCAGACACTTCGTCGAAGGTGCTGGCAGTGGACAGGCCGAAGTCGTCGAGCAGGTTGTTGAGCACGGTTTCCAGCGCGGCGGTGTTGCCCTGCATCAAACCGTAGATCACGCTCTGTACGTCGTTGCCAGCCCGGCCGGCGCCCTCGGCGGCGCTCAGGTCGAGGCCGTTGAACGCGACCTTGAAGTCGCTCAGGGAGAAGTCGCTGCCACTGCCGCCGCCCAGGCCTGTACCCAGTTGCACGTTATCCAGGTCGCCCCACAGGTAGTGGTTCAGGTTGCTGCTGGCGGGCAACGACGGGTTGAACACATAGTGCAGGCCATTGCTGGTGTCGCTGTCGGCGATGAACGCGTACTCGGAGTTGTTGGCGCCGTGGGTCGAATACTGGTCGCCGCTGAGGGTGCCGTTGCTGAAACCGCCGGTGTTGCTGGTGCCGTGCCCTGCAGTGTTGAACCCCACTGCCCAGGAGCTCAGGTAGTCCGATACCGACAGAGAACCCAGGCCCGAATCGTAGCTAACAGAAATAGTCATCGCTAAACCTCGTTAAACAACGTTGTTGATGAGCACGCCGGTGCGGCGCGCCTTTTTGCCCACCCATGGGCAAAACCGTTGATCAGGTGCCTGCGCACGCTGATCAGAATTTGTATTCCAACATGCCGCTCAGGGTTCGCCCGCGCGCCAGGCTGAGGTTGTTGGCGTCGCCCATGGCGACGAAATAGGCTTCATCGGTGGCGTTTTCCAACGCCAGTGCAATGTTCAGTTGATCCGTCATCCAGTAACTGGCGTACAGGTCATAGAGCGTGTACTTGGGCCACATCGCCTGATCCATCAGCTCGTAGCCCTGCTGATTGAGGTTTTCGCCGTTGCCCGAGCTGTAGCGCACACGCACACCCGTATCCAGGCGTTTTTCCAGGAAGCGCGTACCCAGGGTCAGCGAGCCGCGATCGGCCGGCATGTACGTGGCGTTACCCATGATTCGCCCGCAGCTTTCCTTGTTGTTGGCGACGTCGTCATCCAACACCTCATAGGTGGTGACCGGCCGTATGCCGATGCGCCCATCCGGCAGGGTGAAACGCTCCAGGCGAGTAGTCCTTGGCCCGGTGGTCTTGGCACCGCCCATGTAATAGTTCTTCGAGCAGAACTCATTGCTGCCGATCATGTGGGTGTAGCTGAGGTTGGCGTACGCGCGGCCCATGTCGTAATTGAGCTGGTATTCAACCCCGCGAAAACGTGTCGGGTTGGTGTTATTGACGTAAGCCATGGTCCCGAGGAATCCACCCACCTGGGTTTCCGGCAAGCTGACGCTGGTGTTGAGGAAAGAGAAGTTTTCGATCCGGGTATCGAAGTACGCCACCTTCATGCCGAGGCGATCGTCACTGAAAAACAAGTCTTCCTTGAAAACATTCATGCCCACTTCCCAATCCCGTGACTCTTCAGGCTTGAGGTAGGGGTTGGGAAATACGCGCTCTCCCGAACCGCCACCGTGGGGTCGGCCGGTCATGAAGGTTTCGGTCACCGCCGGTGGCCGCCAGCCCTTGCCCCACCGGGTATAGAGCTGCAGCCAGTCCACGCCCGGTTTCACCGCGAGACCGAAGGTGGGGGAAAACTGGCCTTCTTCACGGTCGACCTCCATCACTTCCGAGACACGCCTGGCGCCGACAAGGCTGTTGTAGAAGCGATCACGCCGGTACAGGGTCATGCCGGTTTCGCCTTCGAGCCGATAGCGGTCATAACGCAAGCCCGCATCCAGGGCCAGCCAGCCGCCATATTCGTACTGCGCGTTGTTGAACAGGCTGGCGATGGTGCGTTTGCCCCCTGGCGTGCTGCCCTCTGCGTAAGGCAACAAGCCCAGGTTGTTGGTGGCTTCAACTTTGTTGGTGCGGGGCTTGAACTCGTCCTGATACAGCTCCACCCCGTAGTTCCAGGTGACATGCCCCTGTTCGCCGAAATCAAACCGCGAGGTGTTGTCACCCTGCAGGCCCCAGGTGTCGGTCTGAAAGTGATCGGTGTAGGCGCCGACGTAGTTACCGGTACCTGGCGACGACAGGTTGGGGGCGTTGCTGCGATCCATCTGGGTGGTGACGTAATAGAGCTTGGCCTTGAGATCGATCAGCGGGTTGTCCGGGCTATAGCTGTAGTCCAGCGCGACGTTTTTGGCGTTGAGGTTGTTTTTGCTGGTGCGTACGTAGTAGGTGCTCTGAAGGTCGTTGGCGATATAGCCCCAGGCATCGTTACTGTCGGTGTCGGTTTCCAGGTAGCTCAACTGCACGCGCTGGTCGTTGGGCAGGTTCAGGCCGAACTTGACGATCTGCGAGCGGGTCACGCTGCCGGTGTCGCCGACTTCGCTGTTCAACCAGTCGTCGAAGGCCGCAGGGGCAGATGACCTGGCGCGCAGGTTGGTGCCCAGGTTGTCGTCGTTGTGCCTGCCGGCGCGGTAGTTACCGAAATGCCGCTCGCTGTAGCCCAGCACGACATCGCCGCGCTCATCACCAAAGGCAAACACGCCACTGCCGTTGAAGTCGGTGCCGTTACCCAGCTCACCGATGCCGCTGCCGGCGCGAAGGCGGCCGCCGTAGTCCTTGCCGTCCTTGAGGAACTCACTGGCATCCAGGGTCTTGAACGAAGCAATGCCGCCCAGCACGGCCGCACCGCCTTGCCCCGACTGGCTGCCCTTGTCGATCTCGATGCTGGAGATGAACTCCGGGTCGATCAGCATGGTGCCGTTGCGCTGCTGGTGGCCGTTGACGTTGAAGTTCTGGCGCATGCCGTCGATGTTCATGTTCACCCGGCCATAGTCCTGCACACCGCGAATATTCACCGACAGACCAGGGTCGCGCTGGTTGACGGCGGTGTAGACGCCGGCGGTTTCTTCGAGCATGTCGGCGGCATGACGGGGCGGACGTTTATCGATCATGTCGCGGCTGATCACCGCCACGGACTTTGGGGTCTGGTACACCCAGTCGCTGGCCTGGCCGTTGGTGTTGCCGGTGATGGTGGTGGTGCCCACGGTCATGGCGCCGTCGTGGTCGTCGCTGACACGGTTGAGGGTGACCTGGCGCTCACCGGTAAAGCGATATTCCACCGGCGTGGCACCGAGCAAACGGCCAAGCCCTTCCTGCACGCTGAAGCTGCCTTTGAGCGCGGTGCTGCTCAAGCCTTGCAGGCGCGGGCTGTCGAACAGCACCTGCAGACCGGCCTGGTCGGCAAAGGCCAATACGGCACTGCCCAAGGATTGCGCCGGGACATCGAACACCCGCACCGCCGACTGGGAAGCGTCCACCTGAGGCTGCACCGCATACACGGGAGCGGCCGCCGCGAACAGCCCCAAGTGGATGGCCAGGGCTAACCGGCTACCGGTGATACGCCCCTTGGTGAGTGCTGACATTTCTGGTTTCCCTGCGCTGATCGTATGTTTGTTTATGCGAATGCTTCTCACCTAGCAAGACGTACGAGGCGCAGGAAGTCAGTAAGGTTTTTTAAAAAGTTTTTGCGCAGGGGGTTTTAAGCGGGTGAGAGCAGGCCTCCCACCGGGTCATCAATAGATCAGGCTGAGGCCTGCCAGGTCCAAGCGTTGCACTTGGAGTTCCTGGGTGAGCGTTCCGAGGGCGCTGTCGAGCATGTCGAGACGGAAGACGCCGCTGACTTCGCGCTCGCCCAAATCGGAATGGGTCAACACCACCCGCCCCGGACGGTAGCGATTGAGCTGCTCAATAACCTTGGCCAGGGGCTGGCGATCAAAGATCAGCACGCCGCGTCGCCAACTGGTGGCACGGTATACATCGAATTGATCCAGGGGCACCACCCCCTCCTGGGCGTTGTAGCTAGCAGCCTGGCCCTCCTGGAGCACCCGATCGCTCGGGCCTTTTTTCGGCGAAGCGTGCAAAGACACCTCGACGCTGTGCTGCAACACGCCCACCCAAGCACGGCGGTCGGCCTCGCGCTCCACCACAAACCGCGTGCCCAGCGCCCGCGTCTGCCCGCCGGCGCTCTGTACCACGAACGGACGGGTCTCCTGACCCACCATCGGCGCCACATCAAAAATCGCCGAGCCCTGGATCAGGCTGATACGCCGCTGCACGCCGTCGTAATCCAGGCGGATGGCACTGGCGGAATCCAGCTCCACCGTGCTGCCATCGGCCAAGTGCACGGTGCGTACCTCGCCCTTTTGGGTGACATAGTCGGCCTGCATGCGCAGCCAGGTGTCCGGCCCGCGCAGCCAGCCGACGCCGGCCACCACCACGACCAGCGCGACCGCCGCCGCACGCTGCCAGGGCCTGCGCCGCAGGGAGCGACGCACAGGCAGCGCTGCGGTCGCGGGGCGCTGGCGGTGAACGGTCTCGTCCTTATGCACCTCGCCCAACGCCGCCCAGGTCTGTTCGGCAAAGCGCAGCGCCGCTTCGTGGCGGCTGTCGCAGGCGATCCACTGGCGCAGCTCGGCCTGCTCCTGGTCGGTCAGGGCACCGGCGTGCAGGCGCACCGCCCACTCGGCGGCCTCCTCGGTAATGCTGTGCTGTTGCGGACCCTGGCTATTCACGTGTGAATCTCGAATTTTTCGTTATATGACGCTGTGACGTCTGAGCTGAGGTTTTTCCGTAATTCATTCGTCGGCTGGCTCCACCTCGCCGTCCTGCAAGCGCTGCATCACATATGCCAGCGCCTTGGCCAGGTGCTTTTGCACGGAGCTGTCGGAGATATCCAAATGCCGGGCGACCTGGGCGTGGGTCATGCCCTCTATACGGTTCAGACGGAAGATCTGCTGGGTGCGTTCCGGCAATTCCGCCAACGCCTGCTTCAATGCCTGTCGCTGTTGCTGCGCCATTGCCTGAGCCTCCAACCCGGCCACTTCATCTTCAATCTCGGCCAGCGCCTCATGGGGCACGGAGTCTGTCTTGCGCCGCGCTTCCTGGCGAATATGGTCGATCAGCAGATTGCTCGCCGTTCGATAGAGATAGCCCTGGGAGTTGTCGATACGCTCGCCAGCGGGTTTTTCCGCCAGGCGCAGGAAGCTCTCCTGTACCAGGTCGGCCGCCAACAGCGGGTCCCGTACCTTGCGCGCCAGATACCCGCGCAGGGTATCGGCGTGCTTGAGAAACAGGCCTTTGAGATCCACGTCCGACAAACCGACTCCCTGGAATGTAAAGGAAACAGGCGGGCATCTTAAGCGTTGTCGAGAATGATTTTCAATTGATATCTAATCTGAGTCGAGCGCCGGACACGTCTGATTAACGGTTCGGTAATCGAACACATCTGCCGTCATCAATTGACCAAATTAACTAACCAGTACATTTTATCCCCACAACCAACAAGAACTGTGGAGATCCCCCGTATGCCGCCCATCGTGCTGGTGCTCAACGGCCCCAACCTCAACCTGCTCGGCACCCGCGAGCCTGCGACCTACGGCCACGAAACCCTGGCCGACGTCGCTGCCCTGTGCGGCCGCAGCGCTGAACAACTGGGGCTCAAAATCGAATTCCGCCAGACCAACCACGAAGGCGAACTGCTCGACTGGATCCACGGCGCCCGCGCTCGCTGCGCCGGTATCGTGATCAACCCGGCAGCCTGGACCCACACCTCGGTGGCCATTCGCGACGCCTTGGTGGCCAGTGAAGTGCCGGTGATCGAGGTGCACTTATCCAATGTGCATGCGCGCGAGGCGTTTCGGCATCACTCGTTTGTGTCGCCCATCGCCAAGGCGGTGCTCGCGGGCTTTGGCAGCCATGGCTACCACTTGGCCCTGGAACATTTCAGCCAGTTGTTGAAGGGGTCGGCCCGATGAAACCGCGCATCCTCGCCGGCCTGATCGGCGCCGGCATCCAGGCTTCCCGCACCCCTGCGCTGCATGAGCAGGAAGGCGACGCCCAAGGCTTGCGCTACCTGTATCGCCTGATTGACCTTGAGCCCCTGCACCTGGACATCAACGCCCTGCCCGACCTGCTGGAGGCTGCCGAGTTGATGCACTTCACCGGGTTGAACATTACCTACCCGTGCAAGCAGGCAATCCTGCCGTTGCTCGATGATTTGTCCGACGAGGCCCGAGGCATCGGCGCGGTCAACACCGTGGTGTTCAAGGACGGCAAGCGCATCGGCCATAACACCGACTGCCTGGGATTTGCCGAAGGCTTTCGCCGCAACCTCAACGATGTGCCGCGCCAACGCGTGGTGCAGATGGGCGCGGGCGGTGCCGGCGCAGCGGTGGCACATGCGCTATTGGCAGAAGGTGTGGAACACTTGAGTATTTTCGACGTGGACGCCAGCCGCGCCCGCGACCTTGTGGATAACCTCGCCCAGCGTTTCGGCGCCGGCCGCGCCCAGGTCGGCACCCACCTTGAAAACGCCATGGCCGAAGCCGATGGCTTGGTCAACACCACGCCCATGGGCATGGCCAAGCTGCCCGGCACACCGGTGCCCGCGGCCCTGCTGAGAGCCGAACTGTGGGTGGCTGAAATTGTGTACTTCCCGCTGGAAACCGAACTGCTGCGCGATGCCCGCGCCTTGGGCTGCCGCACCCTGGATGGCGGCAACATGGCGGTGTTCCAGGCGGTGAAGGCGTTTGAGTTGTTCAGTGGCGAGGTGCCGGATGCGCAGCGGATGCTCGCGCACTTCAAGAGCATGAACAGCTGAAATGTGGGAGGGGGGGTGCAAGCGCCCTCCCCCATTGGGTCAGGCGGTGTACTCAGGCCTGCAGGTAGCGCAGCACCGATTCGCAAATCATCTCGCGATGCCGTTGTTTAACCGCCTCATCCGACAGGTCGATCTGAAAGATCTCACTGAACGTATGGCGGTTGGACACCCGGTAAAAGCTGAATGAGTTGATCAGCAGGTGCACGTCCAACGGTTCCAGCCCTTCGCGAAACAGCCCCATCTCGGCGCCCCGGCGCAACGTCACCCCTAGCCCCTCGAGGATTTTGCTGTTCATCGCCTTGATGGTTTCGGTGCGTTTCACGTACTCGGCATTGTGGATATTTTCGATGCTGACGATTCGCACGAAATCGACGTTCTGATCGTGGTGATCGAAGGTGAACTCCACCAGCCGCCGGATCGCCTCACGCGGTTCCAGGGCGGTGAGGTTCATCCGCGTTTCGGTGTTGCGAATATCGCCGTAGAGCTTCTCCAGCACCTCGACGTACAACTGCTCCTTGCTGCCGAAGTAGTAATAGATCATGCGTTTGGAGGTATGGATGCGCTCGGCGATGGCATCCACGCGAGCGCCGGACAGGCCCTGCTGAACAAACTCGACGATGGCTTCCTGGAGAATGTTCTCGCGGGTCTTTTCCGGGTTGTTCTTACGACTCTTGCGCGGTGCGTCTGACACCGCGGGGAGTTCGGGACTTGAGGTCATGGTGCGCTCACGGCCATTTTTATTGTGCAGGCCGCGATTATGGGCCGAGGCGTCTTACGAAGGAAGCACCTGGCCCACCGTTATAAACGCGCCTGGCGCACCGCGCCGCTGCGGGATTTGGCCATCGCCGCCAGGCGCACCGCTACGTTGGCCGCGCCGTAGCCGGCGTAACCGTTCTTGCGTTGGATGATCTCGAAGAAAAACCGTCCTTCGAAGGGCTCGGTGTACACATGAAACAACTCACCGCCCTGGGCGTCACGGTCGTACAACACGTTGTAGTACGCCAGTTCGCTGAGGAACTCATCATCGAAATCAAAGCGCGCGGCCAGGTCATCGTAGTAGTTGAGCGGAATATCCAGCAGCGGCACCCCGGCCTCCTTGGCACGGCGCACTTCGGCAAAAATATCCGCGCAGTCAAAGGCAATGTGATGCACACCCGAGCCGCGATAGCTCGACAGCGCGTGGGAAATCGCGGTGTTGCGGTTCTCGGAAATATTCAGCGGCAAGCGAATCGAGCTGCAACGGCTGCGCAGCGCACGGCTCTTCACCAGGCCGTAAGGGTCGGGCAGCACCACTTCGTCATCGGCTTCGAAATCCAGCAGGCTCTTGTAGAACAGCACCCAGCTGTCGAGGCTGTCGGCCGGCAAGGCCATGGCCATATGGTCGATGCGCAGCAAACCACCGCCGGCAGCGCTGGACGCTTGCAGATTGAAGTCGGTGTCGTAGATCCCCCCCTCACTCTGATCCACCAGGTAAATCAGGCTACCGTCCGGCGCACGTACTGCCGCCAGCTCCAACTCGTTGGGCCCGACCAGGCCGCGATAGGGCTGGCCCTTGTAGGCCACCGCCCGTTCCAGGGCCTTGGCGCTGTCCTTGACCCGAATCGCCGTGGCGCACAACGACGGCCCATGGGCCTCGAAAAAGTTATGCGCGAAGGAATAGGGTTCGCAGTTGAGGATCAGGTTGATGTCGCCCTGGCGCAGCAGGCTCACGCTCTTGGAGCGGTGCTGGCCGGCCTTGACGAAACCCAGGCGTTCCAGCCAATGGGTGAGCTTGGCGCCGAGGTTTTCATCCACGGCGAACTCAAGGAACTCAATACCGTCGTATTCGCTGGCCGCCGGGGTATCAAACAGAATCTCGACAGGTTGCGCGGGGGCCTCCTGTTGCAGGCGCTCGCGGGTTTTCTCTTCCAGGTACAGCAGGGAGCGCAGGCCATCCGCCGCATTCGCGCGGGTTGGGGCGGCGCGAAAGCCATCGTTGAAAATTTCCAGGGACAACGGCCCGGTGTAGCCGCTCTTGATGATCGGCGCGAGGAACCCCGCCAAGTCGAATTCACCCTGGCCGGGGAAGCAGCGAAAATGCCGGCTCCACTCCAGCACATCCATGGCCAGGATCGGCGCGTCGGCCATTTGCACAAAGAAGATCTTGTCGCCGGGGATCTGCGCGATGGCACTCGGGTCGCCCTTGAGCGACAGCGTGTGGAAGCTGTCGAGCAACACCCCAAGGCTCGGGTGATCGACCTGGCGCACCAGGTTCCACACCTGCTGCCAGGTGTTCACATGCTTGCCCCAGGCCAACGCTTCATAACCAATGCGCAGGCCGCGACGGCCGGCGTGTTCGGCCAACAGGCCGAGGTCGTCGAGCAGGATGCGTTCATCCCCGACGCAATCGGCCGAAGCGTTACTGCACACCAGCACCAGGTCGGTGCCCAGTTCCTGCATCAGGTCGAACTTGCGCTCGGCGCGCTCCAGGTTGCGCGCCAAGCGATCGCGGCGGCAGCCTTCAAAGTCGCGAAACGGCTGGAACAAGGTGATGGCAATGCCGAGGTCGGCGCACATCTGCCTAACTTCCCGAGGGCTGCCGTCGTAATACAACAGGTCGTTCTCGAAGATCTCAACCCCATCGAACCCGGCGGCGGCAATGGCTTCGAGCTTCTCCGGCAGGGTACCGCTCAAAGACACGGTGGCGATGGAACGTTGCATGGGTGACTCCCGGCAATTGTTGTTTATGGCAAATTATTCGCCCCCAGACTACCCGCAGCAATTAAAATGTACGAACCGGTTAGTTTTTGGTGCGATTATCGAACACTAAGCCTCTTTGGCGAATTGACGATTTTTTAGCCACTGCGCACCATCAATCACGCAGCGACACCCAAAAGAAGACCCACAACACCTCATAAAAATTTCAAAAAACGGGTACAACCACATGCCTTCGCAAAATTCCGCCCTGGCCGCGCGCCCGGGCACCCCGCACGCCGGCATCGGCGACAAGATCCGCGGCGCCATGGCCGTGGGTAAAACCCGCTGGGGCATGCTGGCCCTGGTGTTCTTCGCCACCACCCTCAACTACATCGACCGCGCCGCCCTGGGCGTGATGCAACCGATCCTGGCCAAGGAAATGAGCTGGACGGCGATGGACTACGCCAACATCAACTTCTGGTTCCAGGTCGGCTACGCCATCGGCTTCGTGCTGCAAGGCCGACTCATCGACCGCGTGGGCGTCAAGCGCGTGTTCTTCTGCGCCGTACTGTTGTGGAGCCTGGCCACTGGCGCCCATGGCTTGGCCACTTCGGCGGTCGGTTTTATGGTCTGCCGCTTTATCCTCGGGCTGACCGAAGCCGCCAACTACCCGGCCTGCGTGAAGACCACCCGCCTGTGGTTCCCCGCCGGTGAGCGTGCGGTGGCCACCGGTATCTTCAACGCCGGTACCAACGTCGGCGCGATGATGACGCCGATGCTGCTGCCGCTGATCCTGCACGTGTGGGGCTGGCAGGCGGCGTTCCTGTGCATGGCGTCGCTGGGCGCGATCTGGCTGGTGTTCTGGGGCTTGAAGTACTACAACCCGGAAGACCACCCGAGCGTTAAACAATCCGAACTGGACTACGTGCAACGGGAAGTCGAACCGGAACAACCCGGCGTACCGTTCAGCCGCATCCTGCGCATGCGCGGCACCTGGGCCTTTGCCATCGCTTATGCACTCACCGCACCGGTGTTCTGGTTCTACCTGTATTGGCTGCCGCCGTTCCTGAACCAGCAATACAACCTGGGCATCAACGTGACCCAGATGGGTATCCCGCTGATCATCATCTATCTGACCGCCGACTTCGGCAGTGTGGGCGGGGGGATTCTGTCTTCGTTCCTGATCGGTCGGGGGATGAACTCGATCAAGGCGCGGTTGCTGTCAATGCTGCTGTTTGCCTGCTGCATCGTCGGCGTGATCATGGCGGCCGGTTCCAGCCAGCTGTGGGTCGCGGTGTTTGCCATTTCCCTGGCCATCGGTGCGCACCAGGCGTGGACCGCCAACATCTGGAGCCTGGTGATGGACTACACGCCCAAGCACATGATGAGCACGGTGTTCGGTTTCGGCGGCATGTGCGCGGCCATCGGCGGCATGTTCATGACCCAGATCGTCGGTCACATCCTCACCGTCACCAACAACAACTACACCGTGTTGTTCACCCTGATCCCGGCGATGTACTTCATTGCGCTGACCTGGATGTACTTCATGGCACCGCGCAAGATTCCGACCGTAGACGCCTGATCACCTGCGCCGCTGCTGCCAGGCAGCGGCCAGACCGCTCATGCAGATCACCCCGATGCCGACCACCGTGGTCACATCGGGGGTATGGTTGAACACCAGCCAGCCCAACAACCCCGCGAAGACGATCTGGCAATAGCCGAACGGCGCCAGCAAGGCCGGTGCCGCGAAGCGAAACGCCTGGGTCAGCATCAAGTGCGCGGTCATCCCACAGGTGCCCAGCGCCAGCATCAACACGCCATGCCACAGCGTGGGAACCTGCCAGAAGAACGGCACCATCGCACTCATCACCAAGGTATTGCACAGCCCGGCGAAGAAGTTGCTGGTGGTGGGCGTGTCGTATTGGCTGAGGATGCGCGTGAGCAGTTGGTAGAAGCAGAAGAACAGCGCCGAGCACAGCGGCAATAACACCGCGGGCGTGAACAACTCACCGCCTGGGTGAATGATCACCAGCACGCCGACGAAACCGCAGATCACCGCCAGCCATTGGCCGCGTGTCACGTGTTCGCCAAGCAGCGGCACCGACAGTGCCGTCACCAGGATCGGCGCGAGGAAGTTCACCGCCGTGGCTTCCGCCAACGGGATGTAATGCAGCGCCGTGGTGAAAAACAGGCTGGTGCCCAACAGGCACAAGGCCCGCACCACCTGCATCCCCGGGCGTTTACTGCGCAGCACGCGCAGCCCTGATTGCGGCAGGAAAATCCCGGCCATCAGCAAGGTGTGCACCACGTAGCGCACCCACACCACCATCACGATCGGGTAGAACCCGGCCAGGTATTTGGACAAGGCATCGTGGCTGGAGAACAGGAATGTCGCCAACACGATCAGCAAAATGCCTTTGAAAGGATGGTTGACGCCGGAAAGGGGGGTGCTGACAGTCATGGAATTCTCTTGCGTGGCGAGCGGAACGCTGAGCACTGAACGAAACAGCGCTCAACCCGGTAATCTAGCAGCCGGGCTGGCGCCTGCCCCAAGAGCATAACCAAACAGCGGGCGAACAGCGCACTAAATCACCGCATTCGAGTCCAACGCAGCACCTTAGCCTGCGCATTGCATACTTTTTAACCAAGGCCTTGCCGCTATGAAAAAAATCTTCTTTATTCTTTCTGCCCTTGCCCTGCTGACCGCCTGCGACCAGGCGTCCACGCCAGCGCCCAAACCTGCGCCGCCTTCCGTGCAGGCCACCCTGGTACCCGAAACCCCGCCCACGGATAAATGGGTCGGCAAATGGATCGGCGTCGAAGGCCTGCACCTGACCATCGCCAAGGACGACAGCGTCGGCCGTGGCCATTACCTCCTGACCATGCAATACGGCCTCGACGCCGACGACTCGGGCACCTTCAAGGGTGAAGCGGCCGAAGACGGCATCGCCTTCACCCGTCCGGACGGCCCCCAATTGCTGCGCGCCGGCGACGGAGAAGCGACCGGGCTGAAATGGCTGGCGGACAAAAAAGACTGCCTGATCGTCGCCACCGGCGAAGGCTATTGCCGTTAATACCGACCATACTCAGACACTAAAATTAGTGTAGGAGCGAGCTTGCTCGCGAAAATCGTTAACGATAAAGCGGGCAATCTGGTTAAACGCGGTGTTTGTGCGTTTTTCGCGTGCAAGGACTAGGCGTCCCCCTCGCTCCTACCGAAGGCTGATCAAGAGGATTGCCCCATGCTATGGAAAAAAGGCCGACGCAGCGACAACGTGGTGGATGCCCGCGATGACAGTGGCGGCGGCGGTGGCGGGATGCGCTTTGGCGGCGGCAAGGGCCTGAGCCTGACCGCGATTGTGCTGATCGTCGGCATCGGCTGGCTGACCGGCCAGGACCCGATGCAGATCCTCGGCCAGTTGACCGGCCAGATGGAACAGGCGCCCTCGGTGAGTACGCAGTCACGCCAGGCGCCGCCGGCCAACGATGAGCAAGCCGACTTCGTACGCGCGGTGCTGGGCGATACCGAAGACACCTGGGGCCAGGTGTTCAAGGAAAACGGCCTGGTCTACAAAAACCCGAAACTGATCCTGTTCCGTGGCCGGGTCAATTCCGCCTGTGGTGGCGCCACCTCGGCCAGCGGCCCGTTCTATTGCCCGGCGGATCAGCAGGTTTATCTGGACCTGGATTTCTTCCGGGAAATGTCCCAACGCTTCCAGGCGGCCGGCGATTTCGCCCAGGCCTATGTGATCGCCCACGAAGTCGGGCACCACGTACAAACGTTGCTGGGCATTTCGTCGAAGATCCAGGCCGCACGCCAGCAAGGCCGGCAGATGCAAGGCGACGGTGGCCTGCTGGTGCGCCAGGAGCTGCAAGCCGACTGCTTCGCCGGTGTGTGGGCCAACCGTGCGCAAAAGCGCCTGAACTGGCTGGAACCGGGCGATATTGAAGAAGCGCTGAATGCGGCCAACGCCATCGGCGATGACCGTTTGCAGCAGCAGGGCCAGGGACGCGTGGTGCCGGACTCGTTTACCCACGGCACCTCGGCACAGCGGGTGCGCTGGTTCAAGACCGGCTTCGCCCAGGGCCAGATCACTCAATGCGACACGTTCGCTGCCAAGAGCCTATAAATGAATCAACGATTGGGACTGCTGTTGGGCCTGTTGCTCATCTCATCATCCGCCTGGGCCGCCGAGCATGGCGTCAAGGTGCTCAGCCCCGAGCGTTTTCATCTGGAGGCCGGCGATCTCAGCCTCGGCCTGAGCCAGGACTGGCGCCAGCCACTGCCCGACGTCACCCGCGCGTTGATCATCGTGCACGGGCGCCTGCGTAATGCGCAGACCTACCTGCAAAGCGGAATGGATGCCGCCGAACACGCCGGCGTCGCCGCCAACACCCTGGTAATCGCGCCGCAGTTTCTGAACGGGTCCGACATGAAGCGCAACCACCTGGGCAACCAGGTGCTGCGCTGGAAGGGCAATGACTGGATGGCCGGCGACGCCTCGACCGGCCCGGGCCAGATCAGCTCTTTCGGCGCCCTCGACCAGATCATCAAGCACCTGGGCAACCGCACGCTGTTCCCGGCGCTGAAGGAAATCGTGGTCGCCGGCCATTCCGGCGGCGGCCAGGTGGTGCAGCGCTTCGCCCTCACCGGCCACGCGCACCCGACCCTGCAAACCGAGGGCATCCGCCTGCGTTATGTGGTGGCCAACCCCTCGTCCTATGCCTACTTCAGCCCACAGCGGCCGGTGAAGTTCGAGACCGCCAGTTGCCCGGGCTTCAACGCCTGGAAGTACGGCATGCAGCACCTGCCGGCCTACGCCAACGGCCAAAGCGCCGAGCAGCTGGAACAGGCCTACGTATCACGCACCATCACTTACCTGCTGGGCCAGCAGGACACCGACCCGAACCACCCGGCACTGGATAAAAGCTGCGAAGCCGAGACCCAGGGCGCGTATCGGCTGATTCGCGGGCACAACTACTTTGACTACCTCAAGCAGCGCCATCCGCAGTTGCGCCAGACGCTGGTGGAAGTGCCGGGGGTGGGGCATGACGGGGATAGGATGTTTACGTCGCCCGAGGGCCAGAAGGTACTGTTTTCCCAGCATTAACTGAAGAAACCGCACCTCCCACATTTGATCTCTATTGCCTGGCCTAAATCATCCGGCGCAGTACCGCGCAATCTGCAGCATGCCAATCCGCCAGCTCCGGCCACGGGTTCTCCGGCAGGTTGACCAACACCGTCCGCGCCCCTGCCGCCCGGCCGCAGTCCAGGTCAAAACGGTAATCGCCGACCATCACCATCTCGCTCGGCGATACATCCCACGCCGCCGCCAATTTCAACAACCCACCCGGATCGGGCTTGGGCGGCGCATC
Source organism: Pseudomonas sp. AM8 (assembly GCF_036346475.1). Taxonomy (NCBI): domain Bacteria; kingdom Pseudomonadati; phylum Pseudomonadota; class Gammaproteobacteria; order Pseudomonadales; family Pseudomonadaceae; genus Pseudomonas; species Pseudomonas sp. AM8. The sequence continues at coordinate 166,871 of NZ_JAOTNX010000009.1, forward strand.
GTCGCGCCCCAGCACATCGTCCACGGCAAAGCAGTCCGCCAGGCCAATCGCCTCCAGGGTGATATGCGCCAACTCCTGCGCATTGCGGGTCAAAATGCCCAGGCGATAACCGCGCCCGGCCAGCTCGCGCACCAGTTCCACCGCACCGTCCGCCGCGACGGAGCCCAGCGCCAGCTCGCGCTCATGTTCCAGCAACCAGGCGTGCTTGGCCGCTGCGATGTCCGCCGGTAATGCGGCAAGGTGAGTGAGGATGTCGTCCTCGGGGGGAATGTCCAGGGCCACGCGAATCGCCGCAAAGTCATGCACCGCCACCGTCAGGGTGCCGTCCATGTCGAACACCCAGTGCTTAACGTCCGTCAGGCTCATGCCCAATCCTTGCGATGGCGGATCAAACCTTCCTGGGTCACCGACGCCACCAGTTGCCCGGCGCGGTTGTACACGCTGCCGCGGGAGAACCCACGGGAATTGCCGGCCCATGGGCTGTCCATGGCGTACAGCAACCAGTCATCGGCACGCAGGTCGGCGTGGAACCACAACGCGTGGTCGAGGCTGGCGACCTGCATGTCTTTCTGCCAAACAGTCTTGCCGTGGGGCAGCAACGAGGTGGTCAGCAGGCCGAAGTCGGAGGCGTAGGCCAGCAGGTATTTGTGCAGCGCCGGCGTATCCGCCAGGGCACCATCGGCGCGAAACCACACGTATTTGACCGGGTCGGACGGCTGCGGGTTGAACGGGTCTTTTTCGGTGACCGGGCGCACTTCGATGGGCTTGGGGCACAGCAGCTTGTCGCGCATATGCTCGGGGATCAGGTGCGCGCGCTGCTGGGTCAGCTCCAGCTCCGACGGCAGGTTTTCCGGGCCGACCACCACGGGCATGGTGGTCTGGTGCTCGAAGCCGGCCTCGTCGTACTGGAACGAAGCGCTGCAGGTGAAGATCGGGTGGCCCTTCTGGATCGCCGTCACGCGGCGGGTGCTGAAACTGCCGCCATCGCGTACACGGTCCACCGAGTACACCACCGGCAACTTCGCATCGCCGGGGCGCAGGAAATAGCCATGCAGGGAATGCACATGCCGCGCTTCTTCGACGGTCTGGCTGGCGGCCGACAGCGACTGGCCGAGCACCTGGCCACCGAACAGTTGGCGAAAACCCAGGTCCTGGCTGCGGCCGCGAAAGAGGTTTTCCTCGATCGGCTCCAGGGTCAGCAAGTCCACCAGATCTTCCAATACTTGGCTCATAGAGCAACTCCTACAACAATCGATAGGGCATTCCGGGCTGCTTATCCGTGCAGCGTGTCCAACCATTGGGCGCGGGTGATGCGGTACAAAACGTGGGGGCGCAGCGGGTCATCGGCTGCGACCTTGGGGTGTGCAAAATCTGCCTGGGGATCGTAATGCATACCGATGGCCTGCATGACTTTTTGTGATGGCAGATTGGCTTGAGTGGTGAAGGCGACGATTTCGTCCAACTGCAAACGGTCGAAACCACAGCGCAGCGCGGTCCAGGCCGCCTCACTGGCATAACCCAGGCCCCAATGCTCACGGGCCAGGCGCCAGCCGATTTCCACTGCGGGGGTAAAGCCCGCTTCGAAACTGACGTTCTGCAACCCGGTCAGGCCGATGAACTCACCCGTGTCCTTGCGTTGCAGGGCCCACAGGCCAAAACCGTATTCGGCGAAGTGGCCGCGAATCCGGCCGATCAGGGCGGCGCTTTCCAGGTGGCTCAATCTGGCCGGGAAATAGCGCATCACCTGCGGGTCGGCACACATGCGCGCGAATTCCGTCAGGTCTGCATCGCGCCACTGGCGCATGACCAGGCGCGCGCTTTCCAATTGCAATATCTCCTCCATGGGTCCCCTCCCCTTGCCATGTGCGTGAGTGTACAGCGCTGTTAAGATCCTTCGCAGATCCCCGTCAGAAAATCCCATGCCTTTGCCATTGATCTACCACGATGACTACAGCCCTGAGTTCCCGGCAGACCACCGGTTCCCCATGGACAAGTTCCGCCTGCTGCGTGACCACCTGGTGGCCAGCGGCCTGACCGAGGACAGCCAATTGCTGCGCCCATCGTTGTGCCCACCGGAGATTCTGGCCCTCGCCCATGAACCTGGGTATATCGAACGCTACATGAGCGGCGAGTTGTCCCGCGAAGACCAACGGCGCCTTGGCCTGCCCTGGAGCGAAGCCCTGGCCCGGCGCACCGTGCGCGCGGTCGGCGGCTCGATCCTGGCGGCGGAGCAGGCGCTGGAACATGGCCTGGCCTGCCACCTGGCGGGCGGTACCCACCACGCCCACTACGACTACCCGGCGGGCTTTTGCATCTTCAATGACCTGGCGGTGATCAGCCATTACCTGCTGGCCAGCGGCCGGGTCAACCGCGTGCTGATCTTCGACTGCGACGTGCACCAGGGCGACGGCACCGCGCGCATCCTCCACGACATGCCGGATGCAATCACCGTGTCCCTGCACTGCGAAAAGAACTTCCCTGCGCGCAAAGCCCAGAGCGATTGGGACATCCCGCTGCCCATGGGCATGGGCGATGCCGACTACCTCACGGTGGTGGACGACGCCCTCAACTACCTGCTGCCGCTCTACCAGCCGGACCTGGTGCTCTACGACGCCGGCGTCGATGTGCACAAGGATGACGCCCTCGGTTACCTCAAGCTGACAGACGCAGGCGTGGCCGCCCGCGATGAAAGCGTGATGCGCCATTGCCTGGGCCGCGACATCCCGGTGATGGGCGTGATCGGTGGCGGCTACAGCAAGGATCGCCCGGCCCTGGCCCGCCGCCACGGGATCCTGCACCACAGCGCGCAGCGGGTGTGGACGTCATCAGGGTGTCATTGAAGTGTGGGCGTTACCCACAATGCCTGTGGAACGGCCTGTGGATAACTTGAGCGTAAGCGTCTGAAAGCCTGCATCCGTATAGCCTGTAGGAAGCTGTACGTTTTTTGATCAGGCAGCGCCGCGCGCCTCGGGTAGAATGCTCGGCCTATTTCCGCGATCGTAGCCCTGCCCATGCCCGATATTTCCTCTCGACACGTCACCATCATCGGCGGTGGCCCTGCCGGGCTGATGGCCGCCGAAGTCTTGAGCCTGGCCGGGGTGCGAGTAGACCTGTACGACGGCATGCCCTCGGTGGGGCGCAAATTCCTGCTGGCGGGCGTGGGCGGCATGAACATCACCCACTCCGAAGCGTACCCCGCGTTCCTGTCGCGCTACGCCGAGCGTGCCGCGAATATGGCGCCGATGCTGCGCGGGTTTGGGGCCGAGGCGTTGTGCGAGTGGATTCATGGTCTGGGTATTCAAACCTTTGTCGGCACCTCCGGTCGTGTATTTCCTACCGATATGAAAGCCGCCCCGCTATTACGTGCCTGGCTCAAACGCCTGCGCGACCAGGGCGTGGTTATCCACACCCGGCACCGTTGGGTGGGCTGGAATGCCGAGGGTGATCTACTTATCCACAGCCCGGACGGCGAAAAAGTTGTTCACAGCGATGCTGTGCTGTTGGCCTTGGGCGGCGGCAGTTGGTCGCGCCTGGGTTCCGACGGCGCCTGGCTCAAGCTGCTGGAGGATAAAGGCGTGCCTTACGTGGCACTGCAACCCAGCAATTGCGGCTTCGAGGTGTCGGCCTGGAGTGAATTGATGGTCAGCAAATTCGCCGGCGCGCCGTTGAAAAACGTCGCCATTGGGCTGGGGGATGACAAGCCGCGACTCGGCGAATGCGTGGTCACCGCCACCGGTATCGAGGGCAGTTTGATCTACGCGCTGTCGGCGCCGATTCGTGAGGCGATCAACCGTAATGGCTCGGCGACGGTGCATATCGATTTGCTACCGAGCAAGCCATTGGACAAGGTCCAGGCCGCCTTGACCAAGCCGCGTGGCTCACGCTCGATGAGCAAGCATTTGCACAGTCAATTGGGCCTCGATGGGGTCAAGGCGGCGCTGCTGCGCGAGTTGGCACCCGCCGAACACTTCAACGACCCGGCGCAGTTGGCGGGGGCTATCAAGGCGTTGCCGCTGACAGTGGTGAAGACACGGCCGATGGATGAAGCCATCAGCACCGCAGGCGGTGTGCCCTTTGAGGCGTTGGATGAGCGGCTGATGCTCAAGCAATTGCCGGGGGTGTTTTGTGCGGGGGAGATGCTGGACTGGGAAGCGCCGACCGGGGGGTATTTGCTGACGGGGTGTTTTGCCAGTGGCAGAGCGGCTGGGCGGGGGATGTTGGAGTGGCTCAACCGCTGAGATCTGCGGTGGATTCAAAGCCGCCATCGGGGGCAAGCCCCCACAGTTTGATTTGTGAATACATTCAAAATGTGGGAGGGGCTTGCCCCCGATGAGGCCATCAGCCACCCCGCAAAATCACTTCTTCTTACGCGGCCCGGTATTAAACACCGGCACCTTACGCACTGGCTTGATCGAAGGCTCCGACGGCGCCACTTCACCACTGTCCACCCACTTGCCGAGGTTGCGTTTACCACCGCCACCACCGGACGCCTTGGGCTTCTTCGGTTTTTTCGGCTTCTTCACCACCTGACCGCTGGCATCGGTATCCGGCACGCGGTGTTCCGGCTCGAAGTCCTGTTCCATCTTGCGGGTCAAGGTCTGGCGGGTCAGCATCTCGATGGCCGACAGCATGTTGACTTCATCGGCGCACACCAGGGAAATCGCCTCACCGGTGTTACCCGCGCGACCGGTCCGGCCGATGCGGTGGATGTAGTCCTCCGCCACGATCGGCAGGTCGAAGTTGACCACCAGCGGCAGGTCTTCGATATCCAGGCCACGGGCCGCTACATCGGTGGCGACCAGGATCTGCACTTCACTCGATTTGAAACGGTCCAGCGCGCGCTGGCGCGTGGCTTGCGGCTTGTCGCCATGGATGCCATCGGCGTTGATGCCCAGGCCCTGCAACTTATCCACCAGCGCATCCACGCCGTTACGGGTCTTGGCAAACACCAGCACCTGCTTCCAGCGGCCTTTGCGCATCAGGTGCACAAACAGCTCCGCCTTGCGCTTCTTGTCCACCGGCACTACCCATTGCTTGACGGTGTTGGCGGCGACGTTACGCGGGCTGACTTCGATGGTCAGCGGGTCGTTGAGCATCTGCCCGGCCAGCAGGCGAATGTCATCGGAGAAGGTCGCGGAGAACAGTAACGTCTGGCGCTTTTTCGGCAGCATGCGGTAGATGTTCGCCAGTTCTTCGGAGAAGCCCAGGTCGAGCATGCGGTCGGCTTCGTCCAGCACCAGGGTTTGCAGCTGGTTGAGTTTCAGCGCGTTCTGGCGGAACAGGTCGATCAGGCGGCCCGGCGTGGCGACCAGTATGTCGACGCCCTTGCGCAGCTTCATCATCTGCGGGTTGATGCTCACGCCGCCGTACACCGCGTAGGTGGTGAGCGGCAGGTGCTGGGCGTATTCGGCAACGCTGGCGTGAACCTGCTCGGCCAGCTCACGGGTCGGGCACAGGATCAGCGCGCGCGCCGAGTTGGCGGCGACTTTCGGCCCTTCCATGGTCAGCAGTTGCAGCAGCGGCACGGCGAAACCGGCGGTCTTGCCGGTGCCGGTCTGGGCCGCGGCCATCAGGTCGCGACCGGCGAGCACCGCCGGAATGGCTTGCGCCTGCACCGGCGTCGGGGTCTGGTAGCCGAGCGTCTCAAGGGCGCGCAGCAAGGGTTCGATCAGGCCAAGTGTGGCGAAAGTCATGTAGTTACCGTAGGAAAAATTCAGCGCAAGGGCGTAATGCGCGGCAGTTTACCTTATTTCCGGCTTGGGCTTTCGCCACTGGGGCAGGCTGATCAACAGCACGGCGCTGATAATCACCAGCATGGCCAGGGCCTCTTCCAGACCGATGGTCTCGCCGATGAACACAATCCCCAGCAACACTGCGACGGCGGGGTTGACGTAGGCATAGCTGGTCGCGGCTGCCGGGCGTACGTGCTTGAGCAGGTACATATAGGCGTTGAAGGCGATGATCGAGCCGAACACGGCCAGGTAAGCCAGGGCCAGCCAGCCTTCCAGCGGCGGCATGGCTTGCAGGCGCTCACCGGTCAGCGCGCTGGCGATCAACAGTGTCGCCCCGGCCACCAGCATTTCTGCGGCACTGGCCATAGCGCCCGGCGGCAACGGCAGGCGCCGGCTCCACACCGAACCAAACGCCCACGACGCCGCTGCAAACAACAATAAAGCGGCGCCCATGGGGCTCGACTGCAACGTGCTGCCCATGTTGAGCATGGCGATGCCGATCATGCCCAGGATCACCCCGGCCCATTCCAGCCGGGTATTGCGCGCGCCCCAGAAATACCCACACAGCAAGGTGAACAACGGCACGGTCGCCACCGCCAGCGCCGCCACGCCGGACGACACCCCAGTGTGCTCGGCCACACTCACCGCGCCATTGCCGAAGGTCAGCAGCAAAATACCGATCTTGGCAGCGGCCTTCCACTGCTCCCAGGTCGGCGCCGGCGCCCCACGCCAACGCAAAAAGCCATACATCGCCGCACCCGCCAGCAAAAAGCGAATGCCGCCCAGCATCAGCGGTGGCCAGTATTCAACGCCGATGCGAATCACCAGGTAGGTGGAACCCCAAATCACATACAGTGCAAAAAAGGCGGCGATCAACGGTAAGGGAAAGCGACGTGTGCCAGGCATTGGGCGGCTCGAAGGCAGAGATAAGAGAGGCTTATTCTAAAAAGGCAGGTTGTTAAACATAAGTTACAAAACCTGTTTAAACCGCCCATACACTTTTCAAAACATGGTTATGATGGCTATAAACAATGCTTTCGAAAGCCACGCGCAACTGGAGCCTTCCGATGGACAAATACGACCGCATGCTCCTCAGCGCCCTGCTCGAAGACGGCCGCGCCTCCTACGCGCAACTGGCCCGCACGGTAAACCTCTCCGCCCCCGCCGTGGCCGAACGCGTGGCCAAGCTGGAAGCCAGCGGGGTGATCACCGGGTACCAGGCCAAGGTGGATTTTTCGAAAGTGGGCTTGCCGATTCAGTGCGTGATCGAACTTCGGCTGACCAACCACGGCAACCAGAAGGTCTATGACGCACTGGCCGAAATCCCGGAGTTGACCGAATGCCACCGGGTAACGGGCGATCCGTGCGTGATCATGCAAGCGGCGGTGGGCTCGATGCCGGAGTTGGAGAACTTGATCAATCGGCTGGCGAAATTCGGGTTCAGCAAGACCTCGATCATTTTGTCGAGCGCGATCGAGCGGCGGGTGCCGTTGGGGCAGTTGGAGGTCAATGGCAAAACGGTTGCCTGATCTACCGCCATCGGGGCATGGGTATCTACACAACCTTCCAGACCCTGACAAATCTCCCTGTGGCGAGCGGGCTTGTCCCGCGTTGGGCTGCGAAGCAGCCCCAAAACCAGCCTCTACAGAGTGTCTGATACACCGCGTTCTTCTCTACTGGGGCTGCTACGCAGCCCAACGCGGGACAAGCCCGCTCACCACAACAGCTCTATCTGCCGGGCGTTGAGCGTTGAGCCAAAGTTGTTTAGATACCTATGTCCATCGGGAGCAAGCCCCCTCCCACATTTTTTTGAACGGCGTTGTTCTATCAGAACCCGCGATGTTTCTTCAGATGCTCATTGATCTTCGCCGCCGGCACTTTCTGCAGGGTGCACAGCAGGTCGTGGGACAGTTCGCGCAAGCCATGGGTACGCCGCAGTTCCTGGGCCAGGTGCGCCGTGAGGTTGGCGGCCATTTCCGCATCCGCCAGCGCGCGGTGGGCCTGGCCGGTGTGGGGCAGTTTCGCGTAGGCGTTGAGGGTGCCGAGCTTGTGGTTGGGCGCAGCCGGCATCAGGCGGCGGGCCAGCAGCAGGGAGCAGGCGAATTTTTGCAGGCGGGTGCGGCGGATCAAGCCCAGTTCGAAATCCCAGAACTTCTGGTCGAACGCGGCGTTGTGCGCCATCAGCGGCGTGGTGCCGACGAATTCGTTGACTTCGTTCATCACCCGCTCGGCCGGCGGGGCGCTGCGCAGCATGGCGTTGCTGATGCCGGTGAGTTGCTCGATAAAACCGGGCACGCGCACACCGGCGTTCATCAGGCTCTGGTAGCGGTCCACGATCTGGCCGCGCTCGAGGATAACCACCGCGATTTCCGTGGCCCGGCAGTGGCTGCTCGGGGTGATGCCGGTGGTTTCAAAGTCGATGACCGCTATACGTTCCAAACCTGTTCCAACTCCGTCTAACCCTTTATTTATTAAGCCGCTGTGCTTATTTGAGCAGCAACGCGCCTTCGATCGGCACGTAGCGGCTGGCGGCACGTATCAATGAGTTGGCCGTCAGCCCCGGTACACCGTAGGCCACGGCTTCGACGCCGTGCTTGTGGATGATGCGGTCGAGCAGCATGTCGAAATCGCCGTCACCGGAGGCCAGCACAATTTCGTCGACGTGGTCGGCGGCGTCCATGATGTCGATGGTGATGCCCACGTCCCAGTCACCCTTGGCCGAACCGTCGCTGCGCTGGATATACGGCTTGAGCTTTACCGTGAACCCCAGGTTGCGCAGGATCTGCTGGAACTGCTGCTGCTTGCTGTCACCGCGGTCGATGGCATACGCATAGGCCTCGACGATTTGCCCACGCGAACTGATATCAGCCCACAGGGCGGCGTAGTTGAAATGGCAACCATAGGCCTGGCGGACGGTGTAGTAGAGGTTTTGTACATCGGCGAACACTGCAATTTTCTTCACCGCACTTCCCCATGACAGCCAGGCGCCAGGGCCCGGAAAGGGTGCCAGTATGCCAGCCGCGAGAAGGTTGCCGGGAAAAATCAGACCGGGGCGGCTCAGCGCCCCGGGCCGGAAGGGTCAGACAAAGGAATCGTCGTCGCCGAAGGAAGAGGAATCGTCGGAATAGTCGCTGTCGGCAAAGCTGTCCGAGGCATTGTCGCTGCCCCAGCTGTCATTGCCGGCGAACTTCTGGTCGTCGTTGCCCCAGTTGCCGTTGTCACTGGCGGGCGCCGGCTCTTCACGGATGATCTCTTCCACCACCTGCGGCTGTTGCGAGTTGTGGTTGAACAGGCTGCTGATGCCTTCGGCCAGCAACACACCACCGGCCACGCCCGCGGCGGTTTTCATCGCGCCACCGAGGAATCCGCTGCCAATGGGCGCGGCGGCAGGTTGCTGCGGCTGCTGATAGTTCTGTTGCGGCGCTGGCTGGCCAAAGGACGGCCGCGCCGGTTCACGCCAGCCGCCGCCGGAAGAGGCCGGAGCGGTCTGGGCCGGTTGCGGATCACGGGAACCGCCGCCAAAGATGCTCGACAGGAAACCACCGCCGCTCGCCGGGGCCGCTTGTGCGGACTTGGTCCGCTGCAACTCATCCTGCAATTGCTGGATCTGCTGCGCCTGTTGCTTGTTCTGCGCGTCGAGACTCTTGAGCGCGTGTTCCTGAACAAGGATCGACTGGGTCATGTAGTACCCGGCGGCCGGTTGGCGAGTCATATGCTCCTTGATCCGCGCTTCGGCCTGGGCGTCGCGGGGGGCTGAGTCCGTTTCGGCTTGCTGCAACCGTGAAAACAGTCCATCGATCAGGGTTTGCTCTTCGCTGTTCATGGCGACCTCGTTAGATTGCCGGTAGAAATCGTGGCCTTGCCTGTGATCAGGCCAGGTGCTTAACCGTTATGGGGGTGTTACGAGTTGTTTCAATGGTCTTTACTCAAGGTTTACATTTGCTTACCGCTGGCCATGATCGGTTAAAGTGTTGCCCTTGCTTTCAGGCCTGCGATGAACCCGATGAATCCGTTAGACGTATTGCGTGACTCCTTCCGTTTTACCCGAGGTAACCTGGGCGCAATCGTCCAACTGTGCCTGCCATTGGTGATCCTCGAAGCCCTGTTGCAACAGCTGCTCGACCACACGCTCGGCGCGGATGCGTTCCCCGGCTACAGCGTGGTGGTGGGTTTGCTGGTGTACCCGCTGTACACCGGTGCCTTGATCCTGTTTCTCGACGCGCGCACCCGTGGCGAGTCGCCGCGCACCAAGGACATCTGGGCCATGGCCCTGACCCTGTGGCCGCGCTTCGCCCTGCTGACCGCCATGAGTACCCTCCTGATTCTGCTAGGCCTGTCGCTGTATTTCCTGCCGGGCCTGTGGCTGATGGTGGTGTTGGCGTTCGCCGAGTACCTGCTGGTATTGCGCGGCATGCCGGCGCTGGAGGCGATGAAGGAAAGTTTGCGCCTGACCCGTGGGCATTTCTGGCGAATCCTGGTGTGCCTGCTGTGTGTCATGACGCCCCTGTGGCTGCTCAAGGGCGCCAGCGTCGCGGCCTATCCCAACCCCGCGCCGTTGCTGGGGCTGTTGATGGACAGCGCCCACAGCTTCCTGCAACTGTTCACCAGCGTGGTGCTGTTCCGTTTATTCATGCTGATCGGTGGCGATGCCGACGCGCGGTGATATGCTCCACGCCACTCCTGAAACGCCATAAGCCGAGCCGATGACCCGTTTATTGCGCATCACCCTGCTGGGCCTGCTGATCGTCGCAAGCCTGCTGACGGCCCTGATCTACAGCCTGACCTGGCGCCCCGCCGCCAAGGAGACCCTGCCCGTCAGCTGCGTCGCGCCCCGTGCGCCAACCCTGTTGCCCGGGCAGGCGCTCAAGGTCATGACCTGGAACGTGCAATACCTGGCCGGCAAGAACTACGTGTTCTGGTACGACACTGCCGACGGCAGCGGCCCGGACGACCGCCCCACCGTAGAGGACATGGCCGCCAGCCTCGACGAAGTGGCGCGGGTGGTTCGCGATGAACAACCCGACATCCTGCTGTTGCAGGAACTCGACGAAAACGCCAAGCCTTCCCACTATCAGGACCAACTGGCGCTTTTGCAGGAGCGCCTGGTCGACCTCTACCCGTGCAGTGCCCAGGCCTTCGACTGGAAAGCCGACTTCGTGCCCGACCGGCATATCTTCGGCAGCGTCGGCCGCAAGCTGGCCACCCTGAGCCGCTACCAGATCGAACACGCCGAACGCCTGCAATTGCCGGCGCCCGAGGCCAATATCATCAGCCGCCAGTTCCAACCCAAGCCGGCCTTGCTGCTGACCTACCTGCCGCTGAGCGATGGCGGCCAACTGGCGGTGCTCAACACCCGCCTGGATGGCGACGCGCCGGGGCGCAGTGCGGTGCAGGAACAGGTCATCAGCACGGTCAAGCTGTTGGATAAATTCGAAGGCCGTGGCACGCCCTGGCTGATCGGCGGCGATTTCAACCTGCTGCCCCTGGGGCAGTTCCTGCGTTTGGAGGCGGGTAAGCGCGGGCAGTATTCGCCGGACAGCGAGCTGCATTTACTGTGGGACAAGTACCCGATGATCCCGAGCAACAGCCAATCCAGTGGGATTGATCGTGAGAAATGGCTGACGTACTTTCCCAATGACCCGAGCATCGATGGCCCGGATCGCACCGTCGATTACCTGTTCTACAGCCCGCGGATCAAGCGGGTGGAGGCCAAGGTGCGGCAGGAGGATACGTTGCGTATTTCCAACCATCTGCCGGTGATTGCGCGGTTCCTGTTGCCCGCCGCGCAATAACCCACACAACAAGATTAATGTGGGAGGGCCGGTGCGACGATTCGACTTGCCCCCTCCCACATTTGAATCTCTGCCACGCTTACTTTCGGGGTTTGATCCGCGCGGTCGGCTCGGCTATCAGCGGATCATCCGGCCAGTAATGCTTGGGATACCTGCCCTTCAGATCCTTCTTCACTTCGGCGTAGGTACTGCGCCAGAAGTTCGCCAGATCCTGGGTCACCTGCACCGGCCGCCGCGCCGGGGACAGCAGGTGCAACTTCACCACTTGGCGCCCGCCGGCAATGCGCGGGGTGTCGGCCAGGCCGAACAGTTCCTGCAAGCGCACCGCCAGGATCGGCGGCTGTTCGCTGTAGTCCAACCGCACCGATGAACCCGATGGCACCTTCACATGCTGCGGTGCCAGTTCGTCCAGGCGCTGGGGCAGCGGCCAGGGCAGCAGGTTGTGCAGGTAGCTGGAGATATCCAGGTTGGCGAAGTGACTCAGGCGCGAGACTTTGCCCAGGTAGGGCATCAGCCAGTGCTCCAGGCCGGCGAGCAGGGCGCTGTCGCTGACGTCGGGCCATTCGCTGGTTTTGCCGGCGTCCAACTGGCGCAACAGCAGGACGCGGGATTGCCATTGGCGCAGTTCCGGGGTCCAGGGCAGCAGCTCCAGGCCTTTGCGCCGCACCAGGTTGACCAGCGCCTGGCTGCGCGCGGCTTCGTCGAGGCCGGTGAGCGGTTCGCGGCTGAGCACCAGTTCACCGACTTTGCGCTGGCGTTCGGCGCGCAGCACGCCTTCGCGCTCGTCCCAGTCCAGTTGATCGACGTTGCGCACTTGTTCCGCGAGCACCGTGTCGAACAGCGCCGGATCGAAGTCCGCCGCCAGATAAATACGCTCTTCACGCTGGCCCTGGCGGCTGCCGAGGTCGGCGATCACCAGCCAAGGTTGTTTCATCAGGCTGTCGGCCTCGGCGAATAATGCCGCGCGGCCATTGGCCAGGCGATATTCGGCACCGCCGGGGCGACGTTGCTGGGCGACACGGTCCGGGTAGGCCAGCGCCAGCAAGGCGCCGAGCCAGCGCGGGTGGTCGGGGTCGGCCACCGGCCGGGTCGCCTGGCCTCTCAAATGGCCACGGTATTGCCGCGCCAGTTGCTTGGCGCGTTGCACGCCGCCTTGAGTACCGCGCGCACGCTCTTCACCGGACATCAGCGCCAGGCGGCTGTGCAAATCCGCGCCGCCACCACGCAAAATATCGCGCTCGCCCAACAGTGCCGCGACATCACAGGCCGTGGCCGCCAGCCCCAGGTCCTGCCCGCGCAGCAACAAATGGGCGATGCGTGGATGGGCCGGCAGCTCGGCCATCTTCTGGCCATGTGCCGTGAGTTTTTCGTCATTCAAGGCCCCGAGGCGTACCAGCAAATCCTGGGCCTGGGCATAGGCGGCGGTGGGTGGCACATCGAGCCACACGAGCTGTGGGGGCGTGACGCCCCAGCGCGCCAGCTGCAAGGCCAGGCCAGCGAGGTCGGCGGCGAGGATTTCCGCACTGCCATACGCGGCCAGCCCTTCATGCTGGTCTTCGGACCACAACCGATAACACACCCCCGGCTCCAACCGCCCGGCCCGGCCCGCGCGCTGGGTGGCGCTGGCGCGGGAGATGCGCTGGGTGTCGAGGCGGGTCATGCCGCTGCCGGGGTCGAAACGCGGCACCCGCGTCAACCCGGCATCGATCACCACACGCACGCCGTTGATGGTCAGGCTGGTCTCGGCGATGTTGGTGGCGAGCACCACTTTGCGTTTACCGGCCGGTGCCGGATCGATGGCCGCGCGCTGGGCGTTGAGGTCCAGCTCGCCATGCAGCGGGCAAAGCAACACGTCAGGGCTATTCCCCAGGGCGTCGGCCAGTTGCTGGTTGACCCGGCGAATTTCCGCCTGACCCGGCAGGAACACCAGCACGCTGCCGGTTTCATCGTGCAGGGCTTCGAGGATGGTTTGCACCACGCGCGGCTCGATAAATTCACCGGCCTGGTACGGCCGCCCCCAACGCATCTGCACCGGGAACATGCGCCCCTCGCTGCGCAGGATCGGCGCATCGTCCAGCAGGCTGGCCAGGCGCTCGCCTTCAAGGGTGGCGGACATCAGCAGGATTTTCAGCGGTTGCTCGTCGCGAAACAGGTCGCGGCCGTTCAGGCTCAAGGCCAGTGCCAGGTCGGCGTCGAGGCTGCGCTCGTGGAATTCGTCGAAGATCAGCAGACCGACACCGTCCAGTGCCGGATCGTCCTGCAAACGACGGGTGAGGATGCCTTCGGTGACCACTTCGATGCGCGTGTTGGGCCCGACCTTGCTGTCGAGACGGATGCGATAGCCGACGGTTTCACCGACTTTCTCCCCCAGTTCGCTGGCCAGGCGTTCCGCGGCGGCACGGGCGGCCAGGCGTCGGGGTTCGAGCATCAGGATGGTCTGCCCCGCCAGCCAAGGCTCATTCAACAAGGCCAAGGGCACGCGGGTGGTTTTACCGGCGCCGGGCGGCGCTTCCAGCACGGCTTCATGGCGATTCGCCAAGGCGTCACGCAGGGCGGGTAAAACATCATCAATGGGCAACGAATTCATACTGGCTCCCGAATAGGTCGGGAATGATAACAATGCCCTTTCTAATGCACGACTCAAAACGGTCGCGCTTTCAGAACCTCCATTACACGCTGAGCCTGGAGCATCATGGATGCCGTATCAGAACAACGGAACTCGACCAGCTCACAAATTTTCTGTAAATCGCTGTGGAGATTGCGATTGAAAATAGGCTCGTGATGGGCAATTCGATTTCGCAGGTGGCGTATCGTCTCCAAGTCGCAAGCAATTCGCTGTCGATGGAGTTTCACTGATCCACTGGGATCAAGGTTGGGAAACAATTGGAAAAGATAGGGCTCCCATAGCCGCTGATCATTTCGCTTGGTGAATTGTTTTTCCCAAAATACATTTTTGAGCTCTGTAACAACGCCACCCGTTGTTCGGTGCTTTTCACGGGTTCGACCCAGGTCCATCTTCGCGTCGTATCTCGCCCCTGCGCCAGTAGGAAGGCTGCGCAACAGGCCAACACTCCACGGCCATTCAGACCCGTATCTAAGAATCAGCGCCTCGGAGACAGCATTTCGTACAACCACTTCGCAGATATGTAAGGGGATCAGAAAGACACCGGATACTTGCGCATTCCATGCATAAAGCTCTACTGCACGCTCTATTGGCAAACCCGCACCCACAGTGGCCGACTCATACGTCGCAATTCTTGCCTCTGAAAGAGACGCTCGCAAGGCTTGAAGGTGGCGCATCTCGGGTACAGCTCCCATAAAGAGAATAGGCTCCAAGCCCGCAATCTGCGCCGCCGCAGCCATCTCTGGCTGGACGGCGCACGTAGCTGTCGATGACAATGACATTGACGACATCCCAGTACTTCCCTATAGTCGACTCACTAGCCGAGGGACTTGTTGGCGAAAGCCTCCCCCCACGGACGTACGAAAGTGATTCAAAAAAAGGCCCACCCTTCGGTGGGCTTTTTTGTTTCTGATGATTTTCACCGATCCGTTAATGATCAGACATGACCGACCCACTCACGAAGCTGTGTCAACCTCGCCTCAAGTGTTTCAAGTTCTGTTTTGAGTTGAGCACGCTCCGCCCGCAAGATCGCTAAATCAATTTGCTCTTCATCCTCGGCTATCTCGACATAGCGGGCCACATTGAGGTTGTAATCATTCGCTTCAATTTCCGTGCGTGAAACCAGCGTTGCATAACGCTCTACACTTTGGCGGTTATCGTAAGTCTGCTCAATTCGATCCAGATCAGCATCGCGCAGCGAGTTCCAAATCTTTCCTGGCTGGAAATCACGACTGGCATCTATAAAGAGCACATCATCACCCGACTTGTTCTTACGCAGAATCAGAATTGCCAACGGGATTGATGTGTACGACAGCATTTTGGCCGGCAGACCAATCACTGCATCAACCAAATTCTCTTCGATAAATTGCTTTCTGATTTGCAGCTCTGCGGCGCCTCTGAAAAGCACCCCCAGAGGCACGAGCACAGCCATGCGCCCAACTTCAGATGCGAGCGTTTCAACCATGTGGCTTATGTACGCGTAGTCACCCGAAGTGCGCGGAGGAACACCTCGCCAAAAACGCCGATATCCATCTCTCTCAGCATCTTCATGGCCCCAGTCCCGAACGGAAAAGGGAGGATGAGAGACCACCACCTGAAACTTAATCAGATCGCCGTTCGCCTCCACCAACTTTGGATTGCGTAGCGTATCTCCCCACTCCAGCCGAAAATGGGTTTCACCGTGAAGGATCATACTCATCCGCGCCAACGATAAAGTACTGCCGTTAGCTTCTTGCCCATAGAGTGAACACCCCCACGTGCAAGGCGATTTCAGAGCATATTCGTTGCAGGCAATCAGTGTGGAAGCCACGCCACAAAACGGATCACTTATGCGTTCACCCCCTACGGGCCGCATCAAACGAGCCATCAACCTGGAAATCTGCGGCGTCGTGAAAAACTCACCACCTCGCTTACCACTGTTGCTTGAGGCATGCGTCAAAACCGCGTCACACGCCCAAGCTGCAGCCTCTTTCGCGCCATCTCGAACAGGGCGAAAATCCAGCGCGTCACAATTTAATGCGTGAAGCAGGCTACCCAGGGCACGGTCTTTTGGCGTCTCATTACCCAGTACGATGGAGTCGAAATCTATGCCCAGAAAGGCATCTTTCAATTCGTAATTAGCACTCTGCAATGCAGCAAGAGCCTGGTTCAGACGATTGCCATTTCCCGGCTCGCGAGCATTGCTCAGTAATCGATAGAAGTCCGCTTTCTCAGGCACAATAAAGCGCGCGTCCTCCATCGCTTTATGTTCTTTGCGAGGCTCGTCAAGAAGCACATCGGACAAGTACTTGAGCAAGAGCAGCGCCATGGTGAAGCTGACGCTTTCAATCGGATCACCGTACCCGCGAAAGACATCGGCACTTCGCAAAACAGCCTCGTCAATTTCACCTTTCCTGTCTTGATCAAGCATGGCGAACCCCCTCTCGCAAAATGAGGTTAGTGAGAAATGTCGTTTCCAATCGATCAAGCTCGCTCAAACGGTGCCTGATAGCGGCCATCTTTTCCGTGGTCTCGTCCATTTCAGCAATTTGCTTTTGCCTGTCCATCGCCGGAACTTCGATTTCCAAGGAAAGCAGGGCCGATTTGGTGAGTGCCTTAATGCCGGTACCCGTCAACATCACACTTATCTTTACCTGCGTTGCGGGCTGATTGAGATACCAGGCAAGGAAACGACCATTCAAGTTGGCTTCGGGGGTAATTACGTTCAACTGCCCCATTGGAAACACAGGCTCTTCAGCGCCCTCAAAAAACCAGGCTTTGTAATAGTCTCCGCGTGAGGGCAGGACAACGTCGCCTGGACGCAGGCAATGGGACAGATATTTTTCATCCAGCCACACGCGAGGGAGTTCATGCCAATGCAGTGGCTTGCTTGATACCAGGTCTCTGATCGCTACCGCACGCACATTGCCGTCTGGATTTTCCTGAGGTGGGTTGCTTCTAAAAACCACTGCCGTGCGAATTTTGGTAAGCTTCATAAGGTCAACGCTGTAGAGCTCTTCTGTAATGTTGCGGCAATATATGTCACGGCCTGCATAACAAGCAAGCAGTAGATTGCTACTGCATATAATTATTTGTGACGTTTCAGATTGTTTACGGCGTTCCAAGTATCAGATGTTGATGCCGACGGCATAAGTCCAAGAGCACCACGCACATTCAAGCCCAAGCGTTATTTTTAGCCTCTTTTGCGAGCAAGCTCGCTCTTACAGGAGATTTTCCATGCGTATCGCTTCCCGTGTCATCGGCGGTGTCCTCGCCGTCACCCTGCTGAGCCAACTCACCGCCTGCGGGTCGATTTTCTACCCCGACCGCCGTGGCCAGATCGATGGCAAGATCGACCCGACCATTGCCGTGCTCGATGCCGTGGGCCTGTTGTTCTACGTGATCCCTGGCCTGATCGCATTCGGCGTCGACTTCGCCACGGGCGCGATCTATTTCGAACCCGGCAAGACTGCCCAGGTTGACCCGGAAAAACTCCACGAAGCCATCGGCGCCGACGGCAAGGTCGACAACGCCAAGCTGCAAAGCATCATCCAGAAGGAAACCGGTCGCACCCTGCCGCTGGACGATCCACGCATGATCCAGTTCAAGGGCAGCGTGCAACAACTTGCGCTCCTGGGCCTGCAACCCGCCGCCTAAGGATCGTTTATGACCAGCAGTCCCGAACACGCCCGGCTATTACGCCTGGCCACCCGCGCCTCGGTGGGCGTGGCCTGTGCGTTGATCGTCACCAAGGCGATTGCCTGGTGGCTCAGCGGCTCGGTGAGCATGCTCGCCGGGTTGACCGACTCACTGCTCGATGGCGTGACCTCGCTGCTGAACCTGCTGGCCGTGCATTACGCCCTGCGCCCGGCCGATGACGATCACCGTTACGGCCATGGCAAGGCGGAGTCGCTGGCGGGCATGGCCCAGGCGTTGTTCATTGGTGGCAGTGCGGTGTTGATCGCCTTGCAGGCCTACGAGCGCCTGCAGCATCCGGAACCGGTTGGCGCGCCGTGGCTGAGCATTGGGGTGATCGTGTTTTCCCTGGTACTGACCGTGGCGCTGCTGATGCTGCAACACCGGGTTGTGCGCGAAACCGGCTCCAATGCCGTGCGAGCGGACTCGTTGCACTACCGCTCGGACCTGCTGCTCAACGGCAGCATCCTGGTGGCGCTGGTGCTGGCGGGCATAGGCTTTCATCAAGTCGACGCCTGGTTCGGCCTGGGCATCGCCGCCTACATTTTGTGGAGCGCAATCCAGATCGCCAGGGAAAGCTTTGCGGTGTTGATGGACGAGGAACTGCCGCCGGACGTCAGCCAGCACATGCTGGAACTGGCGCGAAGCGTACCGGGGGTGTTGGGTGCCCATGACCTGCGCACGCGCATCTCCGGCAACCACTGGTTCGTGCAGTTGCACCTGGAACTACCGGGGGAGCTGACGCTGTCAGTGGCCCACGGCATCAGCGACCAGGCCGCCGATGCCATTCACGCAGCCTACCCGCGCGCCGAAGTGCTGGTGCATGCGGATCCTGCGGATCAGGTACAAGCTGCAAGCTATAAGCCGCAAGCTTGAAGCTTGAAGCTTGCAGCTGTCCCTATTGCACCTGATACCCGCGACTGCTCAGGCAGTTGCCCTGGGCCTGGCGGTAGGTTTGCACCACCGCCGGGTCAGGCGCGTAGGTGACGGCCTGCGGGTCGAAGCCGCTTTGTTGCACTGCCCAGCGATAACAGTCGTAGCCGTCCTGCTGCACTTGCGCCGGTGACTGCCCGTTGGCGGGATAGGCCACCACATCATAACCATTGCCTTGGGGTGCTGGCTGCGGTGCCAGCACTTGCGTCGGCGGTTGTACCACTACGTATTGCTGGGTGCTTTGTTCGTAGGCGTAGTAGGCGCCGGCGGCCAGGAACAGCAGCGAACCACCCACCCACACTTCACGCGCGTAGTCGGGCAAGTAATGCACGCGGATGCCATACGGCGGCGCCACGACCACATAGCGCGGGCCTTGGGGGCGGTACCAGTAGCCGCCGGAGAAGAAGTAATCCTGGCCACGGTACGGCACGCGGTAATTGCGGTCGGGGAAGCGGTCGACGGTATAACCGGGACGATATTGCGGGCCAGGGCCCCAGCCGTTGCCATGGCCATCGGGGCGACCTGGCCAGCGGTTATCGTTGGGATGCCCGTTGTAGCCCGGCCGCGAACCTGGGCCGCCGGCCTCCCAATTGCGGTTGTCGTCGTTGCGTCGAGGAATGTCACGGTAGTAACCCTGACGCGGCTCCTGGGTCTGGCGCACGGTATCGGGGCGACTCTGGATCGGCAGGTTATTCGCAGGCTGCGGGGCTGGCCGAGGCTGTTCGGCACCTGGCGGGCGACCTTGCCACTGCCCGCCGTGGGGCGGTTGCTCGGCACGATCAAAATGCGGGTTCTGTGGACGGGGCTGATTGTTTTCCGGCCGGGGTTGATTGTTCTGTGGACGCGGCTGGTTATTCTGCGGGCGCGACTGTTCGTTACCCTCCGGCCCTCTTTCATGCTGGCCGCCCCCCTCAGGGCGCGGCTCGTCGGCCATCACTTGCGTGCCGACGGTGACTATCAGCAAACCTACACCTGCCATACGCCAGATGCGCTTCATGCTATTCCTCACTGCGGATAAGGGCCTGGAAGGTCCGGCCTCATAGATAAGACTGGAAAAGCCTCACCCGGTTCTGAGACAGGTTATCAGTCACAAGAACAATTTTCTTAAGGTAAAAGAAAAGGGGTGACCCGTCGGCCACCCCTTGAGAACTTCGTCCATGCTCAACGCTTTTGACGTTGGCTCACCTCACGCCGTCTTGTGGACAGTGTGCAGCCTGGAGGCCGGCTCGACCCTGCTGGGGTGGCGGCCGCAGCACGCCTGATTGGGCGAGCTGCTGTGGACTGTTGTCCAGGCGGTGATTCTGTTGATAAAGATACAGGCCAGCGCCGGACAGATGATTGCGAAGATTGCGTCAATAAACAGTGCTTGCGCAATTTTTAACCCTTCATGGATAATTCACCGCAATAGTTACGACAAAGGCCAACCCAATGAGCAAGCTTGACCGATACGACCTGAGTATTTTGGCGGAATTGCAGCGCGACGCGAGGATCTCCAACCAAGAGTTGGCCGAGCGTATCGGCCTGTCGCCTTCGCCCTGCTCGCGCCGGGTCAAGCAGTTGGAGGACGACGGCTACATCGCACGCCAGGTCGCCCTGCTCGACCGCAAGATGCTCGGCCTGAGCCTCACGGCCTATGTGCTGATCGGCATGGACCGCCACACCCCCGAGCGTTTCGAGAACTTCGAGGCGGCCATCCGCACCCTGCCCCAGGTGCTGGAATGCAGCCTGGTCACCGGGATGGATGCGGACTATCAGTTGAAAGTGGTGGTGCCGGACATGGACCATTATCAGAAACTGCTGCTGGGCCACCTCACCCGGATCGAAGGCGTGACCAGCGTGCGCTCGAGCTTTGTGCTGAACCAGGTGCTCAACAGCACCGAGCTGCCGCTGACCCACCTGCGCACCTGATCCCATGAACAATGAAGATCAAATGTGGGAGGGGGCTTGCCCCCGATGGAGTATCAGTCACCAGATACACAGCCTGACACACCGCTATCGGGGGCAAGCCCCCTCCCACATTTGGCCTGTGTTCCAACAGTGAAGTCTGCGTGCGACGCACCGACGCAGGTCAATGTTGCGCCTATGGCACTGCCGTATACTTGCCGCCTGCCCCGTTGGAAGAGCCCATGAACAACATCGACCCCGCCCTGTTCGAAGAATGGATGATGACCGGCCTGGTCACTATCCTGATCATTTTCATGGGCTTTATCGTCTGGGACCTGGCGAAGAAATCCAAGGCCGGGCGCTTTGGTTCGTTCATCCTGTTTTTCGTACTGGGCCTGGGCGTGGCCGCGTTCATCATCAAGAGCGTGGTGATCGGCCTGATCGAGTCCGGCGCTTTATAAACGCGCGGGTACTTCCTTCCATTGGCCTTGGTCCAGGCCGTCGATTGTCCAATCGCCGATACGCACCCGCACCAGGCGCAAGGTCGGCAGGCCCACGGCGGCGGTCATGCGCCGAACCTGGCGGTTACGCCCCTCTCGAATCACCAGTTCAAGCCAGTACGTCGGTAGGTTTTTGCGAAAGCGCACCGGCGGGTTGCGTGGCCATAACGCCGGCTCATCCAGACGCCGGGCCTCGGCGGGCAAGGTTTTGCCGTCGTTGAGTTCTACGCCGTCGCGCAGGCGTTGCAGCAATGCTTCGGTGGGTTCGCCCTCCACCTGCACCCAGTAGGTTTTCGCCAGCTTGTGCTTGGGGTCGGCAATACGCGCCTGCAACTGGCCGTCGTTGGTCAGCAACAACAGACCTTCGCTGTCACGGTCCAGGCGACCTGCCGGGTAGATGCCGGGGATGTCGATAAAGTCCTTGAGCGTCGCACGCCCGCCTTCGTCGCTGAACTGGGTCAGCACATCGAAGGGTTTATTGAACAGGATCAACTTCGGCTCGGCCGGCGGCGCCTTGGCAACACGGCGCGCGGCAGAATACGGAGGTTTCACGCCAGGGCGGCGCGAATCGGGACGGGGGGGACGGGACATGGCAAAGGAACATCTAACGGTCAGGACCGACAATGCTAGTGGCCTGACCGCTAAATGACCATCCCAACCGCTTAGCGGAACGGCGGCTCGTCGAAGCTGCGCAGTTTGCGCGAGTGCAACGAGTTGAGTTCGGTGCGCAACAGGTCCACCGCCTCGATGCCGATCTTCAAGTGCTGGCTGACCGCGCGTTCGTAGAACGCGTTGGCCGAGCCCGGCAGCTTGATCTCGCTGTGCAGCGGCTTGTCCGACACACACAACAACGTGCCGTACGGTACGCGCAAGCGGTAGCCCTGGGCAGCGATGGTGCCGCTTTCCATGTCCACCGCCACGGCGCGGGACAGGTTGATCAACGGCCGTTCCTGGGCCCAGCGCAGCTCCCAGTTGCGGTCGTCGTAGGTCAGCACGGTGCCGGTACGCAGGCGTTTTTTCAGCTCTTCGCCTTTCTCACCGGTGACATTCGCCGCCGCCTGCTGCAAGGCCATCTGCACTTCGGCCAGGGCCGGGATCGGGATGTTCGGCGGTACCACCCGGTCGAGAATCCCATCGCGGCGCATATAAGCGTGGGCCAGTACGTAGTCGCCGATGGTCTGGGATTGGCGCAGGCCGCCACAGTGGCCAATCATCAGCCAGCAATGCGGACGCAGCACCGCCAGGTGGTCGGTGATGTTCTTGGCGTTGGACGGGCCGACACCGATGTTCACCAGGGTCACGCCGTGGCCATCGCTGGCCTGCAGGTGATAGGCCGGCATCTGGTAGCGGTGCCACACTACGCCGGCGGCAATCGCCGAGGCTTCGCCGTGGTCCATGCTCTTGTCGATGATGACGTTGCCCGGCAGCACCATGCGGATAAAACGCGGGTCGCTGCGCAATTGTTCCAGGCCATGCAGGATGAACTGGTCGACATAGCGGTGGTAGTTGGTCAGCAGGATCCACGGCTGCACATGGCGCCAGTCGCTGCCGGTGTAATGCACCAGCCGACGCAGGGAAAAGTCCACGCGCGCCGCATCGAACAGCGCCAGGGGCAGCGGGTCGGTGTTTTCCCAGTCGTAGAGGCCATCGGCGATGCCATCGGTGGCGGCCGACAGGTCGGTGCTGGGGAACACGCGCGCCAAGGTCGCGGCGGTCACACCGGAGCCGGCCAGTTCGTCGCCCTGCTCCACCACGTACGGATAAGGAATGTTCTGCTGGCTGACGCCCACTTCCACGGTCACGGTGAAGTCGTGCATCAGCGGCACCAGTTGTTCCAGCAAATACTTACGGAACGCCGCCGGATGCGTGACGGTTACGCTGTAGGTCCCGGGTAACTGGACCTTGGCATACGCCCGGGTAGTCTGTGGGACTTCGCCGTGGCAGTGGTAAGTCAGGCGCAGTTCCGGGTAGCGAAACAGCGCGCGTTGTTCGGCGTCGGGTTCGACGCGGTCCTTGAGGTATTGCTTGAGGGCTTGATTGAGCGCGCCGGTAGCCCGCTCATGCAGGGCCGCCAGCCGATCCACGGCTTCTTCGGCGGTTTGAACGACAACAAAAGCTTCGGTCACGGTAAGCATCCTGTGTTCTGACTTGCAGGCCTTTATCTTGCCTGTATCCCTGTCAGACGCAAACCTTGAATTGGAGTGCCCTCTCAAGATGGCTGCAAGCCCCCTCCCACATGTGGACCGTGTTTATTCAGGTACATTGGGACTTGAGCGCGCGACGATGGCCCCGACATCGACGCCACGCGGCAAGGTGCCGTAGACGCGGCCAGACGACTGGCCCAAACGGCTGGCGATAAAACCATCGCTGACCGCCGCATGACCGGCCTCCAGCAGCAACTTGGCCTGTAGCGCCACGGCAATATCCTCGGTCAACTGCCGCGCGCGGTACTGGATGTCCTGGGTGTCCATGAACGCCGACTTCAGGTGTTCGATATGCCGTGCCAGCTGCTTATCTCCATGCCCGTCACCGAGTTCGACAAACAGCGCTTCCAGCACACCGGGCTCCTTGGAGAGTGCGCGCAGCACGTCCAGGCATTGCACATTGCCGGAACCTTCCCATGTCGAATTCACCGGTGCCTCACGGTACAAGCGCGGCAGGATGCTGTCCTCCACGTAGCCCGCGCCGCCCATGCATTCGGCGGCTTCGTTGATCATTGCCGGGGCGCGCTTGCAGATCCAATACTTGCCCACCGCCGTCACCAGCCGAGCGAACTTGGCTTCCCGCTCATCGCCCAGATTGTCCAGGGCGCAGCCCATGCGCATGCTCAAGGCGAGCGAGGCTTCGCTTTCCAGAGCGAGGTCGGCCAGCACGTTTTGCATCAGCGGTTGCTCGCTGAGCACACGGCCACCGACCCGGCGATGAGCACAGTGATGGCTGGCCTGGGTCAGCGCCTGGCGCATCAACGCACTGGAACCGACCATGCAATCGAAACGCGTCATGGCGACCATCTCGATGATGGTCGCCACGCCACGCCCCTCTTCACCGATCATCCAGGCCAGGGCCCCACGAAACTCCACTTCACTGGACGCATTGGAGCAGTTGCCCAATTTGTTTTTCAGGCGCTGGATATAGAACTCGTTGCGGGTGTCATCCGGGCGGTGCCGGGGCAGCAGGAAACAGGTCAGGCCTTTGTCGGTCTGGGCCAGGGTCAGGAAGGCATCGCACATCGGCGCGGAGCAGAACCACTTGTGACCGACCAGCTCATAGGCTTGCCCGGGCCCGCCGGCGCCCACCGGATAGGCGCGGGTGGTGTTGGCGCGCACGTCGGTGCCGCCCTGCTTCTCGGTCATCGCCATGCCGATGGTTGCACCGGCCTTGTGGGCAATGCCGACATTGCGCGGGTCATAGTGGGTGCTGAGGATTTTCGGCAGCCAGGTCTGCGCCAGGTCCGGTTGCAAGCGCAGGGCCGGGACGCAAGCGAAGGTCATGGTCTGCGGGCAGCCGGTGCCGGCCTCAGCCTGGCTGTGCAGGTAGGTCATGGCCGCACGCGCCACATGGGCACCGGACTGTGGATGGGCCCACGGCAACGACGGCAGGCCATGCTCGACCGCGGAGCGCATCAGCTCGTGGTAGGCCGGGTGAAACTCCACCAGGTCGATGCGATGCCCATACCGGTCATGGCTGCTGAACACCGGTTTGTTCTGGTTGGCCAGGAACCCGGCCGCCATCAGCGGCCCGCCGGCCAACGCCCCGTAGGCATCGATGCGCGCCTGCGCCCAGCCGGCGCCAAAGCGCCGCGACCAGTCTTGCAGGGGCACGTCGATGCGGTACAGGTTGGTGCCGTCCAGGGAGGGCGGCTGGTTGGTGACGTCGTGGGTTTCGGCGAACTGATGCAGGTTCATGACGGGCCTCCTGGAAAAAGGCCCTGTCGAATGCACACCTACCCAGAAAGAAAGGCGCAGATCGATTGAGGCCGGTTTTTTCAGTTAAGCACCGTCATCCGGGTTAAAAAAGTGGCATACCCGCCGAATGCCCGGCGCTTTCGCCCTCGAGCGCGCTCAACAAGTGGCGCTCCAGTACCGCCTGCAGCGCCTCGAAGCGCACCGGCTTGGCCAGGCGGTCGGTGATGCCGATGCCATGACCGCGCTCGCGCTCGGACGTATTCAGCGACGTACTCAAGGCGATCACGGGCAATTCACCGCAGCCCGGCAGTGCACGAATCTGACAACACAACGAGAAGCCGCCTTCGGGCACATCCAGCAAGACCGCGTCAAAGCTTTGCCCCTGCAAGGCCGCCAACGCCGCCGGGCCGCTGTCCACGGTTTTCACCCGGTAACCCAGCTTGAGCAACATGCCGCGCACCGCCAACTGGCCGACGCTGTTGTCATCCACCAGCAATACCGCGCAATCCTGGGGCGCGCGTTGCCGGCCGGGCACCGGTTTTGCCTCGATCGGCACCGGGCTGACGTTCACGTCCAGCTGGAAGCGGCTGCCCTTGTGCGGCTCGGAATGATGGGTAAGGCGCCCGCCCAACAGCTCGATCAATTGCCGGCAGATGGCCAGGCCGATGCCCAGGCCGCCGTATTCGCGGGTCATGGAGCCATCGAGTTGGAAAAAGCGCTGGTACAAGGTCGCCTCGTCAAGGAAGGCGAAGCCAATACCGGTGTCGGTCACAATGAAGCTCAGGCGCACATCGCCGTCACTGTGAGGCACACCCACCACCCGCAGGCGCACGGAACCTTCGCGGGTGAACTTGAACGCATTGTCCAACAGGCAATCCAGGCACTGGAGCAGTTTGTCGACGTCACCCACCACACGGTCCGGCAGCTCATCGGCCACATCGATGGAAAATGCCAGGCCTTTGCCTTGGGCGCTGGTGTTGAATTGCTGGCGCAAGGTGTCGAGCACGCCGCGCAGGCTGAACACCCGAGGCTGGGCACTCAGGCGCCCGGCCTGCAATTCGGTGAGGGTGAGGATGCCGTTCACCATGCGCATCATGTCCCGTGCCGAACCGGCGGCCGTTTGCTGGTACTGCGCCAGGTCGTCGTCCAGCGGCACCGTTTGCATCAGCTCAAGGGAGCCGATCACACCGTTCATGGGCGTGCGCAGTTCGTGGGTCAGCGTCGCGAGGAATTCATCCTTGAGACGGTTGCTGCGGGCCAGTTGCTGGTTGAGCACTTCGAGCTTCTGGCTGGCATCGAACAGGATCTGTGCCTGTTGTTCACGCATGGCATTGATGCGGTCGGCGAGGGCCAGGGATAGCAGCGCCACTTCAATCGCCGAGCCGATCTGGCTGGCGTACATGGTGAGGAACACATTGGGCAGGTAGCCCAGTACCATCAGCGTGTTCACCACCCCGCCCAGCAGGAACGCCGACCAGGCGATGATGAAATACCGCGCCACTCGCTGGCCGCAGTACCAGGCCTTGATGGCGGCGACGAAGATGGTCACGGTGAATACCAGCGCCAGGCCGGTCGCCAGGCGCAAGGCCAGGGCGTAGCTGGTCAGCAGCGCCAGCGCCATCACTGCGCCGCCGCACACCGCCAGTGCCAGCAAGAGCCGGTTGAGCCAGCGGCTGTGCTGCGCGGTATGCAGGAAGCTGCGGGCGAACAGGCTGCCGAACAGCGCCGCCGAACCGATCAGCAACGGCACCGCCGCATTCGCCCACCACGGGCTGTTCGGCCAGAAGTACTGCACCGCCACGCCATTGACCGACAGTTGGTACAGGCCAAACGAGGCGATATAGAGGATGTAATACAGGTAGCTGGTGTCGCGCACGCTGAGGTAGATGAACAGGTTGTAGACCAGCATCCCCAGCAGGACGCCATAAATCACCCCCAGCACAGACAGGCGCAGCGGTTGTTGCTCCAGGTAAGCGGTGCCGGCCCAGAGCGTCAACGGCGCCTGGATCGAGCCCTCGCTTTGCAGGCGCAGGTAGAGCGTTTGCTGCTGGTCGGGCACGAAATTGAGCTTGAACAGGTAGTTGCTCTGGCTGACTTCACGACTGGAAAAAGGCAGCGCACTGCCGGTACGGCTGGCCAGCCGATAGTTACCGGTGCCATCGTTCTGGTACAGGTCCAGATGATTCAGCGGCGGGTAAGCCAACTCCAGGAACCAGGTGCGGGGGGCACGGGGGTCCCTGGCCACGTAATGCAGGTCGACCTTGAGCCAGAACACCGAGCGCGAATAGCCGGCGTTGAGGGTGGCGTTGTCATGGTGCTTGAATTGAGCAGCGTAGGCGGGGGAGCTTACTTCGGCGATGGTGAGGGCATTGGTGGGGTCTTCGAGCACTTGCATGGCTCGGCCCAGCGGCAGGCTTCGGGTGTCCTGGTTGAACTCGATGGCGCTGGCGAGCATCGGCAGCCCGCACAACAATAAGATCAGCAAATAGCGCATAGAGCCCCAGCGTGGCCTGTCCGGTTATGTCAAAAGCCCCCATTCCTTTTGAGAAGACGTACACCGGCGGTACAGTTAAGTTGTTTGAATCCACTTTAGCATAGCCGCTAAAGGCCATTGGACACCATTGAAATAATTTTTTGAAAGGCTCTAGAACAAGGCTTTCAGCGCGTTTCATCGACGAGAAAACACCAAAAAAAGCGGCGTTTTCGCGACAACATTCAACCATCGCCCGAAGGCCCCGCCAAAAGCGTTTGGTGGTAAGCTCGCGCACCATGAATATCTACAGCTCTCGCCCCGTTGTCCTCTGTCTCTCCGGCCATGATCCCAGTGGTGGCGCCGGCTTGCAGGCAGATATCGAAGCCCTGCTCGCCCAAGGCTGCCATGCGGCCCCGGCCGTCACTGCCCTGACCGTGCAGAACACCGTCAATGTCAGCGATTTCCGCGTACTGGACCGTGAGTGGGTACTGGCCCAGGCCAATGCCGTACTCGGTGACTCCGACGTGGCGGCGGTCAAGCTGGGCATGCTCGGCTCCACCGCAATGGTCGACACCGTGGTCGAACTGCTGCAGGCGCACCCGCACCTGCCGGTCGTGTGCGACCCGGTGCTGCGCGCCGGCGGCGGCGGCAGCCTGGGCAAGGACGAAGTCGGCTATGCCATGCGCGAGCGGCTGCTGCCGCTGTCGCTGATCGCCACGCCGAACCTGCCTGAAGCCCGTATCCTCGCCGAACTGCCCGAGGGCACCGCCGACGAATGCGCCGAGAAGCTGTTGCCGTTCATCAAGCACCTGTTGATCACCGGCGGCCATGGCGATGAGCACGAAGTGCACAACCGCCTCTACAGCCGTGATGGCACGCGCCAGACCTTTACCTGCCAGCGCCTGCCCGGCAGCTATCACGGTTCGGGCTGCACCCTGGCCAGCGCCCTGGCCGGACGGATCGCCCAAGGCGAAGGGCTGGTGAGTGCGGTGCAGTCGGCACTTAACTACACTTGGCGCACCCTGCGTGACGCCGAACAACTCGGCCAGGGCCAGTTCGTACCGCGCCGGCTGCCGCTGGATTTCTGCTCGTAACTATCTGCTCTTAACAGCAAGAGGCCTGCCCGATGAAACTACGTGGCCTTTACGCCATTACCGACAGCCAACTGTTGGCCGGCAAGTTCCTCGCCTATGTCGAAGCGGCATTGGACGGTGGCGTGACCCTGCTGCAGTACCGCGACAAAAGCAGCGACGAAGCCCGGCGCCTGCGCGAAGCGGAAAAACTGCGGGAGCTGTGCTCGCGCTACAAGACCCAGCTTATTATCAATGATGACTTCGACCTGGCCGCGCGCCTGGGCGTCGGCGTGCACCTGGGCCAGACCGATGGCCCACTGACGCCGGCCCGTGCGTTGCTCGGTTCCAAGGCGATCATCGGCGCCACCTGCCACGGCCAGATCGAACTGGCCGAACAGGCGGCAAAAGAAGGCGCCAGCTATGTCGCCTTCGGCCGCTTCTTCAATTCCAACACCAAGCCGGGCGCTCCGGCCGCCACCGTTGAAATGCTCGCCGAGGCCCGCAAGCGCCTGCATGTGCCGATCTGCGTGATCGGCGGCATCACCCTGGAAAACGCCGGACCGCTGGTGGCCCATGGTGCCGACCTGCTGGCCGTGGTCCACGGCCTGTTCGGTGCCGACAGTACCCAGGAAGTCACGCGCCGCGCCCGCGCCTTCAACGACCTTCTTAAAATTTCAGTTTAGAGAGCCCGATCATGTCTCGTTCCGAAACCCTGTTTGCCGATGCCCAGAAACACATCCCCGGCGGTGTGAACTCCCCCGTGCGTGCGTTCAAAAGCGTGGGCGGCACGCCGTTGTTCTTCAAGCATGCCGAAGGCGCCTACGTCACCGACGAAGATGACAAGCGCTACGTGGATTACGTCGGCTCCTGGGGCCCGATGATCCTCGGCCACAGCCACCCCGACGTGCTGGACGCAGTGCGCAGGCAACTGGAACACGGCCTGTCCTACGGCGCACCGACCGCCATGGAAACCGAGATGGCCGATCTGGTCTGCAGCATCGTGCCGTCGATGGAGATGGTGCGCATGGTCAGCTCCGGCACCGAAGCCACCATGAGTGCGATTCGCCTGGCCCGTGGTTTCACCGGCCGCGACAGCATCATCAAGTTCGAAGGCTGCTACCACGGCCATTCCGATAGCCTGCTGGTCAAAGCCGGTTCCGGCGCGCTGACCCAAGGCGTACCCAGCTCGGCCGGCGTACCGGCAGCGTTCGCCAAACACACCCTGACCCTGCCGTTCAACGACATCGGCGCCGTCGAGCAGATGCTCAGCGAAGTCGGCCAGGACGTAGCGTGCATCATCGTCGAGCCAGTGGCCGGCAACATGAACTGCGTGCCGCCCGCCCCGGGCTTTCTGCAAGGCCTGCGCGAACAGTGCGACAAGCACGGCGTGGTGCTGATTTTCGACGAAGTGATGACCGGCTTCCGCGTTGCCCTCGGCGGTGCCCAGGCGCACTACGGCGTCACGCCGGACCTGAGCACGTTCGGCAAGATCATCGGTGGCGGCATGCCCGTGGGCTGCTTCGGCGGCAAGCGCGAGATCATGCAGCACATCGCGCCGCTGGGCCCCGTGTACCAGGCCGGCACACTCTCGGGTAACCCGCTGGCCATGGCGGCCGGCCTGACCACCCTGCGCCTGATCAGCCGCCCGGGCTTCCATGCCGAGCTGACCGACTACACCACCCGCCTGCTGGACGGCCTGCAACAGCACGCCGACGCCGCCGGTATCCCGTTCGTGACCACGCAAGCGGGCGGCATGTTTGGCCTGTACTTCAGTGGTGCCGATGACATCGTCACCTTTGATGATGTGATGGGCAGCGATGCCGACCTGTTCAAGCGCTTCTTCCACCTGATGCTGGAGGGCGGCGTGTACCTGGCACCGAGTGCCTTCGAAGCCGGCTTCACCTCGATCGCCCATGGCGATGCCGAGCTGAAACTGACACTGGATGCCGCCGAACGCGCCTTCGCCGCACTGAAATAAGCCGGAGCAAAAACCTGACGTCGCTGTGGGCGGCGTCAGATTTGCTACTTTGCCTACAGGGATTTCCTTATTTTTCCGAGAATTTACCTGCAATCCGGCAGATAACTTGCCCAAGCAGCAGAAAAACGAGTAAAGACTTTGTAAGCAGAGGCCTGCTTATTTCATAATGCGCGCTTATTGGATCCCGAGAGGGTCCGCGCGCCCCGTCAGAGGTAAGTCGATTCCCATGAAACGCACCGGCCGCACCCTGGTACTGGGCTGCCTGTTGCTCCTTCAGCCGCTGCTGGCACATGCCCAGGCAGGCGGCAACTCGTTGTTAATCCCAGCGATGGGTCGCTGCACCCTCAATACCCAGCCAGACAGCCAGGCCGAAGCCCTGAGCGCGTGTCAGAAACAGGCCGACGGTGGGGATGCGCAGGCGCAATACGAGTTGGGCGAGTACTACCACGACAGCAAAAACCCCGCCCGTGACCTCAACAAAGCCTTGAGCTACTTCGAGAAAGCCTCGCTGCAGGGCCACGCGCAGGCGCAGTTCCAGCTCGGCACCATGTTCTTCAAAGGCGAAGGCGTGCCGGCCAATAACGTCCAGGCCTATATCGTGCTGAAAATGGCCGCGGTCAACGGCGCCGAAGACGCGCTGGACACCGCCGACGAAGTCGCCGAGCACATGCAACGCGATGAATTGGAAGTGGCCACCCAAGTACTGGGGCAGATTTTCCGCAACTACCTGCTGGAACTGCAGAGTGCCGATGGGCGCTCGCCCTTCTCACCCCTGCCCTGACACCCAGCCTATTTCTCAGGCATCGGCATCGGAAACGGCATGACATTGCTCATGCCCCGGGCTTCGCTGATCTTCGGCGTGCCCAGGCGCTCGACTTCGTCGATGCGCACGATCGAATGCATCGGCACAAAACTGCGCACCACGCCTTCGAACTGGGCCTTGAGCTTTTCCTCGCCCGGGTCGACGACCAGCTGTGTGCGCTCGCCAAAGACGAACTCTTCCACTTCCAGGAAACCCCACAGATCACTTTGATAGATCTGCTTGGCGTACATTTCGAACACCTGGCCCTGGTTGAGGAAAATCACCTTATAGATTGGAGCTTCACGTTTGGTCATGGTGGGTGAGGAACACATGGGGGATATAAAAGAGGGCGCGAACTATAGCATGGCACCCGATGCACAGTGCTAGGAACCGATGGGCATGACCCCTATAATGCGCGGTTCTTTACCACCAGTTGACGATTCCCATGGCCAAGAAGCTTTATATCGAAACCCACGGTTGCCAGATGAACGAGTACGACAGCTCGCGCATGGTCGACCTGCTGGGTGAACACCAGGCCCTGGAAGTCACCGCCCGCGCCGAAGATGCCGACGTGATCCTGCTCAATACCTGCTCGATCCGCGAGCGGGCCCAGGACCGTGTGTACTCGCAGCTGGGCCGCTGGCGCGAATTGAAACTGGCCAACCCGGACATGGTGATCGCCGTCGGCGGTTGCGTGGCCAGCCAGGAAGGCGCCGCGATCCGCGACCGTGCGCCGTATGTCGACGTGGTCTTCGGCCCACAGACCCTGCACCGCCTGCCGGAAATGATCGACGCCGCACGCGTCACCAAGCTGCCCCAGGTCGACGTCTCGTTCCCGGAAATCGAAAAATTCGACCACTTGCCCGAGCCGCGTATCGACGGGCCGAGCGCCTACGTGTCGGTGATGGAAGGCTGCAGCAAGTACTGCACCTTCTGTGTGGTGCCCTACACCCGTGGTGAAGAGGTCAGCCGGCCGTTTGACGACGTGCTCGCAGAAATCATCCATCTGGCCGAAAACGGCGTGCGCGAAGTGACCCTGCTGGGCCAAAACGTCAACGGCTATCGCGGCCTGACCCACGACGGGCGCCTGGCTGACCTGGCGGAGTTGATCCGCGTGGTCGCTGCGGTGGATGGCATCGAACGCATTCGCTACACCACCTCGCACCCGCTGGAGTTCTCCGATAGCCTGATCCAGGCCCATGCCGACGTGCCGGAACTGGTCAAGCACCTGCATTTGCCGGTGCAATCGGGCTCGGACCGCATCCTCTCGGCGATGAAACGCAACCACACCGCCCTGGAATACAAATCCAAACTGCGTAAATTGCGCGCGGCGGTGCCAGGCATCTGCATCAGCTCGGACTTTATCGTCGGCTTCCCCGGCGAAACCGAGAAAGACTTCCAGCAGACCATGAAGCTGATCGAAGACGTCGGTTTCGACTTCTCCTACTCGTTCGTCTACAGCCAGCGCCCCGGCACCCCGGCGGCGGACCTGTTGGATGAAACGCCGGAAGCGCTGAAAAAAGAGCGCTTGAACGCGCTGCAACATCGCCTTAACCAGCAGGGTTTCGAGATCAGCCGACAAATGGTCGGCTCCATCCAGCGCATCCTGGTCACCGACTACTCGAAAAAAGACCCTGGCGAATTGCAGGGCCGCACCGAGAACAACCGGATCGTCAACTTCCGTTGCGATAATCCGACATTGATCGGTCAGTTTGCCGACGTGCACATCGATGCGGCGCAACCGCACTCGCTGCGCGGGTCGCTGGTGCAATAAACCAAGTTTCTGTAGGAGCGAGCTTGCTCGCGAAAAACCTGAGGGCACCGCGTATATTCAGGCTGCACGCGTTACCGTTGACGTTTTTCGCGAGCAAGCTCGCTCCTACAGAATCGCCGTCAGCCAATATGCTCCGTTTAAGTGCTTTCGCACCCGGCGTGCTGGCGTTATCCTCTCTTTCACTTAAACAGCCAAAGGGCGGCTAAAAGCAACCTTGAACGCACCCATAGCAGAACCCCATCGTTTTCTCCTCGAGCCCTTTGAGGCTCGCCGTTTCGCCAACCTGTGCGGACAGTTCGACGAGCACCTGCGCCTGATCGAACAACGCCTGAGCATCGAGATCCGCAATCGCGGCAATCAGTTCGAGCTCATTGGTGAACCCCAACACACCACGTCTGCAGAAAACCTGCTGCGCCGCCTCTACCGTGAAACCAAGGGTAGCGAGCTGTCGCCGGAAACGGTGCACCTGTACCTGCAGGAATCTGCCGTCGAAGACCTGGCCAACAACCCGGTGGCCGAAGCCAGCGTGGCCCTGCGCACCAAAAAAGGCATGATTCGCCCCCGCGGCTTGAATCAGCAGCGCTACGTCAAGGAAATCCTCGGCAACGACATCAACTTCGGCATCGGCCCGGCCGGTACCGGCAAGACCTACCTGGCCGTGGCCTGTGCGGTCGACGCCCTGGAGCGTGAGCAAGTACGCCGTATCCTGCTGGTGCGCCCAGCGGTCGAGGCCGGTGAAAAACTCGGCTTCCTGCCGGGCGACCTGGCCCAGAAGATCGACCCGTACCTGCGCCCGCTCTACGACGCACTGTACGAGATGCTCGGCTTTGAATACGTGGCCAAGCTGATCGAGCGCCAGGTGATCGAGATCGCCCCGCTGGCCTACATGCGCGGCCGCACCTTGAACAACAGCTTCATCATCCTCGACGAAAGCCAGAACACCACCGTCGAGCAGATGAAGATGTTCCTCACCCGGATCGGTTTCGGCTCCACCGCCGTGATCACCGGTGACGTCACCCAGGTCGACCTGCCCAAGGGCACCAAGTCCGGCCTGGCCCAGGTGATCGAGGTGCTCAAGGACGTGCCGGGTATCAGCTTCACGCACTTCATGCCCAAGGACGTGGTCCGCCACCCGCTGGTGCAGCGCATTGTCGAAGCCTACGAGCGCTTCGACCACCGCGATGACACACCGGCCAAGGACGTTCGCCGCGATGCTTGAGCTTGACCTGCAGCTGGCCACCGAAGCGCCCGCCCCCAGCGAAGAACAGTTCCGTCAATGGTGCGCCCTGGCCCTGCGCCAGCGCAGCGCCGACTCGGAACTGACCATCCGCCTGGTGGACGAGCCCGAGGGCCGCGAGCTGAACCACACCTGGCGCCAGAAGGACTACGCGACCAACGTGCTGTCGTTTCCCGCCGATGTACCCGATGAGTTGCTGGATATCCCCCTGCTGGGCGACCTGGTGATCTGCGTCGAGGTGGTCGAGCGTGAAGCGAAGGAACAAGGCAAGGAACTTGAGGCTCACTGGGCCCATCTAGTCATCCACGGCTGCTTGCATCTCTTGGGTTACGACCATATAGACGATGAAGAAGCCGAGGAAATGGAAGCACTGGAACGAACGTTGCTTGCAGAATTGGGTCACCCTGATCCATATGCAGACGACGAAAACTGATCAACACTCAACTGTCACATCAAAGGATTTAGAGTAATCGCTATGAGCGAAGACCGATCGAGCAACGGGCAAAAGTCATGGCTGGGTAAACTGACCCAGGCTTTTGCCCACGAGCCGAAAAACCGCCAGGAGCTGCTGGAGCTGCTGCGCGAGGCCCACCAGAATAAGTTGCTGGACAGCGAAGCGCTGGCCATCGTCGAAGGCGCCATCCAGGTGGCTGACCTGCAGGTTCGGGACATCATGGTCCCGCGCTCGCAGATGATCAGCATCAAGGCGACCCAGACCCCACGGGAATTCCTCCCGGCCGTGATCGACTCGGCGCACTCGCGCTACCCGGTGATCGGCGAAAGCCATGACGACGTCATGGGTGTCCTGCTGGCCAAGGACCTGCTGCCGCTGATCCTCAAGGAGAACGGTGACAGCTTCAACATCAAGGACCTGCTGCGCCCGGCCACCTTCGTGCCCGAATCCAAGCGCCTGAATGTGCTGCTGCGCGAATTTCGCGCCAACCACAATCACATGGCCATTGTGATCGACGAATACGGCGGCGTGGCGGGCCTGGTGACCATCGAAGACGTGCTGGAACAGATCGTCGGCGACATCGAGGATGAGCACGACGTCGAAGAAGACAGCTACATCAAGCCGCTGCCCAGCGGTGACTTCCTGGTCAAGGCGCTGACGCCGATCGAGAACTTCAACGAGTTCTTCGACAGCGAATTCTCCGACGACGAGTTCGACACCGTCGGTGGCCTGGTGATGAGTGCGTTCGGGCACCTGCCCAAGCGTAACGAAACCACCGAGATCGGCGCCTATCGCTTCCGCATCCTGAATGCCGACAGCCGCCGCATCCACTTGATTCGCCTGACACCTATTGCCCGCTAAGGATTGATATGCAGCGCCTAACCCGCCCCGGCTGGCCCGGTAATCTGCTGGCCGTGGTGGCCGGCGCCATCACCACCCTGGCGCTGGCGCCATTCGACCTGTGGCCGTTTGCATTGGTTGCGGTCGGATTGTTCTATGTCGGGCTGCGGGAGCTGACGCCGCGCCAGGCCCTGGGCCGTGGCTGGTGCTTCGGGTTCGGCCTGTTTGGCGCCGGCACCAGCTGGATCTACTACAGCATCCACCACTTCGGCGGCGCTTCGGTGCTGCTGGCGGGGTTTCTGATGCTGTTGTTTACCGCCGCCATTGCCTGGTTCTTCGCCCTGCCCGCGTGGTTATGGGCGCGCTGGCTGCGTCGCAATGAAGCGCCGTTGGCGGATGCGCTCACGTTTGCCGCGTTATGGGTCGGCCAGGAGGCCTTTCGCGGCTGGTTCCTCACCGGATTCCCGTGGTTGTACTCCGGTTACAGCCAGCTCGACGGCCCCCTCACCGGCCTGGCGCCAGTGGGCGGGATGTGGCTGATTTCCTTTGCCCTGGCGCTGACGGCGGCCCTGCTGTGCAACCTGCCACGCCTGCTGGCCGGCAAACGCAATGGGTTTATCGGCGCTGGCCTGGTGTTACTGGTAGCGCCCTGGGCCATCGGCCTGGCACTCAAGCATCATGCCTGGACCACGCCCTCGGGCGCGCCACTGACCGTCGCCGCGATCCAGGGCAACGTCGAACAAAGCATGAAGTGGGACCCCGAGCAGTTGAATGCGCAGCTCGCGCTGTACCGCGACATGAGCTTCAGCTCCAAGCCGGTCGACCTGCTGGTGTGGCCGGAAACGGCCGTGCCGGTGCTCAAGGAGTCCGTCGAGGGCTACCTGGGAATGATGGGTAAGTTTGCGGCTGACCGGCACACCGCGCTGATCACCGGCGTGCCGATTCGCCAGGAAGTGCATCACCAGAAGCGCTACTTCAACGGTATCACGGTGGTGGGTGAAGGTGACGGTACCTATCTCAAGCAGAAGCTGGTGCCGTTTGGCGAGTACGTGCCGTTGCAGGATATGCTGCGCGGCCTGATTGCCTTCTTTGACCTGCCCATGTCGGACTTCGCCCGTGGCCCTGCCGACCAGCCGATGCTGCAAGCCAAGGGCTATCAGATCGCGCCGTTCATTTGCTACGAAGTGGTGTACCCGGAGTTCGCAGCCGGCCTTTCCGCCCAGAGCGACCTGCTGCTGACCATCAGCAATGACACCTGGTTCGGCCGCTCCATCGGCCCGTTGCAGCACCTGCAAATGGCGCAGATGCGTGCGTTGGAGGCTGGCCGCTGGATGATCCGCGCCACCAATAATGGCGTGACCGGGTTGATCAACCCATTTGGGCAGATCACCGTGCAGATCCCGCAGTTCGAACGCGGTATCCTCTACGGCGAAGTGGTGCCGATGCACAACCTGACGCCGTACCTGCAATGGCGCTCGTGGCCGCTGATCATCGTGTGCCTGGTGCTGTTTGGTTGGGCGCTGCTGGCAGGCCGGATGGCCAAAACCGTTTAAGAGCCAACGCGAACAAAGTGTGGGACAAGCCCCCTCCCACACTTTGATCTGCATTTTAATCAGCAGGGTTATCGATAGAACAACCGGTAGCCTAGCTGCCCCACCGCTTCATTGATCAACTGCCCGCTCTGCCACACCGACTTGAACTCTGGCATCCAGCCGCCCAGCGGCCGGGCGTTGTCCACGCCGAGGAACCCCACCGGCGCCGGTACCACGGTGAAGCCGGCCTTTTCAAAACTCCACACCGAACGCGGCATGTGCCAGGCCTGGGTCACGACCACCACACGCTTGATGCCCTCGGGCAATAGAATCCCGGCACTCATCTGCGCGTTTTCCCAGGTGGTGCGGCTGCGTTCTTCCTTCCAGCGCACAGCAACGCCGAAGTCATCCTGCATCGATACCGCCATCAACTGCGCCTCGCTGGGCGGCGTGCCGTAATGCAGGCCACCGGTGGTCAGCACCGGCAGCCCTGAGGCCTTGGCCAGTCGCGCGGCATACCGCTGGCGCTCCAGGCCGATGCCGGTCGGCTGATCAGAACCCCAAGCCGGGTCGCCGCGCTCGCGTCCCGAGCCCAGCACCACAATGGCATCGGCGCGCTGGGCCAGGGTCGACCAGTCTTCACGGGCCAACGGTGGCTCGGTCTCCAGGGCACGTGCGCCCCACTCCACCGCCACCGGCAGGCTGATCAACCACATGCCGCCAAATCCGAGGGCAAAGCAGCAGCCGGCCAAACGGGGGCGGCTGCGACGAAACCACCAGGCAAGGGCCAGCAGCAGCAAGAGAATGCCGGGTGGCAGGAGCAGCTGTTTGATGAAATAACGAATAGGCATCGGGCATCTCCATAGATGCCCGAAGCCTAAGGTGTAACGGGGTTTAGCGACAATCTTTACAGTGACATGGCACGATGACGTGATTCAGGGGAGTGAACTACTTGAAGCGGGCGGACCGGAGCCTTTCCGGGCCACGACCGGCCGACAAGTCCTTGAGCCACACCACCTTGGCTGAGTGCGTAGGCTCTTTGGCTGGCGGGGTTGCCACCCAAGAAGGCGCACTGCGCTTATTACGTTCCAGGTAAGCTTTGATCAGTTCCAGCTCCGCACGGCTCAAACCGCGCAGTTCCAACTCTACGGGCCGTTCATCACGCAATCGGCCCGCGGTCCTCGCTGCATCCAATGCGCGACCCAATCGGTCGATCAGTCCTTCGTAGATTTCCGGTTTCGTTGCGATTCGCTGCGATTCGACCATCCCCTCACCTCATTGAAGAAAGACTTGCTCCCCAATAAACAGCGTAGTCCCCATGGCTGCGCCTGCCCGGCGCCGCGACAGACGGCCCTCGCCGCGCAATCAGGGTTTCCCTCGATAGAGTGGGGTCATGTATGCTACGGCGCTTCCTGTAACTCCACTTCCCGCAGGGTTTGGGCACGGACGCGCCGCTTTTTGGTGTCGAACAACCTGAACGTTGCACCGAAGAGGATTAGGCCACCCCTATTCAGTTCAAAAGTAGCCATGCACGAACAATATCAGCCCCGTGAAATAGAAAATGCCGCCCAAACCTTCTGGGACGAGCAAAAGTCCTTTGAAGTCAGTGAACAGCCAGGCAAGGAGACATTCTATTGCCTGTCGATGTTCCCTTACCCCAGCGGCAAGCTACACATGGGGCATGTGCGCAACTACACCATCGGCGACGTCATCTCCCGCTACCAGCGCATGCAAGGCAAGAACGTCCTGCAACCCATGGGTTGGGACGCCTTCGGCATGCCGGCGGAAAACGCCGCGATGAAAAACAACGTGGCCCCCGCCAAGTGGACCTACGAAAACATCGCCTACATGAAGACCCAGCTGCGCAGCCTGGGCCTGGCAGTGGACTGGTCCCGCGAAGTCACCACCTGCAAGCCGGATTACTACCGTTGGGAACAATGGCTGTTCACCCGCCTGTTCGAAAAAGGGGTGATCTACAAAAAAAGCGGCACCGTGAACTGGGACCCTGTCGACCAGACCGTCCTCGCCAACGAACAGGTGATCGACGGTCGCGGCTGGCGCTCCGGCGCGCTGATCGAAAAGCGCGAAATCCCGATGTACTACTTCAAGATCACCGCCTACGCGGATGAACTGTTGTCGAGCCTCGACGATTTGCCGGGCTGGCCTGAACAG
The DNA here is from genome assembly GCF_036346475.1 of Pseudomonas sp. AM8. Classification (NCBI taxonomy): domain Bacteria; kingdom Pseudomonadati; phylum Pseudomonadota; class Gammaproteobacteria; order Pseudomonadales; family Pseudomonadaceae; genus Pseudomonas; species Pseudomonas sp. AM8. Next base: position 206,250 of record NZ_JAOTNX010000009.1, read on the forward strand.
GTCAAGACCATGCAGCGCAACTGGATCGGCAAGTCCAAGGGCATGGAAGTGCAGTTCCCCTACAACGTCGACTCCATCGGCGAAGCTGGCGCACTCAAAGTCTTCACCACCCGTCCGGACACCTTGATGGGCGCGACCTACGTCGCCGTGGCCGCCGAGCACCCGCTGGCCACCCAGGCCGCACAGAACAATCCTGAGCTGCAGGCATTCATCGCCGAATGCAAAGGCGGCAGCGTGGCCGAAGCCGACGTCGCCACCCAGGAGAAAAAAGGCCTGCCGACCGGCCTGTTCGTCGAGCACCCGCTGACCGGCGAGAAGTTGCCGGTATGGGTCGCCAACTACGTGCTGATGCACTACGGCGATGGCGCAGTAATGGCTGTGCCGGCCCACGACGAGCGCGATTTCGAATTCGCCACCCAATACAACCTGCCGATCAAGTCAGTGGTGCGCACCAGTTCCGGCGACACCAACCCGGCCCCGTGGCAAGACGCCTATGGCGAGCACGGTACGCTGATCAACTCCGGTGAGTTCGACGGCCTGGACTTCGCCGGCGCCTTCGACGCCATCGAAGTCGCACTGATCAAGAAGAACCTCGGCGCCTCGCGCACCCAGTTCCGCCTGCGCGACTGGGGCATCAGCCGCCAGCGCTACTGGGGCTGCCCGATCCCGATCATCCACTGCCAGACCTGCGGTGACGTACCGGTTCCGGAAGACCAGTTGCCGGTCGTCCTGCCGGAAGACGTGGTGCCGGACGGTGCCGGTTCGCCATTGGCGCGCATGCCCGAGTTCTACGAATGCAGCTGCCCGAAATGCGGCCAGCCGGCCAAGCGTGAAACCGACACCATGGACACCTTCGTCGAGTCCTCGTGGTACTACGCCCGCTACGCCTCGCCGCACTACGAGGGCGGCCTGGTGGAGAAATCCGCAGCCGACCACTGGTTGCCGGTGGATCAGTACATCGGCGGTATCGAACACGCCATCCTTCACCTGCTGTACGCGCGCTTCTTCCACAAGCTGATGCGCGACGAAGGCCTGGTGAGTTCCAACGAACCGTTCAAGAACCTGCTGACCCAGGGCATGGTGATCGCCGAGACCTACTATCGTCGCGAAGCCAATGGCGCCTACACCTGGTTCAACCCGGCGGACGTCGAGCTCGAGCGCGACAGCAAAGCCAAGGTCATCAGCGCCAGACTGATCGCCGACGGCCTGCCGGTGGAAATCGGCGGCACCGAGAAGATGGCCAAGTCGAAGAACAACGGCGTCGACCCTCAGTCGATGATCGACCAGTTCGGCGCCGACACCTGCCGCCTGTTCATGATGTTCGCCTCGCCGCCTGACATGAGCGCCGAATGGTCCGACTCCGGCGTCGAAGGGTCGCACCGTTTCCTCAAGCGCGTCTGGCGCCTGGCGCACGCCCATGTCAGCCAGGGCCTGCCGGCCAAGCTGGACGTGGCGTCGTTGAGCGACGAGCAGAAACTCATTCGTCGCAGCACCCACCTGGCCATCAAGCAGGCCAGCCAGGACGTGGGCCAGAACCACAAGTTCAACACCGCCATCGCCCAGGTGATGACGCTGATGAACGTGCTGGAAAAAGCCCCGCAAGCCACCGCACAGGATCGCGCACTGGTACAGGAAGGCCTGGAGACGGTCACCCTGCTGCTGGCGCCGATTACACCGCACATCAGCCACGAACTGTGGAGCCGCCTGGGCCATAGCGACGCGGTCATCGATGCGCGCTGGCCGGTACAGGATGACAGCGCCCTGGTACAGGACACGCTGCAACTGGTGATCCAGGTCAACGGTAAACTGCGCGGCCAGATCGACATGCCCGCCAGTGCCAGCCGTGAAGAAGTCGAAGCGGCCGCACGGGTCAACGAGAACGTGCTGCGCTTTACCGAAGGCCTGACGATCCGCAAAGTGATCGTGGTGCCTGGCAAACTGGTCAATATCGTCGCTAGCTAATCGGATCGGGCGTGGGGCTCGAGCCCTGCGCCGAACAAAGCCTTCAGGGCCTCGATAAGGCCCACATGGTTTCAAGGGGAGCAACAAAATGATCAAACGCAATCTGCTGGTTATGGGCCTTGCCGTACTGCTGAGCGCTTGCGGCTTCCAGCTGCGCGGCACCGGCACCAATGACCTGACGATCAAGGAACTGGACGTCAGCGCTCGCGACGCCTACAGCGAGACAGTGACCCAGCTGCGCCAGGTCCTGGAAAACAGCGGCGTGCACGTCTACACCGGCGCGACCTACAAACTGTTCCTGGCTAACGAGAAAGAAACCCAGCGCAACCTGAGCTACGCCAGCGCCGGACGTGCGTCCGATATCGAACTGAGCACCGTGCTCAGCTTTGAAATCCAGGGCCGCGATCACCTGCCGTTGATGAATGACAACATCCAGGTGCAGAAGATTGTCAGCCACGATGGTAACAACCTGGTGGGTTCGGACTCCGAAATCATCCAGGTGCGCAAGGAGATGCGTCGCGAGCTGGTGCAACGCATGGTCCTGCGCCTGTCGCTGCTCACCCCACAACAGCTCGAAACCTTGCAGCAACGTGCTGACGACAAGGCCAAGGCCGATGCCGACGCGCTGAAAGCCGCGAAAGAGTACGAAGACAACACGCCGAAACAATCGCCTGTTGAAGTCCCTGTCGAGTAAGCCAGACGGGGCGCCCCTGGCGCCCCGTTCGCCCTGCCTATGAAACTCGCACCCGCCCAACTCGCCAAACACCTGCAAGGTGGCCTCGCGCCTGTCTACATCGTCAGCGGTGATGACCCGCTGTTGTGCCAGGAAGCCGCCGACGCCATCCGCAGCGCCGCACGCCAGCAGGGCTTCGATGAACGCCAGGTATTCAGCGCCGACGCCAGTTTCGACTGGGGCACGCTGCTGCAAGCCGGTGCAAGCATGTCGCTGTTCGCCGAAAAACGCCTGCTGGAGCTGCGCCTGCCGTCGGGCAAGCCCGGTGATAAGGGCGCGGCTGCACTGATGGAATACTGCTCGCGGCCCGCCGAAGACACGGTGTTGCTGATCAGCTTGCCCAAGCTCGACGGCAGCGCGCAGAAGACCAAGTGGGGCAAGGCCCTGGTGGAAGGGGCGCAGACCCAGTTCATCCAGATCTGGCCAGTGGACAGCAATCAGTTGCCGCAATGGATTCGCCAGCGCCTGTCCCAGGCAGGGCTATCCGCGACACAGGATGCAGTGGAGCTGATCGCCGCGCGGGTCGAAGGCAACTTGCTTGCCGCCGCCCAGGAGATCGAAAAGCTCAAGCTGATGGCCGAAGACGGGCAGATTACCGTCGAGACCGTCCAGGGCGCAGTGGCAGACAGTGCACGTTTTGACGTGTTCGGGCTGGTGGATGCGATCCTCAATGGCGAGCCCGCCCATGCCCTGCGCATGCTCGAAGGCCTGCGTGGCGAAGGGGTGGAGCCGCCGGTGATTCTCTGGGCCCTGGCCCGGGAACTACGGGTATTGGCCAATATTGCCCTGCAATACAGCCAGGGCACGCCGCTGGACAAGTGCTTCAGCCAGGCGCGGCCACCGGTGTGGGACAAGCGCAAACCCCTGATGAGCAAAGCCCTGCAACGGCACTCGGCGCAACGCTGGGCGCAGCTGTTGCTGGAAGCGCAGCGCATTGATGCACAGATCAAGGGCCAGGCGGCGGGTTCGCCGTGGATGAGCCTGAGCCGTTTATCGCTGTTGATGGCCGGACAACGCCTGGCACTTCCCGCCGAATAACCCCTCTCTTAAAAACACTGCAAAACCAATGTGGGAGGGGGCTTGCCCCCGATAGCGGCGTGTCAGCCACTGCATTGTTGACTGAGCCACAGCTATCGGGAGCAAGCCCCCTCCCACATTTTTGACTGCGTTTACAATTCATGAGCTTTACAGCGGCCTGACTTCGGCAGATTATTTGCACCGCATCTCCCCCCATCAAGAGCATCGACCATGAGCAAAAAGCCATCCAAGCATGGCCCCAACAAGGCCAAATCCATCATCGCCCAGCCACTGTTCCGCAGCCGTCAGGAACGCGCCGGCAAGGGCAAAGGCAGCTACCGCCGCGAAGCCTTCCAGTCTAATAGCTGGGAGGCTTCTTACTTTCTGGCTGCCTGAAGGCAAGCGCCCCTCTGGCATGATAAGGTCTGTACCTGATTTGTAATTCCTGGACCTGTGCATGCCCTCTTGTCTTTCCCGTCGTTGGCACCTTCGCCAATTGATCGCTGCCTCCAGCCTCATTCTGCTTGTCGCCTGCGCGGAAAAACCCACCGCCGCCGATGCCCAACCCTTGCCGAAGCTCCAGACCGCACCCGTAGTGGCCCCTGCCGTCGTGGCCCCGCTGGCCGTGGACAATCTCGACATCCAACCAACCCAGACCTTTGCTGAATGGCAGGCCGGCTTTCGCGCGCAAGCCCTCCAAGCCGGCATCACGGCCGACGTTTTCGACACCGCATTCGCCAATGTCACCCCCGATATGGCGGTGATCCGCGCCGACCGCAGCCAGCCGGAGTTTTCCCGCCCTGTATGGGAATACCTCGACGGCGCCCTGTCACCCGTACGCGTACGCAATGGCCAGGCGTTGCTGATCAAGTACGCCGACATCCTGCAAAGCATCGAGCAGCGTTATGGCGTCGACCGTCAGGCACTGGTCTCGGTGTGGGGCATGGAGAGCAACTTCGGCCAGTTCCAAGGCAACAACTCGGTGATCCGCTCCCTGGCGACCCTGGCCTATGAAGGCCGTCGCCCGGCCTTTGCCCAGGCGCAATTGCTGGCGGCATTGCAGATCATCCAGCACGGCGACATCGCCGCCGACCAGATGAAGGGCTCCTGGGCCGGGGCCATGGGCCAGACCCAGTTCATTCCAACCACTTACAACACCCACGCGGTGGACTTCGATGGCGACGGTCGCCGCGACATCTGGAACAGCCCGGCCGACGCCCTCGCATCAACCGCGCACTACCTGCAAAGCTCCGGCTGGCAGAAAGGCCAGCCGTGGGGCTTTGAAGTCAAGCAATTGCCGGCGAACTTCGACTACGCCCTGGCTGACGGCGGCGTGCGCAAGAGCATTGCCGAGTGGATGAAACTGGGCATTCAACTGCCACCGGGCGCGAGCATGCCGCCGAATGTCGACCAACTGTCCGCCGCCCTGCTGCTGCCGGCAGGCTACCGTGGCCCGGCGTTCCTGGTGCTGGATAACTTCCGCGCGATCCTCAAGTACAACAACTCGTCGTCCTACGCACTGGCGGTGGGCCTGTTGTCGGAGCGCTTTGGCGGCGGCGGTGTGATCCGTGGTGACTGGCCCAAGGATGAGCTGCCGCTGAGTCGCTCCCAGCGCATTGATCTGCAGACGGCGTTGAGCGCCAACGGTTATGACGCGGGCAACCCGGATGGGATTATCGGCGCCAACACGCGCAAGGCGATTCGGGCGGCACAGCAGGCGCTGGGCTGGCCGGCGGACGGGTATCCGACGGTGAAGTTGCTGGAGTCGCTGCAAAACCGATAGATCCGCGTATGGCGACTACCGCAATCGGGGGCAAGCCCCCGATTGCGGTTTAGCAAACGCCAGCAGATTCAAGACCTGAAGACCACTTCCTGCTCCAACACCACCCGCTGCTCCCCCGCATCCAGCCGTACCAAGGCGCCCATGGGCAGCGTCAGGTTCGGATCGCAATGCCCGCTGCGCCAGCCGGCCAGCACCGGTATGCGCAATGGCTCGAACGTCTGCGTCAGCAAGCGCTCCAGCGCCACGTTATCCACACCCGCCACATCCCCGACCAGTACACCGGCGACCTGGGCCAACTTGCCCGCCAGACGCAGATGGGTCAACAGGCGGTCGATGCGGTAGATCGGTTCGTTGACGTCTTCGATAAACAGGATGATGCCTTCAGCGTCGATTTCGTAAGGCGTGCCCATGACCGCCGCAATCATCGACAGGTTACCCCCCAGCAAGCGCCCACAGGCAATGCCAGGCTCGATCGTGGTCAGCGGGTACGCTACCGGGTGCGCAAGCACACTGCCAGCGCCCAACTGGCCGCGCAGAAGGCTGAACAATGACGACTCGGTAGGTTGTTGCTTGTCGCCGAGCAGGTCGGCATTGAGCATCGGGCCGTGGAAGGTCACGAAACCGGCGTAACGGTTGATCGCCAGGTGCAGGGCGCTGATGTCGCTATAGCCGACGAACGGCTTGGGATTGGCACGCAGCAGGTCAAAGTCCAGCGCGTCGAGCAGCCGCGGTGTGCCGTAACCACCGCGCAGACAGAAGATAGCGTCGATGTGCGGATCGGCGAAGGCGGCATGCAGGTCACGCAGGCGCACGGCATCGCTGCCGGCGAGGTAGCCGTCGCGTTCATAGACACCGGGGGAAATCCGCAGATCGTAGCCGCGCGTACGCATCCATTGGCCAGCCTTTTCAACGTCCAGCACGGCGGGGCCGGCGGGGGCGATCAGGGCGATGGTGCCTTCAGAACGAAGGGCTGGAACGGCGGCGGTCATCTGAGAATCTCCCTATCTAACGCTGAAACCAATGTGGGAGGGGGCTTGCCCCCGATAGCGGTGGATCAGCCAGCACATGTAGCGACTGACATACCGCAATCGGGGGCAAGCCCCCTCCCACATAAGCCCACTCCCACACCGGGTCTGAACCCCGATCAGGAAACCAGGCTAGCCTTGACCAGCTTGGCCTGTTCGTCGGCGTGGTACGAAGAGCGTACCAGCGGGCCCGAGGCGACGTTCTTGAAGCCCATCTTGTAACCTTCCTCGGCGAACCAGGCGAAGGTGTCCGGGTGCACGAAACGCTGCACCGGCAAGTGGCTGCGCGACGGTTGCAGGTATTGGCCCAGGGTCAGCATGTCGATGTCGTGTTCGCGCATGCGCTTCATGACTTCGATGACTTCTTCATCGGTCTCGCCCAGGCCGAGCATCAAGCCGGATTTGGTCGGGATGTGCGGCATCATCTGCTTGAATTTCTGCAGCAGGGTCAGCGACCACTGGTAGTCCGAACCTGGACGCGCGGCCTTGTACAGGCGAGGCACGGTTTCCAGGTTGTGGTTGAACACATCCGGCGGCTCGGCAGCGGTGATTTCCAGCGCGACGTCCATGCGGCCACGGTAGTCCGGCACCAGGGTCTCGAGCATCACGTTCGGCGACAGTTTGCGGATTTCGCGGATGCAGTCGGCAAAGTGCTGGGCACCGCCGTCGCGCAGGTCGTCACGGTCAACCGAGGTGATGACCACGTATTTGAGTTTCAGGTCGGCGATGGCGATGGCCAGGCTTTCCGGTTCGTTGACGTCCAGTGGCTTCGGCCGGCCATGGCCGACGTCGCAGAACGGGCAACGACGGGTGCAGATGTCACCCATGATCATGAAGGTGGCGGTGCCGCCGGAGAAGCATTCGCCCAGGTTCGGGCAGGACGCTTCTTCGCACACGCTGTGCAGCTTGTGCTTGCGCAGCAGGGCCTTGATACGGTCGACTTCCGGCGAAACCGGGATGCGCACGCGGATCCAGTCAGGCTTTTTCGGCAACTCGGTGGTCGGGATGATCTTGACCGGGATGCGTGCAACCTTCTCGGCGCCGCGCAGCTTGACGCCGGCTTCCACCTTGGCACGCGGGGCCGGGGCCGGACGCTCGGTGATGTCCAGCGTCGGGATCATGGTTTGCACTGCATCAGTAGTCATAATCAGTCGATTCCGCCCGTGAGGGTCGTCTGCTCAGCATAGTCGAGGTGTTTGACGAGCTGCGCACGCAGCCGGGCACTTACCTCGGCAAATTTAATCGGTGTGGCGTGGTCGCTCAGTTGGGTCATCGCCAGCCCGGCATAACCACACGGGTTGATGCGCCGGAACGGTGCCAGGTCCATGTCCACGTTCAGGGCCAGGCCATGAAAGGAACAACCGTGGCGAATGCGCAAACCGAGGGAGGCGATTTTCGCGCCGTCCACATACACACCGGGTGCATCGGGCTTGGCCGCGGCGCTCACGCCATAACTGGCCAACAGCTCGATCAGGCAAGCCTCCATGCGGCTCACCAGGTCGCGCACGCCAAAACCCAGCTTGCGCACGTCCAGCAGCAGGTACGCCACCAGTTGACCGGGCCCATGGTAAGTCACTTGGCCACCTCGGTCGACCTGCACCACCGGAATATCCCCCGGCAGCAGCAGATGTTCGGCCTTGCCGGCCTGGCCCTGGGTGAACACCGGTGGATGTTCCACCAACCAGATTTCGTCGGGCGCCGAAGTGCCGCGTTCATTCGTGAACCGCTGCATGGCGTGCCAGACGGGCTCGTAGTCCATCCGGCCGAGCTCGCGAAAGCCCAGGACCTGTGACATCACAGCACCATGTGCACGAAGCCGGTGGCCCGCAGTTCGCTATTGATGTCGTAGAGCTGGTCTTGACCGGTCGCAACGATGTGCAACTGGATCGTGGTGTACTTACCGTTGGTGCTCGAACGCTCGTCCACCCGGTTGTCATTGATCGTCGCGTGTTTACGCACGATATCCAGGATTCTGTCTTTGTTGCCTACACCGGTATCGCTGATCACCTTGACGGGATAATCCGTCACCGGGAATTCGATCTTTGGCGCCTTTACTTCTTTATCGGTCATGGCAGAACGGCCTCGTAAGCGGTAAGCCGTGGCGACGGCAAAGCCCCGCGTCGGATCAACGCGGGGCTTTGCAGGTGCACACAATCAGTTGAACAAGCCGTAGAAGAATAGACGGATGCTATCCCACACGCGGCGGAAGATACCACCTTCGTCGACGGCGTCCAGCGCGATCAGGTCGGCGCTGTGCACCACCTTGTCGTCCAGCTTCACTTCGACTTTACCGATCACGTCGCCCTTGGCGATTGGCGCAACCAATTGCGGGTTCATGGTCATGCTGGCGGCGAGCTTTTTCAGCTGGCCTTTAGGCATGGTCAGGGTCAGGTCTTCAGCCAGGCCGGCCTTGACTTGCGAGGTCGCGCCTTTCCATACCGGCGCGGTCGCCAGTTCAGCACCCTTCTGGTAGAAGGTCTGGGTTTCGAAGAAGCGGAAACCGTAGGTCAGCAGTTTTTGCGTCTCGGCCGCACGGGCCTGCTCGCTGTTGGTGCCGAAGACCACCGCGATCAGGCGCTGGCCATCACGTACCGCGGACGACACCATGCAGTAGCCGGCTTCGTCGGTGTGGCCAGTCTTCAGGCCATCGACAGTCTTGTCGCGCCACAGCAGCAGGTTGCGGTTAGGCTGCTTGATGTTGTTCCAGAAGAATTCCTTCTGGGAGTAGATCGCGTAGTGCACCGGGTCGACACGAATGATCGCGCGCGCCAGGATCGCCATGTCGTGAGCCGACGAGTAGTGCTCAGGGTTTGGCAGGCCGGTCGGGTTCATGAAGTGGCTGTTGGTCATGCCCAGGTCGGCCACGGTTTTGTTCATCATGTCGGCGAATGCGTCTTCGCTGCCGGCGATGTGCTCGGCCAGGGCGACGCTGGCGTCGTTACCGGACTGGATGATGATGCCATGCAGCAGGTCGCTCACAGTGACTTGCGAGCCCACCTTGATGAACATCCGCGAACCGCCGGTACGCCAGGCGTTTTCGCTGACGGTCACCGGGTCGTTTTCGCCGATCTGGCCGCGACGGATTTCCAGGGTCGCGATGTAGGCGGTCATCAGCTTGGTCAGGCTGGCCGGTGGCAGGCGCTGGTCACCGTTGCTCTCGACCAGCACGTTGCCACTGGCGGCATCCATGAGGACCCAGGACTTGGCGGCCAGTTGCGGTGAAGCCGGTACCATTTCAACCGCCCAGGCGGCCGGGGTGATGATCAGCGAAAGAAGCAGGCACGTGCGTTTGGCTAAGGTGGTGATGTTCATCCGTCTCTCGAAATTGCTTATGGAAACTTGCCCTCGCGGGCAAAACTTATTCAGACAGCCCGCTACCAGACTGTCACGTGTTCGGTTGCCCGCTCACCCCTTGCCCCTGGGTTTTATTGTTCAACGAGCCAACAACCAGGGTCCAGGCCCGCATGCGAGCCTCAACCATCAATTTATTATTCGGCAGTGACCACGCTGGGTTGCCCCAGGTTGGCCAGGCGCACGCTGTTCTGCACTTGCGCAACCTCGCTCGGCGAACCGATCGGGCCCATGCGCACACGGTGCAACGTTTGCTGGTTACGCACGATGGAGCTGATGAATACCGGCGCGCTGACCATGCTGCTGAGCTTGGACCTTAACAGTTCTGCCGCATCCGGGTTGGCGAAAGCGCCCACTTGCAGGTATTGCCCGCCCGCGACCGCGGCGCCCGGTGCCGCATGGGGCACGACCACCGTATCCGGTGCGTGCTGCTGCGGTGGCGGTGTCCATTGTTCGATCTTGCCGGTGGATGCCGTCACTTGCGGCTGCGCACTCTGCGGCTCGTTGAGCATCAACGGCGCGGGCTTGCCACGCTGGGCCCAGTACTGCGCGGGATCGATGCCTTCGACCTTGACCCGCGCGGTACCGGTTTCGGCATAGCCGAGTTTTTTCGCGGCGGCGTAGGACAAGTCGATGATGCGATCCGAATAGAACGGCCCACGGTCGTTGACCCGCAGGATCACCGTGCGGTTGTTGTCCAGGTTGGTCACGCGGACATAGCTGGGCAGCGGCAGGGTCTTGTGGGCCGCGCTCATGCCGTACAGGTCATAGACTTCGCCGTTGGCGGTGTTCTGGCCGTGGAACTTGGTGCCATACCAGGACGCCGTGCCCGATTGCACGTAGGTCTTGGAGTCCTGCAACGGGAAGTAGGACTTGCCCAGCACGGTATAGGGGTTGGCCTTGTACGGGCCGGTGTGCAGGGTCGGCGTGGCATCCGGGATCTTCGACACGTCGACATCCCACCACGGGGCGCCATCTTTGTGTGCGCGGTTGATGTCCAGGCCTGGCTGTGAACGCACCGCGGTGCCGCCGGACTTCGGTACCGGGCCACGGCTGGTGGAACAACTGACGACGAGCAGGGACAACGCGGCGAACGCCACCAGCTTGAGCGGTTGATTGAACGGCGATGCCCGCATTACTTGTTGCCCCGTGCTTGGACCAGCATGTCTGACAGCTGATGCACGGCCATGGCGTACATCACACTGCGGTTATAACGCGTGATTGCGTAGAAATTCTTCAGGCCCATCCAGTATTCAGGGCCGTTTTCACCTTCGAGGCGGAATGCCGTCACCGGCATATCGTCGCGTGGCGCATTCTGACTCGACCAGCCCAGCGCCCGCAACTCCCCGACGGTCTTGGCCGGCTCGATGCCCTGGGTCAGGCCTTCATCGGCACGCTCCCCGCTGACATCGGCACGGATCACCACCGGCTCGCCACCGACCCAGCCATGGCGCTTGAAGTAACTGGCCACACTGCCGATGGCATCGTCCGGGTTGCTCCAGATATTGATATGACCGTCGCCGTCAAAATCCACCGCGTAGGCGCGAAAGCTGCTCGGCATGAACTGCGGCAAGCCCATCGCCCCGGCGTAGGAGCCCTTGAGGGTCAGCGGGTCGACCTGCTCTTCGCGGGCCAGCAGCAGGAACTCACGCAGTTCCTTGCGGAAGAAGTCGGCGCGCGGCGGGTAATCGAAGCCCAGGGTCGACAAGGCGTCGATCACCCGGTAACTGCCGGTATTGCGCCCGTAGAAGGTTTCAATGCCAATGATCGCAACGATGACCTGGGCCGGCACGCCGTATTCCTGCTCGGCGCGGGCCAACACGGCCTCGTGCTGGCGCCAGAAGTCCACCCCCCGGGCCACCCGGGCGTCGGTGAGGAACATCGGACGGTATTCCTTCCACTGTTTCACGCGCTCGGCGGGGCGAGAGATAGCGTCGAGGATCGCCTGCTTGCGCTGGGCTTCGCGGAACACGCCCATCAGCTGTTCACCGGCGAAGCCGTAGTCGCGGGTCATTTCACCGACGAATTCGGCGACCTGGGGTGAGCCATCGTAGTCACCGGCCTGCGCCTCGTGCGTTGCCCCCAGCAGCCCGATCAGGCCCATCCAGGACGCATGCCGAGTCGCCCAGCCGCGCATTACTTGCATTGACATCTTCACCTTATTCAAACCTGTGCGATCCACTTGCGATGCGTATGAATCGACATCAAAACCCCAAACGCTGACAGCAATGTCACCAGCGAAGTTCCGCCGTAGCTAATGAACGGCAAAGGCACCCCAACCACCGGCAGCAGGCCACTGACCATACCGATGTTGACGAAAACGTAAACAAAAAAAGTCATGGTCAGGCTGCCGGCGAGCAATTTGCCGAACAGCGTCTGCGCCTGTGCGGTAATCACCAGGCCACGACCAATCAATAGCAAATAGATCAGCAACAGCGCGCAAATGCCCACCAGGCCGAACTCTTCGCCCATCACCGCAATAATGAAGTCGGTGTGGCTCTCGGGCAGAAAGTCCAAATGCGACTGGGTGCCGAGCAGCCAGCCCTTGCCAAATACACCGCCGGAACCGATGGCCGCCTTCGACTGGATAATGTTCCAGCCGGTGCCGAGCGGGTCGCTTTCGGGATCGAGGAACGTCAGGATCCGCTGCTTCTGGTAGTCGTGCATAAAGAAGAACCACATGGCCACGGCCACCGGCACTGCCGCCGCCAGCACGCTAAGGATCCAGCGCCAGCGCAACCCGCCCATGAACAGCACGAACGCACCGCCGGCCAGGATCAGCAGCGAGGTGCCGAGGTCCGGCTGGCGTACGATCAGCACAAAGGGGATGCCGATCAGGATCAGGCTGATGCCCACATGCTTGAGCTGCGGCGGCAAGGTGCGCTTGGACAGGTACCAGGCGATCGTCGCCGGCATCAGGATCTTCATGAACTCCGACGGCTGGAAGCGAATCACCCCCGGAATATTGATCCAGCGGGTCGCGCCCATGGCGTTGTGGCCCATGACGTCCACCACCACCAGCAGCAACACGCCGGCCACATAGCCAAGCGGCACCCAGCGCGCCATGAAACGCGGCTCCAGCTGGGCGATCACCACCATGGACAGCAGGCCCAGGCCAAACGACGAAGCCTGCTTGATCAGCAAGTCCCAGTTCTTGCCGCTGGCCGAATACAGCACGAACAGGCTGCCGGCCGCCAGGGTCAGCAGCAGGATCAGCAACGGGCCATCAATGTGCATGCGCTGCAACAAAGTCGCGCGGCGACGCATCACATCCTCGCTGGAGAGGATGCGGTCAAAATTACTCTTCACTGGCCGTAACCTCGGGGGTTGAAGGGGGGGCCGCCATATTCGGGCTTGAGCCTGCCGTCGTCGGCCAGCAACCAGGCGTCCATCACCTGGCGCACCACAGGCGCCGCCACACCGGAGCCGGACTCGCCGTTCTCGACCATCACCGCCACCACGATTTTCGGGTCGTCGGCCGGGGCAAAACCCACAAACAAGGCGTGGTCGCGGTGGCGTTCCTGGACCTTGGAACGGTCGTATTTCTCGCCCTGCTTGATCGCCACCACCTGGGCGGTACCACTCTTGCCGGCGATACGGTATTGCGCACCGATCGCCGCCTTGCGCGCGGTCCCGCGTGCACCGTGCATCACCTGCTGCATGCCGTGGTTGACCTTGGTCCAGTCGGACGGGTCGCGCAGTACGATGTCGGGGATCGGGTTTTCATCCACAGGCTTTTCGCCTTCGATGGTCCGGGCCAGGTGCGGGCGGTTCCAGATGCCTTTGTTGGCCACCAGCGCCGTGGCCTGGGCCAGTTGCAAAGGCGTGGCCTGCATATAGCCCTGGCCGATGCCGAGGATCAGGGTTTCGCCCGGGAACCATGCCTGGCGGCGGGTCGCACGCTTCCACTCCCGCGATGGCATCAGGCCAGGGGATTCTTCGAACATATCCAGGGAGACTTTCTGACCGAGGCCGAACTTGCCCATGTAGGCGGACAAGCGGTCGATACCCAGCTTGTGGGCCAGGTCGTAAAAATAGGTGTCGTTGGAACGCATGATCGCGGTATCCAGGTCGACATAGCCGTCACCGGTACGGTTCCAGTTGCGGTATTTGTGGTCGTAGTTGGGCAGCATGTAGTAGCCCGGGTCGAATACCCGGCTGGAAGCCGTGACCACACCCGCATCCAGGCCGGCAATCGCCACCGCCGGCTTGATGGTCGAACCCGGCGGGTACAGGCCGCGCAACACACGGTTGAACAGCGGCCGGTCGATGGAGTCGCGCAACTCGGCGTAGGCCTTGAAGCTGATCCCGGTCACGAACAGGTTGGGGTCGAAGCTCGGCTGGCTGACCATGGCCAGCACTTCGCCGGTCTTCGGGTCCAGCGCCACCACCGCGCCACGCCGGCCACCGAGGGCCATCTCGGCCGCTTCCTGCAGCTTGATGTCCAGGCTCAGCACAATGTCCTTGCCCGGTACCGGGTCGGTACGCTTGAGCACCCGCAGCACGCGGCCGCGAGCGTTGGTCTCGACTTCTTCGTAACCCACCTGGCCGTGCAGCTCGGGCTCGTAGAAACGCTCGATGCCGGTCTTGCCGATATGGTGGGTGCCGCTGTAATTGACGGGATCGAGGCTTTTCAGCTCTTTCTCGTTGATCCGCCCCATATAGCCGACGGAGTGAGCAAAGTGTGGCCCTTGGGGATAGTGGCGCACCAACTGCGCCACCACTTCCACACCCGGCAGGCGGAACTGGTTCACCGCAATCCGCGCAATCTGCTCTTCGGTCAGCTCGAACAGGATCGGCACCGGTTCGAACGGCCGGCGCCCCTGTTTCATGCGTTTCTCGAAGATCACCCGGTCTTCCGGGGTCAACTGCAGCACCTCGACGATGACATCGAGGACCTGTTGCCAGTCGCCGGAACGCTCGCGGGTCATGCTCAGGCTGAAACTGGGCCGGTTATCCGCCACCACCACGCCATTGCGGTCGAAGATCAGCCCACGGGTCGGCGGAATCGGTTGCACATGCACGCGGTTGTTTTCCGACAACGTGGAGTGGTAGTCGTACTGGATCACCTGCAGGAAATACAGGCGCGCAATCAGCACCCCGATCAGCGCCACCACCATGATCGCGCCAAACACCACCCGCGCGCGTACCAGACGTGCGTCTTTCTCGTGGTCCTTGATGCGGATCGGCTGGGTCATCGGGAGGGGCGCAGATTATTTGTGATAAGGGTGCCCGGACAGAACTGTCCAGGCGCGATACAGCTGTTCACCGATCAGGATCCTTACCAACGGGTGCGGCAGCGTCAGCGCCGACAGCGACCAGCGCTGGTCCGCCCGCGCGCAGACTTCCGGCGCCAGCCCTTCGGGGCCGCCGACCATGAAGTTGACGGTGCGCGAGTCCAGGCGCCAGCGATCCAGTTCCACCGCCAATTGCTCGGTGCTCCAGGGTTTGCCGTGCACTTCGAGGGTGACGATGCGCTCGTTGGGGCCGACCTTGGCCAGCATCGCTTCGCCTTCCTGACGGATAAAGCGCGCCACGTCGGCATTCTTGCCCCGGGTGTTGAGCGGTATCTCCACCAGTTCCAGCGACAGCTCGGCGGGCAGACGCTTGGCATACTCGTGCCAGCCTTCTTCCACCCACTTGGGCATGCGTGAACCGACAGCAATCAGACGCAGGCGCACAGCCGTTCCTTATTCCTGGTCTTTGTTGAGCTTGTCGAAGTGCGCGTGGCCCACTTCCGGGCTGTGGTGCTTGCCATCGGCGGCACGGCTCTGCTCGGCGCCTTTCCACAGACGCTCCAGGTCGTAGAACTGACGGGCATTGCTGGTCATCATGTGAACGATCACGTCGTCCATATCCAGCAGCACCCAGTCGCTGTCGCCCTTGCCTTCTTCACCCAGCGGCTTCACGCCCTGGGCTTTGACGGCTTCGCGAACCTTGTCCAGCATCGCGCCGATCTGGCGGTTGGAGGTACCGGTGGCGATGATCATGAAGTCGGTGATGCTCTGCTTGTCGCGTACGTCCAGGACCTGGATGTCCTGGGCCTTCACGTCTTCCAGGGCGGCAACGGCGACTTTCACCAGCGCTTCGCCAGCCAGTTCCGGGCCAACGTGGGCTTCAACCGGGAGCGGGGCGCTTTTGAACGTGCCTTTGCGTTTTACTTTGCTTACGTCTTTGTTCGTCATAAAAAACTCGTTTTGCTCGTATGTTCGGGCGCTCGCTGCACGAGTGTTCGTGCGTTCAAGCGCGCCTTTTCAGTTCGACGCACGGTAAAGCCCGTGCGCATCGATGTAGGCCAGGACCGCGTCAGGCACCAGGAAACGTACCGACTTCCCGCTGGCCAGCAGTTGACGGATCTGGGTGGCAGACACCGCGAGCGGGGTCTGCCAGACGAATGCAATATTCCCGTTCGGCCCGGTCAGGGCCAAGGGGTCACTTACCGACCGCGCGGCCAGCAGGTTGCGCAAGGCATCCGGCGGTTCGCTGTCGGCATCCGGGCGTTGCAAAACCAGGATGTGGCAGTGCTGGAGGAGTTCCTCCCAGCGATGCCAAGAGGGCAGGCCGCAAAATGCGTCCCAGCCCAAAAGCAGAAACAACTGGTCATCCGCGGCCAACTCGGCGCGCATCAGCTCCAGGGTGTCGACAGTGTAGGACGGTTTATCGCGCTTGAGCTCACGATCGTCCACCACCAGCGGCGGTATGCCTTCTACGGCCAGGCGCACCATTTCCAGGCGCTGCTGCGGCGACACCTGCGGGGTATCGCGATGGGGCGGCCGGAAATTAGGGATCAGGCGCAGCTCATCCAGCGCCAAGGCATCCGCGACTTCCAGGGCACTGCGCAAATGGCCGATGTGCACGGGGTCGAAGGTACCGCCGAGCAGCCCGATGCGTTTAGCCATCAAGTGCGCACGTGACCGTCGCCGAACACCACGTACTTCTCGCTGGTCAGGCCTTCCAGGCCAACCGGGCCGCGTGCGTGGAGCTTGTCGGTGGAGATGCCGATCTCCGCCCCCAGGCCGTACTCGAAGCCGTCGGCAAAGCGCGTCGAGGCGTTGATCATCACCGAAGCGGAGTCCACTTCTGTGAGGAAACGCCGGGCATCGCTGAAATGCTCGGAGACAATGGCGTCGGTGTGCTTGGAGCCGTACGTGTTGATGTGTTCGATGGCCTGGTCCAGGTCGTCGACGATGCGGATCGACAGGATCGGCGCCGTGTACTCGGTGTACCAGTCCTGCTCGGTGGCTTCGATCACGTCCGCGCCCAACAGCGCACGGGTGCGTTCGCAACCGCGCAGCTCCACGCCCTTGTCACGGTAGATGGCAGCCAGCGGCGGCAGCACGCGCTCGGCAATGCCGACGTGCACCAGCAGGGTTTCCATGGTGTTGCACGGCGCGTAGCGGTGGGTCTTGGCGTTGTCGGCGATGCGGATCGCCTTGTCGATGTCGGCGGCGATGTCGATATACACGTGGCACACGCCGTCCAGGTGCTTGATCACTGGCACCTTGGCATCGCGGCTGACACGCTCGATCAGGCTCTTGCCACCGCGCGGCACGATCACGTCGATGAATTCCGGCATGGTGATCAGCGCGCCGACAGCGGCGCGGTCGGTGGTTTCCACCACTTGCACCACTTCGGCCGGCAACTCGGCCACGGCCAGGCCCTGCTGGATGCAGG
Source organism: Pseudomonas sp. AM8 (assembly GCF_036346475.1). Taxonomy (NCBI): domain Bacteria; kingdom Pseudomonadati; phylum Pseudomonadota; class Gammaproteobacteria; order Pseudomonadales; family Pseudomonadaceae; genus Pseudomonas; species Pseudomonas sp. AM8. Next base: position 223,795 of record NZ_JAOTNX010000009.1, read on the forward strand.
CGGCGATGGCGCGGTTGGAATTGATCGCCTCGGAACCGCCACGCAGGATGGTGGCGTTGCCCGACTTGAGGCACAGGCTCGCGGCGTCGATGGTCACGTTCGGGCGCGACTCATAGATGATGCCGATCACGCCCAGGGGCACGCGCATCTTGCCGACCTGGATGCCGGACGGCAGGTAACGCATATCGCGAATTTCACCGATGGGGTCAGGCAGCTTGGCCACCTGACGCAACCCTTCGATCATGTCGTCGATACGTGTCGGCGTCAGCGCCAGGCGGTCCAGCAAGGCGGGCTCAAGGCCATTGGCGCGGCCGTTGGCCAGGTCCAGTTCGTTGGCGGCAGTCAGCTCGGAGCGCGAAGCGTCCAGAGCATCGGCGGCGGCCAGCAGGGCACGGTTCTTCTGCGCAGTGCTCGCACGGGCGATCAACCGCGAGGCCTGACGGGCAGCGCGACCCAGGCGGGTCATGTAGTCAAGAACGGACTCAGTCATGGTCAGGGAGTCTTGGCAAAGAGGAAAGCGGCAGATTATAGCTGTGACGCCGCCCGACTGACAGCGGTGAGGGGCGGATGGTCGAAATGAACTGTAAAAACCTGGGGTTCAGCCGTAATTAAGGTGGGAGTTGTTATTATTCCGTCACATTTAGCCGTATTAACCCCAGACCACCATGCCCAGTTCTTCACCCCAACTCCCCGCCAGCGCGCTGCCCGACAGCTTCTTCGACCGTGACGCGCAAATACTTGCGCGGGATTTGCTTGGAAAAGTCATCCGCCATCGCGTCGGCGATAGCTGGCTTTCGGCGCGAATTATTGAAACCGAAGCCTATTACGTGGCCGAAAAAGGCAGCCACGCCTCACTCGGGTACACAGAAAAGCGTAAGGCTTTGTTTCTGGATGGCGGACATATCTATATGTACTACGCCCGTGGCGGCGATTCGCTGAACTTCAGCGCGCAGGGGCCGGGCAATGCCGTGCTGATCAAATCAGCCTATCCCTGGGTCGATGAAACCTCCGGGCCCGCCAGCCTGGCGCAGATGCTGCTGAACAACCCGAATGCCGACGGCAGCCCGCGCGCGTCGCAAAAGCTGTGTGCCGGCCAGACGTTGCTGTGCAAGGCGCTGGGCCTGAAGGTGCCGATGTGGGATGCCAAGCGCTTTGATCAAGAATTGCTCTTTGTCGAAGACGTCGGCCAGACACCGATACAGATCATCCAGACCACCCGCCTGGGCATCCCCAGCGGCCGTGACGAGCACTTGATGTACCGCTTCGTCGATGCCGGCTATGCGCCCTACTGCACGCGGAACCCGCTGCGCCGGGGCCAGGTCGAAGGCCGCGACTATTTCCTGATTTGAATCTGTGGCGATGGAGTAACGATTTATGGGCCAATGGCTCGATGGCATTACCGGCTGGCTGACCCTCAACCCGCAATGGCTGGCGGCGGCGGTGTTTATCGTCGCGTGCGTGGAATGCCTGGCCATTGCCGGGCTGATCGTGCCAGGCACGGTGCTGCTGTTTGCCATTGCGGCACTGGCTGGCAGCGGCGCCTTGTCCCTGAGTGAGACCCTGCTGATGGGGTTCCTGGGAGGCTTGCTGGGCGACGGGATTTCCTACTTCCTCGGCCGACACTTCCATCAGAATATCCGCCGCCTGCCCGGCCTGCGCCACCATCCGGAATGGATGAATGGCGCGGAAACCTACTTCCACAAATACGGCATCGCCAGTCTGCTGGTGGGACGTTTCATCGGGCCATTGCGGCCGATGCTGCCGATGGTGGCCGGAATGTGCGACATGCCGTTCCCGCGTTTCGCCCTGGTCAGCCTTCTGGCGGCAGCCGGTTGGTCGTTGGCCTACCTGCTGCCGGGCTGGGCCACCGGCGCCGCGTTCCGCCTGCCATTGCCGGAGGGGTTCTGGCCTGAGGCGGGGGTAGTCACAGCGTGCCTGGCGGTCGTGCTGGGACTGAGCCTGAACACCAGCCTGCGTGGCCATCGTCGCGCGACCTTGTGGATAGGGTGCGCCAGCCTGACATTATTGATCGCTCTGTTTATCGGCTATCCGCACCTGGATGACTTTGACCAGGGCCTGAGCGCGCTGGTACAGGAACATCGCAGCCCCTGGCTGGACCACACCATGGTGATGGTGACCCAACTGGGTGAGTTCAAGAAGATGTTCTTCGCCAGCGCCGTATTCACCGCGCTGCTGCTACTGGCGCGGCAATGGCGTCATGCCGTGTTTGTCGGTGCAACACTGGCCGGGGCGGCGGTGATCAATACCGGGACCAAACTGTTTTTCGCCCGTGGCCGCCCGGAAATCCTCACCGACCCATTGACCAGCTTCAGCATGCCCAGCGGCCACGCCTCCGGTGCGTTTGCGTTTTTCCTGGCGTTGTCGGTGCTGGCCGGTCGCGGACAACCCACGCGCCTGCGCCTGACCTGGATGTTGCTGGGCTGTATTCCTGCGGCCTTCATCGCGCTGTCACGGGTCTACCTTGGCGCCCATTGGCCCACCGACATCCTGGCTGGCACGCTGCTGGCAATGACCGTGTGTGCATTCAGCCTCACCGTCTGCCAGTACCGCAGCCCTTTGCCGCCGATGCCGCAGAAGGCCTGGTGGCTGGTATTACCCGCTGTGGTGGCGGTGCTCGGCTTCATTGCCTTTACCGGCACCCCACACGCGCTGCTCAGGTATGCCTACTGACCCTGGGTCGGGCCGAGCCAATGGATTGGCGCGGCGCGGCGTTCAACACAACGCTCACGTCGCTCCAGCATCATCTCATCGGCGATTTCCGCGGCGCGTTCAGCGATGTATTCCGGGCCCCGCTTGGCATCCAGCGGCAGCAGCTGCACGGCAATACTGACAAAAAAAACGTCCCAGGCAGCCTGTTCCGATGGCGCTAGCCGAATCATGTTCACCCCCAATCATTGTTGTGTGATCGGTGACTATTTCAGGCGACGCGCAGGGAACAACGAGGAAACCTCTGAAAACCGCGCAGGACAGATCCGAGGCTCAGGCAAACAACTCACCCTGAAGCTCATCGAGCAGCATCTGGATCGCATCCAGCCGCTGCTGCGGGTCGTCGAGTTGCAGCAGGTCGATCTTGTCGGCCTCAGTGAACGGCAAGAGATAAGCCAGTTGATTGCCCAAGGCTCGCTGGCCATCGGCGTGAGTGTCCATGTCCAGCGACGCGACCATCGGGTGTTCGGCCAGGGCCTGGAGCAAGGCCAGCAGGTCGGCATCCTCTTCTTCCAGCGCCTGGTCCGGCAGTTCTTCCAGCCATTGCACCTCGGCCACCAGCAACTGGTCCTTCTGCACACCGGCGTCTCGCACGCGGAAGCGCCGCCCGCCTTCGACGCGAATCCCCAGCAGGCCGTTGTCCTGCTGCTTGAAGTCGCGAATCAACGCTTCACAGCCGATCAAGGCATAGCCATCCGGAGCCATGCCCACCTCCTTGCCATCGAGGATGCACACCACGCCGAAGCTTTCGCCCTTTTTCATGCAGCGGCTGATCATGTCCAGGTAGCGCGCCTCGAACAGTTGCAGGTCGAGGATGCAGCCAGGGAACAGCACGGTATTGAGGGGGAACAGCGCCAGACTCATAAAGGCTTCCTTAAACCCGGTTTAAACAATCACTGACACGGCCAGCGGCAGGAATACCGCTGTGGCTACGCCCATCAGACTCATGGCCAGCGCCGCAAAGGCGCCACACTCTTCGCTTTCCTGCAGGGCCACCGAGGTGCCGACGGCGTGGGCGGTCATGCCCAGCGCCATGCCGCGCGCCTCGGGGCTGTGCACCCCAAGACGCGAGAGTAACGCCGGGCCAACCATCGCGCCCACCACCCCGGTAATCAGCACAAACACCGCCGCCAACGCCGCCACGCCGCCGATCTGCTCGGCCACCAGCATGGCAATCGGCGATGTCACCGACTTCGGCGCCATGGTCATCAACATCCTGTGTTCAGCGCCGAACCACCAGCCCAGCAGCACGCACAGGCCGGTGGCCAACACGCCGCCTATCACCAGCGTAGTAAAAATCGGCCAGAACAATTGCCGAATCCGCCGCAGGTTCAGATAGAGCGGCACCGCCAGGGCCACCGTCGCCGGGCCCAGCAGGATCCCCATGATCTCCGTGCTCTTGCGGTACTCGGCATAGCTCAGGCCGCACGTGAGCAACACGCCGATCACCAGCAGCATGGAGACCAGCACCGGCTGCAGGAAAATCCAGCGGGTTTTCTCGAAACCCGCCAGCACCAGCTGATAGGCGCCCAGGGTGATCCCGATACCGAACAGCGGGTGATGAATCACCGCCGTCCATGCGCCGTGCCAGTCGAAGATCATTGATCCTGCTCCTTGCGCTTGACCATGCGTTCCATCAACAGCCCGACAAAGCCCATGGCGATCACCAGCGACAACACCAGTGCACCGACGATAGCCCAGAAATCGGCGGCAATATCCCTGGCATACACCATCACCCCCACCGCCGGCGGCACCAGCAGCAACGGCAAGTAGCGCAGCAGGCTGCTGGCCGCCAGGCTCAGGGGCTCGCCGACTTCGCCACGCCAGATCAGGAACCCGAGCATCAACAGCAGGCCGATGATCGGCCCCGGCAGTACCGGCACCAGCAAATGATTGATCGCCGTGCCGATCAATTGAAACAGCACCAGCCATGTCAGACCGCGTAACAGCATCCGTTTTTTCCCCCTCAAGACCCGCCCGCATTATAAGCATGCCCGCCCTATGCTCCGGCATTCGCCAAAAGCATGGTGGGTTGACCGGGCTGGTTGGCCATGATGATCTACATTGGTTCTCTGTAACCCATAACAACAGCACCGATGAACCAAGGAGAGACGCAATGCCCTATGTACCCGTAGCGCAGCTCAAAGATTATGTCGGCAAGGAACTGGGACGTTCCGAATGGCTCACCATCGACCAGGCACGTATCAACCTGTTCGCCGAGGCCACTGGCGATCATCAGTTCATCCACGTCGATCCGGTCAAGGCCGCACAAACCCCGTTCGGCAGCACCATCGCCCACGGCTTCCTGTCGCTGTCGCTGATGCCCAAGCTGATGGAAGACATCCTGATCGTGCCCGAAGGCCTGAAGATGGCCGTCAACTATGGCCTGGACAGCGTGCGCTTTATCCAGCCGGTGAAAGTCAATTCCAAGGTGCGCCTGAACGTGACCCTCACCGACGTCACCGAGAAAAAGCCCGGCCAATGGCTGCTCAAGGCCACCGCCACCCTGGAAATCGATGGCCAGGAAAAACCCGCTTACGTCGCCGAGTCGTTGTCGCTGTACTTCGTGTAAGCCCATTCCTGTGGCGAGCCACTGAAACTCGCCACAGGGTATGTAAATTTATGTATGAAACTCGCAGCTGCGGCATACTCGGCGCTCAATTATCCGGATCCCGCTATGCGCCCACTCGCTCCCCTTGCCCTTGCCCTGTTGCTCACCGCTTGCGGAGACGGCGAATCGCTGTTGCCGCCCGATGCGCGCCTGCCCGATGGCGGCCGTTACCGGGGCGATGTGGTCAATGGTCTGCTGCAAGGCCAGGGCCGCGTGGATTATCCCAACGGCAGCTGGTACGCCGGGCAGTTCGACAAAGGCCAGTGGCACGGCCAGGGCGAATGGCATGGCAGCAACGGCGAAGTCTATAAAGGCCAGTTCCAGCAAGGCCTGTTCGATGGCCAGGGCAGCCTGACCACAGCCGGCAGCCACTATGTGGGCGGGTTCAAGAACGGTCGGCGCAACGGCGAAGGCACCCTCAAAGAAGGGCAGATGACCTATCGCGGCGAATTCAAGGACGACCAGTATTCCGGCCTTGGCCGCCTGGAACTGGCCGACGGCAGCCAGTATCAGGGCCAGTTCGCCCACGGCAAGCCGAACGGCGAAGGCCAGCGCAATGACGACAGCGGCAACCAGTTCAGCGGCCACTTCGTCGACGGCCAGCTGGAGGGCAACGGCACGTTCAACAGCGCCGACGGCGACATCTATGTCGGCCAGTTCAAGCAGAACCAGCTCAACGGCAAGGGCCGCTATGAAAACGCCGATGGCGACGTGTGGATCGGCCAGTTCAAGGAAGGCGCACTCAGCGGCAAGGGCGAACTGATCGGCGTGGATGGCAGCCACTACGTCGGCCAGTTCAGCGACTGGCGCTTTACCGGCGAAGGCCGCCTGAACCTGACCGACGGCAGCTTCTATATCGGCGGCTTTGACAGCGACAACTATCAAGGCCGCGGCACCCTGGTACTCACCGACGGCACCGTGCAGGCCGGTACCTGGGTCAACGGCATGCGCGTACGTGATGCTGACGGCGCATTGTTGCCCGACCCACTGGAGATCGGCGTACTGGCCCAGGGCCGTTTGCTCGATGCCGCCCTCGCTGCCGTGCCTGCGTCCACCCCCGCAGTGGAGCTGTACACCCTGGCCGTGGCCGGCGACGGCAAACAAAGCGTGTTCCTGCGCGAAGCCGATTACGTCAGCAATATGCTCACCACTCGCTTCGGCGCACGGGGGCAGATCCGCCTGGTCAACCACCGCGACCATATCGCTGACCGACCACTGGCCACCCGCGAAAGCCTGCGCCGGGCCGTGCAAACCCTGGCCGAGCGCACCGGACCGGAAGACCTGGTGTTTATCTACATGACCAGCCACGGCACCCACGAACACGAACTGGTGCTGGACCAACCGCGCATGGAACTGGCCGACCTGCCCGCCGATGAACTGGCCGCCGTGCTCGCGCCGCTGAAAAACCGCGACAAGATCGTGGTGATTTCAGCCTGCTACTCCGGTGGATTCATCCCGGCGCTCAAAGACGAACGCACCCTGATCATGACCGCCTCACGCGCCGACCGCGTGTCCTTCGGCTGTTCCGAAGAGGCCGACTTCACCTACTTCGGCGATGCCCTCTTCGCCCAAGCCTTCAACCAGACCGACGATCTGCAGCAAGCCTTCAAGCTGGCGCAGCTGCATGTGAGCGAACGCGAACAGGCAGACAACTTCGAAGCGTCCGAACCGCAGATCTGGGCCCCCAAAGGCGTGATCGCCCACTGGCAATTATTACGCAAGCAGCAGGCACGAAAGGCGCTGGAAAGCGTCTCAATGAATAGCAAGGAAGCCAAAGGCAACTAAGCTGTAACGTGTAACAAGGGGGAAACACCATGTACCTGACACCTCAGCATATCCTGCTCGCTGGCGCCTCTGGCCTGACCGGCGAACACCTGCTCGACCGCCTGCTCAACGAACCTACCGTGACCCGTGTGCTGGCACCCAGCCGCAAGCCGCTGGCCGAGCATCCGCACCTGGAAAACCCGGTGGGCGACCCGGCGGTGTTCCTGCCGCAACTGAGCGGCCAGGTAGATATTGCCTTCTGCTGCCTGGGTACCACCATCAAGAAAGCCGGTTCGGAAGAAGCTTTTCGTGCCGTCGACCTGGATATGGTCGTAGCCTTTGCCAAGCGCGCGCGGGAGATGGGCGCGCGGCACCTGATCGTGATCAGCGCGATTGGCGCCGACCCGAAATCCTCGGTGTTCTACAACCGGGTCAAAGGGGAAATGGAACAGGCACTCAAGGCCCAGGACTGGCCGCAACTGACCATCGTGCGGCCTTCGTTGCTGCTGGGGGAACGGCTGGAGCCCCGTTTGGCCGAGCAACTGGCCGGGCCGCTGTCACGGTTGATTCCGGGGAAATACCACGGCATTGAAGTCTGCGAACTGGCCCGGGCCATGTGGCGCCTGGCGCTGGAAGAGCAGGACGGGGTGCGGGTGGTGGAGTCGGATGAACTGCGCAAGCTCGGTAAATAAAGCCGAACACAAAGCAGAATGTGGGAGGGGCTTGCCCACCCACATTGGTTTTGTGGTGCCTTTAAAATCCAGGCTAGAGCCCGCCCGTGGCGTTAAATCCCACACCGAGCACCGTCAACACTGACAGCGGCAATAAAAGCGTGTCGAGCAACGCGCTGGCCGGCAGGTCGACACCGGGGTAGCTGGGCGCCTCGGCACCGAACCGGTCCTTGGCGCAGCAACCTCCGTTCATTGCATACAAATCCAATCGCGTGCCGGCATACACCACCGGCGCGCCGGGCTGCGCGGCGTCCAGGGTACGCGCGGTGGCGCAGCCGGCCAATTGCAGCGCCAGTATCACCAACAGCGCCTTATTCATCGCTGCTCAAATGGTGTTCGCCCCAACGCGGCAGCATGTCCTGGGGGATATTCAACAGGTTGAGAATGCGCGCCACCACGAAATCCACCAGGTCATCGATGGTCTGCGGCTGGTGATAGAAGCCGGGCGACGCCGGCAGGATGGTCACCCCCAGGTTCGACAGCTTGAGCATGTGCTCCAGATGAATGCTCGAGTACGGCGCCTCACGCGGCACCAGGATCAACTGGCGGCGCTCCTTCAACGTCACGTCGGCGGCGCGCTCGATCAGGTTATTGCAAGCGCCGGTGGCAATCGCCGACAACGTTCCCGTGGAGCACGGCACCACGACCATTGCCGCCGGCGCACCGGAGCCCGAAGCCACCGGCGACATCCAGTCTTCCTTGCCGTAGACCTTGATCTGCCCCGCCGCCGCACCGGTGTACTCGGTGAGGAAGGCTTGCATCATCTGCACCTTGGCTGGCAGAGCGACATCAGTCTCGGTGGCCATCACCAACTGCGCGGCCTTGGAGATCAGGAAGTGCACCTCACGGTCTTCGCGCACCAGGCAATCGAGCAGGCGCAAGCCATAGGGTGCGCCGGATGCGCCGGTCATCGCCAGGGTGACGCGCTCCGGGCCACTCATTTCAGGGCCTCGGCCAGTTTGCCGTGCAAGCCGCCGAAGCCGCCGTTGCTCATCACCACCACATGGGTGCCAGGCTTGGCCTGGTGCTTGACGAACTCAATGATGCCCTCGATGGAATCACAGACTTTCGACGGCACCGTGCATTGCGCCGCAATCGCCGGCAGGTCCCAGCCGAGATTGGCCGGGGCATACCACACCACCTGGTCGGCATCGTTAACGCTTTCCGGCAGGCCGTCGCGGTGTGCGCCGAGCTTCATGGAGTTTGAGCGCGGCTCGACAATCGCAATGATCGGGGCATCGCCAACACGTTTGCGCAGGCCGTCGAGGGTGGTGGCAATGGCCGTTGGGTGGTGGGCAAAGTCGTCGTAGATGGTAATCCCATTCACGTCGGCGACCTTTTCCATACGGCGCTTCACGCTCTTGAATGCGCTCAACGCAGCAATGCCCATGGACGGCACCACGCCCACATGCCGCGCGGCCGCCAAGGTGACCAAGGCATTGGCGACGTTGTGCTGGCCAGTCATGTCCCACTCGACGATGCCTTGGGCCTCGCCTTCAAACAGCACTTCAAACCGGGAACCGTCTTCACTGAGCAACTTGACCTGCCATTGCCCACCCGCACCGGTGGTTTGCACCGGGGTCCAGCAGCCCATCTGGATCACGCGCTGCAAGGCCGGCTCGGTGGTCGGGTGGATGACCAGGCCTTCGCTCGCAATAGTGCGCACCAAATGGTGGAACTGCCGCTCGATCGCCGCCAGGTCGGGGAAGATGTCGGCGTGATCGAACTCAAGGTTGTTGAGGATCGCGGTGCGTGGACGGTAGTGGACGAACTTGGAGCGCTTGTCGAAGAACGCACTGTCGTACTCGTCGGCTTCGATCACAAAGAACGGCGTATCGCCCAGGCGCGCCGACACCGAGAAGTTCTGCGGCACGCCGCCGATCAGGAAGCCCGGGCTCATGCCCGCGTGTTCCAGCACCCAGGCGAGCATGCTGCTGGTGGTGGTCTTGCCGTGGGTGCCGGCAACGGCCAATACCCAGCGACCTTGCAGCACATGGTCGGCCAGCCATTGCGGGCCGGACACGTAAGGCAAGCCTTTGTTGAGGACGTATTCGACTGCCGGATTGCCCCGGGACATGGCATTGCCGATCACCACCAGGTCCGGTACCGGGTCGAATTGCGCCGGATCGTAACCCTGGGTCAGTTCAATGCCCTGGGCCTCGAGTTGCGTGCTCATGGGTGGGTAAACATTGGCATCGGAGCCCGTTACGTGATGGCCCAGTTCTTTGGCCAGAACCGCCATCGAACCCATGAAGGTGCCGCAGATACCAAGAATATGAATGTGCATAGTCGACCTCGTAAACATCGAGGCAGGTTAGCGCAGGGGGGCGAAAATCGCACTCTTTAGCTGTAGGACCGATCTATGGCGCAGCCCGTGCAATACCGTGCCGGCGCAGCTTTCTATACAGCGTGTTACGGCTGACACCCAGCTGCTCCGCCGTATGGGTCATGTGCCAGCGTTGTTGCTCCAGGGCCGTGAGCAGGGCGAGTCGCTCGGCGTCGCCCAGGGGCGACTCTGCAAGCCTGGCCTCGGCCACTGCTTGCGGCCGTGCCTGGCGAATCAACGCTGGCAAATCCTCAAGGCCGACCCGCCCGTCGTCACACAGCGCCGCCAGCGTTCGCAACACCGTGCGCAGTTGCCGAACGTTGCCCGGCCAGGGGTAGGACAGCAGCGCCGAACGCGCCGCCGGGTCGAGCCTTATGCTCTGGCCGCCCGCCTCCTGCGCCAGCAGGAAATCCAGCAACTGAGGCTTATCGCTGCGTTCACGCAACGCTGGCAAAACGACTTCCAGGCCGTTGAGGCGGTAATACAGGTCTTCCCGAAAACTTCCGTCCTGCACGCGCTCCAGCAAATTCCGGTGAGTCGCGCTGATAATTCTGACATCAACCGCCTGGGGCTCACCGCCGATGGGCACCACCATGCGGTCCTCCAGCACCCTTAACAGGCGCGTCTGCAGCGCCAACGGCATATCGCCGATTTCATCGAGGAACAGCGTACCGCCGTCGGCCTGTTGCAACTTACCCTGCATGCCGTCCTTGCGCGCGCCGGTAAAGCTGCCGCCGCGATAGCCGAACAGTTCGCTTTCGATCAGGCTTTCCGGGATGGCGGCGCAGTTGAGGGCAACGAACGCCTTGTCGGCACGCTGGCTGGCGTGATGCACCGCCTTGGCGAAAGCCTCTTTGCCGGAGCCGGTTTCGCCGTTGATCAGCAAGGGCACATCGCGCTCGAATACCCGCAGCGCTTTACGGAAGTCAATCTGCAGCGCCGGGTCGCCCAGGCAGATACCGGCCAGGCGCACGGGTTCAGGCTTGGCGATGGGCGCAGGTACACTGCGCGATTGACCACGCAAGGCCGCGAACAAGTGCCGACCATCCCGCGTGCGCAATGGCCAACTGGCGGTGGCATTGGCACTGGCGCGACCGAGCAGTTGGTCCAGGGAACACTCGAACAACGCCTCCACCGGTTGCCCCAGCAACCCACCACGCACCTGCCCCAGCAGGTTGAGTGCGCTCTGGTTGACGGCACATATCCGCCCTTCGCCGTCAAACGCCAACAACCCTTCGCTGAACAGGCCCACCGACTCGGCCTGCAGGTGAAAGCGCAGCAGCCAATGGTTTTCGAAGTGACGCAGGAAGTAGCAACTCTCGATCATCTTCGCCGACAGGTTAACCAGCGCCATGGTGTGGAACTGGCTCTGCCGCGACACCTCCTCCCGGGCCGACGACACGTCCAGCACCGCCAACAGGTCGCCGTGGGGGTCGAACACCGGGCTCGCCGAACAGGTCAGCCCGGTGTGGCGCCCACGAAAATGTTCATCGCGATGAATGGTCAACGACTGGCGCTCCACCAGGCAGGTGCCGATGCCATTGGTGCCCTCGCACGCTTCGCTCCAATCGGCACCGAGCCACAGCCCGGCGCGTTCGAAAATCTTGCGCTCGGACGGTGCTGTGACACAGTTGAGGATCACCCCACGGGCATCGGTCAGCAGCACCGCGTGGCCAGCGCCCGACAGCTGCTGGTGCAGGCTGTTCATCTCGCTGCCGGCGATATGCAGCACCTGTTGCAGGCGCTCGCGGCTTTCCAGCAGGCGGCCGTGCTCAAGCACCGTAGGGGCGATGGTCTGGGCAGGATCGAGGTGGTAGTCCTCCAGGCAGCGCAGCCAGGAGCGGGCGATGGACGGGTCGCTCGACGGGTCGCGCCCACGCGCCACAGTAAGGACTTGCTGGGCATGGCGACTGAAATGATCGTTGTGCATGTTCTTATTATTCTCCCTGCGTGAGAGCCACCAGCATCCCCCAGGCACCCAGCCAATGCAATCCCGGACCGACTCGCCGGTCACGGCCTGTACCGTTTATGGCACAAACTGTCACAGCGCCTGTATCACCCGTGTCACAGCAACGCCTTGCAACAAACCCCAAGCTCTTGATTTTCCTGGTCTGCAAAGCAGTGGCCCAACCTTTGCTCTACGCTTTATCAAGCGCTTGCGCGCTGCACTCCAATAAACATAAAAGCCAGGAGATACCCACCATGCGTTACGCACACCCCGGTACTGAAGGCGCGATCGTTTCGTTCAAGGCCAAGTACGGCAACTACATTGGTGGCGAATTCGTTGCCCCGGTCGATGGCAACTATTTCACCAACACCTCGCCGGTCAACGGCAAGCCTATCGCCGAATTCCCGCGCTCCACTGCCAAAGACATCGACAAGGCGCTGGACGCCGCCCACGCTGCCGCTGACGCCTGGGGCAAGACCTCGGCCCAGGACCGCTCGCTGGTGCTGCTGAAAATCGCCGACCGCATCGAACAGAACCTCGAACTGCTGGCCATCACCGAAACCTGGGACAACGGCAAGGCCGTGCGTGAAACCCTCAACGCCGACATCCCGCTGGCCGCCGACCACTTCCGCTACTTCGCCGGTTGCATCCGCGCCCAGGAAGGCACCAGCGCCGAGATCAACGAACACACCGCGTCCTATCACTTCCACGAGCCGCTGGGCGTGGTCGGCCAGATCATCCCGTGGAACTTCCCGCTGCTGATGGCCGCGTGGAAACTCGCCCCGGCCCTGGCCGCCGGCAACTGCGTGGTGCTCAAGCCTGCCGAGCAAACACCGCTGGGCATCAACGTGCTGCTGGAAGTCATCGGCGACCTGCTGCCACCGGGCGTGCTGAACGTGGTGCACGGCTTCGGCAAGGAGGCCGGCGAAGCCCTGGCCACCAGCAAGCGCATCGCCAAGATCGCCTTCACCGGCTCCACCCCGGTGGGCTCGCACATCATGCATGCGGCGGCCGAGAACATCATTCCGTCCACCGTCGAGCTGGGCGGCAAGTCGCCGAACATCTTCTTCGCCGACATCATGAAAGCCGAACCGTCGTTCATCGAGAAAGCCGCCGAAGGCCTGGTGCTGGCGTTCTTCAACCAGGGCGAAGTGTGCACCTGCCCATCCCGCGCGCTGGTGGAAGAGTCGATCTACGACGACTTCATGAAAGTGGTGATGAAGAAGGTCGAGCAGATCAAGCGCGGCGACCCGCTGGACACCGACACCATGGTCGGCGCCCAGGCGTCCGAGCAGCAGTTCGACAAGATCCTGTCCTACCTGGAAATTGCCAAGGGCGAAGGCGCGCAATTGCTCACCGGCGGCAAGGTCGAGCAGCTCACCGGCGATATGGCCGGCGGCTATTACATCCAGCCGACCCTGCTCAAGGGCACCAATGAAATGCGCGTGTTCCAGGAAGAAATCTTCGGCCCGGTAGTGAGCATCACCACCTTCAAGGACGAAGCCGAAGCCCTGGCGATTGCCAACGACACCGAGTTCGGCCTGGGCGCCGGTGTGTGGACCCGCGACATCAACCGCGCCTACCGCATGGGCCGCGCGATCAAGGCGGGCCGCGTGTGGACCAACTGCTACCACCTGTACCCGGCGCATGCCGCGTTTGGCGGTTACAAGAAGTCCGGCGTGGGCCGTGAGACCCACAAGATGATGTTGGATCACTACCAGCAGACCAAGAACCTGCTGGTGAGCTACGACATTAATCCGTTGGGCTTCTTCTAACTAACCCCTCCCACAGTTGAAATGCACTCAAATGTGGGAGGGGCTTGCCCTCTCCCACACTTAGCTCTCCACAAGTACTTGCCAATTGCATTCGGCACACAGAGGCCGAGTTAAAAAACAATAACAATGAAAGGTACTTTCCCATGCCTAGCGAACCGACTGGATCTTCTGTCGACTTCGAAAAAGTCGACTCCCAATACTTCCAACAACGCGAACTGAAAAAAGGCGCCGCCGGCTGGGTCCTGCTGGTTGGTCTTGGCGTTGCCTACGTCATCTCCGGCGACTACGCCGGCTGGAACTTCGGCCTGGCCCAGGGTGGCTGGGGCGGGATGTTCCTCGCCACATTGCTGATGGCCACCATGTACCTGTGCATGTGCTTTTCCCTGGCCGAACTGTCTTCCATGATCCCCACCGCCGGCGGTGGCTACGGTTTTGCCCGCAGTGCCTTCGGGCCCTGGGGCGGGTTCCTGACGGGCACCGCCATCCTGATCGAATACGCCATCGCCCCCGCCGCCATCGCGGTGTTTATCGGCGCCTATTGCGAGTCGCTGTTCGGCATCGGCGGCTGGATGATTTACCTGGCGTTCTACATCATCTTTATCGGCATCCATATCTTTGGCGTCGGCGAAGCCTTGAAGCTGATGTTCGTGATCACCGCCATCGCCGCGATTGCGCTGGGCGTGTTCCTGGTGTCGATGGTGCCGCACTTCAATGTCGCCAACCTGCTGGATATTCCGGTGACCGAGGCCAAGGGCGCCAGCACCTTCCTGCCATTCGGCTATGTCGGCGTGTGGGCGGCGATCCCCTATGCGATCTGGTTTTTCCTCGCCGTAGAGGGCGTGCCCCTGGCCGCCGAAGAAACCAAGAACCCCAAGCGCGACCTGCCCCGGGGCCTGATCGGCGCCATTGTGGTGCTGACCAGCTTTGCCCTGTTGATCCTGGTGATCGCACCGGGCGGCGCGGGCACCTACGCACTGGTCAAATCCGGTAACCCGCTGGTGGAAGCGCTGGCGCTGTCCTATGGCGGTTCGACCTGGATGGGCAGCTTCGTCAACCTGGTCGGTCTGGCAGGCTTGATCGCGAGCTTTTTCTCGATTATCTACGCCTATTCGCGGCAGATCTTTGCCTTGTCCCGTGCCGGCTACCTGCCGCGCAAACTGTCCCAGACCAACAAGAGCAAGGCCCCGGTACTGGCCCTGGTGATCCCCGGGATTATCGGCTTCGGCCTGTCGCTGACCGGCCAGGGGGATCTGTTGATTCTGGTGGCGGTGTTTGGCGCGACCATTTCCTACGTGCTGATGATGGCCGCGCACATCACCCTGCGTATCCGTCGCCCCAAAATGGACCGTCCTTATCGCACGCCGGGCGGCATCTTCACGTCCGGCGTCGCCTTGGTACTGGCCTGCGTGGCCGTCGTTGCGGGCTTTCTGGTGGATCCACGGGTGGTGATTGGCGCCGCGATCATCTATGGAGTATTAATTGCTTACTTTGCTTTCTACAGCCGGCATCACTTGGTAGCAGGCACGCCCGAAGAAGAATTCGCCGCGATCCAGGCCGCAGAGGCCGCCTTGCACTAACTGCCGTAAACCTCGACGCGGGTTCCTCTCCTGCCCGCGTCGTCAAGGAGACACTGTATGGCAAGCTTTTCCCACGCGGTCGGTGCACAGACCTACCGCTTCGACAGCCTCAAGGACGTGATGGCCAAGGCCAGTCCCGCGCGTTCCGGGGACTTTCTGGCCGGCGTCGCCGCGCAGAACGACGGTGAGCGGGTGGCGGCGCAAATGGCGCTGGCAAATATCCCGCTGAAACACTTCCTCGAAGAAGCGCTGATCCCCTATGAAAGCGATGAAGTCACGCGGCTGATCATCGACACCCACGACAAGCAGGCTTTCGCCGTGGTCAGCCACCTGACCGTCGGCGGCCTGCGCGACTGGCTGCTCAGCGACGCCGCCGATGAACAATCCCTACGCGCATTGGCGCCGGGGCTGACACCGGAAATGGCAGCGGCGGTGTCGAAGATCATGCGCGTGCAGGACCTGGTACTGGTGGCGCAGAAGATCCGTGTGGTCACCCGGTTTCGCGGCACCATGGGCCTGCGCGGACGCCTGTCGACCCGCCTGCAACCCAACCACCCGACCGACGAGCCGGCGGGTATCGCCGCGAGCATTCTCGACGGCCTGCTCTACGGCAACGGCGACGCCATGATCGGCATCAACCCGGCCACCGACAGCATCGCCTCGATCTGCGCCATGCTGGAGATGCTCGACGCAATCATCCAGCGCTACGAAATCCCCACCCAGGCCTGTGTGCTGACCCACGTCACCACTTCCATCGAAGCCATCAACCGCGGCGTGCCGCTGGACCTGGTGTTCCAGTCGATTGCCGGCACCGAGGCGGCCAATGCCAGTTTCGGCATCAGCCTGAGCGTGCTGCAGGAAGGTTACGAGGCGGGCTTGAGCCTGAACCGGGGCACCTTGGGCCAGAACCTGATGTATTTCGAAACCGGCCAGGGCAGTGCCTTGTCGGCCAACGCGCATTTTGGCGTCGACCAGCAAACCTGCGAAACCCGCGCCTATGCGGTGGCCCGGCATTTCAAGCCGTTTCTGGTCAACACCGTGGTCGGTTTTATCGGCCCCGAGTACCTGTACAACGGCAAGCAGATCATCCGCGCCGGCCTTGAAGACCACTTCTGCGGCAAGCTGCTGGGCGTGCCCATGGGCTGCGACATCTGCTACACCAACCACGCCGAAGCCGACCAGGACGACATGGACACCCTGCTGACCCTGCTGGGCGTCGCCGGGATCAACTTCATCATGGGGATCCCCGGCTCCGACGACATCATGCTCAACTACCAGACCACCTCGTTCCACGACGCCTTGTACGCTCGCCAGACATTGGGTTTAAAACCGGCGCCGGAGTTTGAACAGTGGCTGGCCAAAATGGGCATCTTTACGCAAGCCGACGGCAAGGTGCGCTTCGGCAACAGCCTGCCACCGGCGTTTCGCCACGCCCTGGCGCAATTGGGATGAAGGAGCCGCCCGTGCAACTCGACCTGCCTGAAAACCCGTGGCTGGAACTGCGCCGCCTGACCCCGGCGCGAATTGCCCTGGGCCGCACCGGCACCAGCATTCCCACCAACGCCCAACTTGATTTCCAATTTGCCCACGCCCAGGCACGGGACGCGGTGCACCTGCCCTTCGACCATGCAGGCCTGAGCAGTCAGTTGGCCGAGCGTGGGCGCGATAGCCTGTTGCTGCACAGCGCGGCAACCGACCGGCACAGCTACCTGCAACGCCCGGATTTGGGGCGGCGCTTGAGTGACGAATCGGCCCAAAGCCTGCGGGATTACGCGGCTGAGCATCCGGGCGGCATGGACCTGGCGGTCGTGGTGGCGGACGGTCTGTCGGCGCTGGCAGTACATAAACATACGTTGCCGTTTCTGACGCGCATGGAAGAGCAGACCCACGCTGAAGGGTGGTCCTTGTCGCCGGTGATCCTGGTGGAACAGGGCCGCGTGGCGGTCGCGGATGAAATCGGGCAACTGCTCGGCGCCAAGATGGTGGTGATCCTCATCGGCGAACGGCCGGGGCTCAGTTCGCCGGACAGTTTGGGGCTGTACTTCACCTACAACCCCAAGGTCGGCCTCACCGATGCCTATCGCAACTGCATCTCCAATGTGCGCTTGGAAGGCCTGAGCTATGGCATGGCGGCCCATCGCCTGCTGTACTTGATGCGAGAGGCGTGTCGCCGGCAGCTGTCGGGGGTCAACCTGAAGGACGAGGCGCAGGTTCAGACCCTTGAATCCGACGACCCGGACCTGATGAAGGGCAATTTCCTGCTCAGCCCACCCACCGACTGATCCCGGCACGATTGCGCTTTTTCGCGCCTTTAGGCAGCATCAAGTCACGGCCGCTCGTGTGGTCATACCCCATTTGGAAGTTGAGGCCTGGCATGCGGATTACTCAAGCGACCCTGGAACACCTGGACCTGTTGACCCCGTTGTTCGTCAAGTACCGCGAGTTCTACGGGGCCCTGCCCTTTCCGGATTCGTCACGGGCCTTCCTGGAAAAGCGCCTGCGCCGCAAGGAGTCGGTGATCTACCTGGCCCTAGCCGATGACGACGACAAACGCGTGCTCGGGTTTTGCCAGCTTTACCCGAGCTTTTCCTCGCTGTCGCTTAAACGCGTGTGGATCCTCAACGACATCTATGTGGCCGAAGACGCGCGCCGGCAACTGGTGGCGGATAACCTGATGCGCACGGCGAAGAAAATGGCCAAGGAAACCCACGCAGTGCGGCTGCGGGTATCGACCAGCAGTGATAACCAGGTGGCGCAGAAGACGTACGAGTCCATCGGGTTTCGTGAAGACACCGAGTTCAAGAACTACACCTTGCCGATCAGCGAAGACTGACGCCCTGACACCATGGACACCTTGTGGGAGGGGGCTACCCCGATGGCGGCTGTTCAGTCAGACTATTTATAACTGACCGAATGCTTTCGCGAGCAAACTCGCTCCCACAGTGCCTTTCTGGCGATCTGTGGACCGTCCCCCGCGACATCCCCCGCTACAAAACCAACACGCTTTTCACCTCTCAATCCGTATAATGCGGACCTTTCAGGGTTGTAAGAAACACTACATACACGTGTAGCCTTATTACCCGAGCTTCCGCACAGGCCTGCCGAGTCGGGCCGTTCACACAGGTGCCATCCATGGATTTCAACCCGCTCGACCTTATCCTGCATCTCGACGTGTACCTCGACATGCTGGTAACCAATTATGGTCCGTGGATATACGCCATTCTGTTCCTGGTCATCTTTTGCGAAACCGGCCTGGTGGTCATGCCGTTCCTACCAGGTGATTCGTTGCTGTTTATCGCCGGCGCCGTGGCAGCAGGCGGTGGCATGGACCCGGTATTGCTGGGCGGGCTGCTGATGCTGGCGGCAATCCTCGGCGACAGTACCAATTATGTGATCGGGCGAACGGCGGGAGAACGCCTGTTCAGCAACCCGAACTCGAAAATCTTCCGCCGCGACTACCTGCAAAAGACCCACGATTTCTACGACAGGCACGGCGGCAAAACCGTGACCCTCGCGCGTTTCCTGCCGATCCTGCGCACCTTTGCGCCGTTCGTTGCCGGCATCGCGAAAATGCCCTATGCACGCTTCTTCGGTTTCAGCGTGCTGGGCACCATTCTCTGGGTCGGCGGCCTGGTGACCCTGGGCTACTTCTTCGGCAACGTGCCATTTATCAAGAAAAACCTTTCGCTGCTGGTGGTGTTCATCATCCTGCTGTCGCTGGTGCCGATGATCATTGGCGTGTTCCGCAGCCGCTTTGGTCGCACGTCTTCAGAAGCCAAATCGCAGTAACCCGGCATGTGGTCCCTCAGCGCCTGGCGGCGCCGACGCCTGCTGGCCAAGCACCCGATTGCCGATGACACCTGGCAGCGGGTGCGCCATCACCTGACCTTCCTCGACGGCATCAGTGCCGAGCAGGACCAGTGGCTGCGCGAAGCCTGCGTGGTGTTCCTCGCCGAAAAACACCTCACCGCCCTGCCCGGCGTCGAGCTGCACCAGGAACAACGCCTGCTGCTCGCCGCCCAGGCGCAACTGCCGCTGATGAACCTGGGCGACCTCGACTGGTACCAGGGTTTCCATGAAATCGTGCTGTACCCCGACGACTTCCTCAGCCCCCAGCGCCATCGCGACAGCAGCGGCATCGAACACGAGTGGGACGGCGAACACAGCGGCGAAGCCTGGCAGCAAGGCCCGGTGATTCTTGCCTGGCCCGGCGTACTGGCCAGCGGTCAGTGGGAAGGCTACAATCTGGTGATCCACGAACTGGCCCACAAACTCGACATGCTCAACGGCGACGCCAATGGCCTGCCGCCACTGCACCACGACATGCGCGTGCAGGAGTGGGCCAGCGTGATGCAGGGTGCTTATGACGACCTCAATCGCCAGCTGGACGCCAACCCCGACGCCGAGACGGAGATAGACCCGTACGCGGCGGAAAACCCGGCGGAGTTCTTTGCGGTCACCAGCGAATATTTTTTCAGCGCCCCGGATTTACTCGTCAATAGTTATCCACAGGTGTACGCCCAACTCAGCCGCTTTTACCGCCAGGATCCCTTGGCCCGCCTGACCCAACTGCAAGCGCACGACCCGCGTTATCAGCCACAAGGCGAATGACCGTACGACGTCTGGCGCATGGCATCGCCGTCAGAATATGCCTATAATCGCCGCCACTTTTAGGCCAATCCGGCCATGTCATATGGCCAACTACGGGGGCAACGCCCAATGAGCTACAGCAAGATTCCGGCTGGCAAAGACCTGCCGAACGACATCTACGTCGCCATCGAGATTCCGGCCAACCACGCGCCGATCAAATACGAAATCGACAAAGACAGCGACTGCCTGTTCGTTGACCGTTTCATGGCCACCCCGATGTTCTACCCGGCCAACTACGGTTTTATCCCGAACACCCTGGCCGACGACGGTGACCCCCTCGACGTGCTGGTCGTAACCCCTTACCCGGTTACCCCAGGCTCTGTCATCCGCGCTCGCCCGGTCGGCATCCTGCACATGACCGACGACGGCGGTGGCGATGCCAAAGTGATCGCCGTGCCACACGACAAGCTGTCCCAGCTGTACGTGGACGTGAAGGAATACACCGACCTGCCGCCACTGCTGCTGGAACAGATCAAGCACTTCTTCGAGAACTACAAAGACCTCGAAAAAGGCAAATGGGTGAAGATCGACGGTTGGGGCAACGCAGACGCCGCCCGCGCCGAAATCATGAAGTCGGTCGCTGCCTACAAAGGCTGATACTGGCTACTCATTGCCTCGGCAATTGAAAAAGCCCCGATTACTTGGGGCTTTTTTTGTGGGAAAAATTAAACGACAAGTTCAACATCTTATAAACTTAGTTTAATCATCTGTGAATTCCGAAGTAATAAGCCACAACTAAGCAAAAACCTACAGGCCTAACTCAACGCATGGTTTATTTGATGTGTTTTCTCGGCCAGTAAACTCTGCGTTTATGAATACATCAGGTGATCGCTTAAAAGCGCTATTACGGGAAGTTCATCTTTCCGCCTCCGACTTCGCCAAGAACCGTGGTGTCACGCCTCAACACGTGAACAACTGGTTCAAACGCGGTGTACCCATGGGCCGACTCAACGAGATCGCAGAACTGCTGTGCATCTCCAGCCGTTGGCTACGCACCGGCGAAGGCCCCAAACACCCACCGGCCAACTTCCTGCTGGAAGGCCCCGGCACCAGGAAAGGACTCCCCGCCC
Source organism: Pseudomonas sp. AM8 (assembly GCF_036346475.1). Lineage (NCBI taxonomy): Bacteria > Pseudomonadati > Pseudomonadota > Gammaproteobacteria > Pseudomonadales > Pseudomonadaceae > Pseudomonas > Pseudomonas sp. AM8. Next base: position 244,974 of record NZ_JAOTNX010000009.1, read on the forward strand.
GCGAAGAAACTGGCAAATACCTCACAGGCCCCGCCTGCCGCCCGGAAAAAATCGACGTGGAAATCCCCCTCCACCCCACCTTCACCTCAACCGAACGCATCCGCGTCTCCCTGCACACCCTCGAAACCCTCAACGTCAACCCCGACCGCGCGCTGGGCGCCTACATGGTCGACAACAGCATGATCGACATCATCCAACAAGGCGCCACCCTCGCCATCGACAAAGGCCGCACCCAAATCATCGACGGCGAAATCTACGCGGTCGAACACGACGGAATGCTCCGCATCAAATACCTCTACAACCGCCCTGGAGGTGGCTTGCGCATGCGCAGCCACAATGCCGGTGAACATCCGGACGAATACCTGACCCACGAGCAACGGTTTGAGCAGAACTTCCAGATTGTGGGGTGGGTGTTCTGGTGGTCCACGTTGAATAACCGTAGGCCGCCGGTGCCGCTGGATGAGCATTTATTGGGCTGGGAAGGCTCTAAATCGGATCCGGAGGTGGGCAACTGAAGTGAATGTGGGTATCATGCGCCGCACATTTGGCAGGGGGTTGCGTTGCGCTATCCACCCTGTTCGGCGATGCGGAGGATTTCCCGCAGATGCCCCTACTATTCAGCCCGACGCAATGTGGGCTGAGCGATTTGAAGACTGCTGAGGTTTGTCAAAAACAAGCTGAGGCAGTCAGCGAGAAGCCGGCCACAAGCCGGCTTTTTAATGCCTGATAAGTATCGCGACTCAATTGTCCAAAAGCTGTTGGACAATTGAGTAATCAAAAGCGGGCTGTCATATCCTGCCCTTCTCTCAGTCGCCTTATGCGGGCCGCATGCACTCCACAGCCCGATCCGCCACCATCTTCGCCATCTCCACCAGATGCATCACCGCCCTCTGCGGTGCAGCCACCGGCTCCCCAAGAACTTGCGAAGTCGCCACCGCACACTGCAGCAACTCAGCCACACGCACCCAGGCATCCTCAAAGCTCAACTCTTCATTTACGACAAATGGATTGGTTGCACGCGAAGACTGTGAATCCGAAATAACGTTATCCATAGCAAAAACCTCTAGCAGTAAGTGATTACCACCGTCCTTTCGCGACTAAACAATCAGAGGTGGCGGCTGTACGCAGGTTAGTCGACCGGCCGCTAGGCACCGGCGCACCCGAGGGTGCCCTGCGCACAGCCACCATAAAGTGCAGATGAGAAGACACCTGTCTTTGAGATGGCGCGTGCGCCTAGCGAGGTAAGGGCGACTAAACCCGATCACTGAATAGGCAGTGACGATCCGCAGCCTAGTCATCCATTCCCGCTGGCGCAATGCAGTTGGAATTCTCTCGGAAACGTCCTGCAAATGAAAGGGACCAGCCCTGCTGGCCCTTTAAGCTCCCGCCTCAATCCAATATCAAATGCGGCAAAAACCGGCTCGAATCCTTGGTAATCAAACTATTATCCTCCCGCACCCCAATCCCCGCCGCCTGGTCCCCAATCACCCAAGACCCAATCAACGTGTAGCTGTCCCCAAACCGCGGCAACGGCGCAAACTCCTGGAGAATAAACGGCGCATCCGTATAGGGCCCGTCCTCCTTAACAATCAGCCCATCGGCCGTTTGCAGCTCGATATTCGCCCCTTCCCGCGAGAAGAATGGCTTGCGCACCCAGCCCTTCGGCACAGCTTTACCCGATTCGGTATCCAGGTGGGCCGCGAGCAGATTCGGGTGGCCTTTGTTGAATTCCCACAGCAGCGGCAGGATGCCTTTGTTGGAAATGATGGATTTCCACGCAGGCTCGAAAAACTGGGTGTCGCTCTCGGCAATCGCGGCGCCGAAGGGTTCGTGGAAGATGAATTCCCAGGCGTGCAGTTTGAACAGGTGGGGAATCCAGCGGTCCTGGAGGTCGACGAAGCGGCCTTCGCTGGTCAGGCCGATGTCTTCGATGTCGATGTGGCGTGATTCGATGCCGACTTTTTCCGCGACGAGGCGCAGGTAGTCGGTGGTGCCTTTGTCTTCGACCGAGTCTTTCATCGAGGCGAAGTAGAACGGCTGGTTGATCTGCAGTTGGGCGAAGGCCTGGTGCAGTTTGGTGTCGATGCTGTTGAACTGGTCGGCATGCTTGGGCAGCAGGCCGCGTTCGATGCATTGCTCGAGCCAGCCCCATTGGAACGCCGCGGCCTCGTAGAGGCTGGTCGGTGTGTCGTAGTTGAGTTCCAGCAGCTTGGCGGGGCCGGTGCCGTTGTAGGAGAAGTCCATGCGCCCGTACAGGTGCGGGTGGCCTTCGAGCCATGAGGTTTTGATCATGTCGAAGAAGGGCGCGGGGATGCTCAGGCGTTCGAGCAGTTCTTCGCTCTGGACCACGCGGGCGACGAGGTCCATGCACATGTCATGGATCTCGGTGGTCGGGTCTTCGAGGTCGTGCTCGATTTGCTTGAGCGTGAACTGGTAATACGCGCGCTCGTCCCAGTAGGGTTCGTTGTCGATGGTATGGAACAGAAAGCCGAGGTTTTCAGCCGTCTGTTTCCAGTCATGACGCTCTGCGCAATGGATTTTCTTCATGGCCCGGTTCCTTAACTGCTCGACCCGCCACCGCCCCAGCCGCTGCGTGCGCTGGCCTTGCTGCCGAAGCCGCCACGGGAGGTGGCCGACGCCACGGAGCTCGACTGGCTGGAGGTGCGCAGCGTGTTGGTGTAATTGCTGCTGCCGTACCGGGCTTGATTCGAGCGGCCAAACGTCGCGCCATTGGAGACGCGCTGGTTGAGCGTCGAGTTGCCGTACTCACCGCGATCATCGCGATAGCGGTACACCGGCTCAGAGCGGTAGCTGTTGCGATTGCTGCTCAGCATGTTGCCGATCAGCAGACCGGTCAGCAGGCTGCTAGTGGAGAAGCCGGAGCCGCCGCTTGCCTGAGCGTTGCCCGCCTGGGCGTTGGCCGCGTCTACCTGGGATTGTGTCACCTGGCCTTCGGCGGTCAGTTCGAAACCGCCCAGCTTGGGAATGAACTGGCCATTGGAGTCCAGCTGGCACCAGCCGGCGACAAAGTCGGCATCGCAATCGGCCTGGCTGGCGTATACCGGGGCGATGCGGCGATGCTCGGCCAGGGCCGTCATGTAGGCGTCCGAACAGACGTCCACCGGCAGTTTTTCATCGGCGCATTGCTGCACCGACTGGAAGTTGTACTTCTTCTGCAAATCGTAGGTTTTTTCCGTCGGCCCACAACCGGATATCGCCATGGCGACCGACGCTGCCAGCGAAAGCTGGACGTACTTGCTTCGTTTCATCGGGAGCTCCGTGCGCAATCAGTTCTGGGTAGGTGTCATGCAGGCGGCATTCAACATGCCGACGCTGATGGCCACCGCCGCCACATAGATGCCCGCTGCGAGCTCGCCTCTCTTGATGCGCTCGGAAGTGCCCTTGAGCACGAGACTGGTGAGCAGAAACGCCAACAGTTGGACGACGGCTGCGATCACCGCCCAGACGACGAAGTCGAGGATGCTGATCGAATAGGCAATCACGTTGCTGGCCGGAATGGCGAAACCGACGATGGCACCGCCCAGGGCGACCGCTGCGGAAACGTTGCCCGCCCGGATCAGCTCGAATTCCTTGTGCGGGGTGACGCGGGTGTAGATGAACTGGAACAGCGCAAACAGCACGGCAGCCCCCAGGATGTAGGTGACAAACCCGAGCACGGCGGCTTTGTTCAGGGAGATGGAGAGAGCTTCTAGCATGGATTTCTTCCTTTTTTAGAGCGCATTCAGGTCGGTTGTGTACAGTGAAATGCCCAGGGAGGTGCTCAGGCTGACAGTGCCTTCAGCGTCTTCTTCGACAGAGAACAACAGAAACTCCCGTCGATCGGTCAGGCCGGTGTCACGGGCATATAGCATCGAGCGGTGTTCGACGCTGTAGGAGTCCTCGGGGTTTATCACCTGCTCGCTCATGGCCACCAATTCTGTCTGGCCAGCCTCGCTGCCCCACACGCGCGCGTATTCGACGCCATTATGGGTGTAGGTCGGCAACCCGATCGGACTCTGCGGCCCCGCCAGCCGGCGCAATTCAGCTTCGCTGCTGATAGTGACGTAGCTCAGGTAGTTGAACAGGATCACAGACTCGACCTGCCCGGCGATGTCGCCCGTGGTGTGCACCTGCAGCCAGTAATCTTCGTCGTTCATGTAGTAGCGCGACAGCCAGGTCGACTGCCCGAGGTCAACGGTGCCGTTACTCCAGATTTCCTGGGAGCCGGGGATAACCACCGTGGTCTTCCCTTCGAGCAACAACTTCAGGGTCGTGTCGAATATCACGCCTTTGCCCGGCGCCAGGCCAAGCGGCCCGGTGGTCGGCAGCGGTTCGGCGGCGCCTTTCGAGTGTGTATTCGCTTGCGGGGCCTCAAGCCCCATCAACTGTTTAAACCATCCCATTGGAGATTTCCTTGAGGCGGGTGGAGGCAATGTAGAAGAGCTCGCCGCCTTCAACGCGCGTGGCACTGGGCGGGTTGATCGACGGTTGCGGGGCACCTTTGGCGCGATAGCCGATGAGGGTGGCGTTGTGGCGTTCTTTCATCTGGGTGTACAGATCGCCGAACGTGGCTTCAAACGCCTCGGGCAATCTCATCAAGTATTGGGTGGCCCCCTGCCCCACGCACAGTAGCTCATTAATGACCACCGACGAGCCCGGGTCCTGAGAGGCGCGCACCAGCATTTCGATAGCCATGCTTGAGGTGCATTCCAGGCTGGGGGCGTAGGAACTGGCCAGTGCGGCGATCTCACTTGCATTGAAGTGGGCGACCACATGCCCGACCGGATTCAATTGATTCACCGCCAGCACGGTGGCCAGCGTCAGATCGTCAGACGGGGTTCGCACCAGCACACGCTCGGCACCGGGCACACCGGCACGCAGCAACAGCGCTGTGGAGGACAAGCTCTCCCCCCGGATAAAGGCCGCCTTGCCCGGCATCGGGTTTTCTTCGAGGGTGCAATCGCAGATGACGATCAGGTTGTCGTTCGAGGTTTCGTCTTGCAGCAACAACTCGATGACCCGTTCACTGGACGCGCCCTCCCAGCCAATGAGCACGGTATGGCCGATTTTGCCGGTGAAATCGCCTTTGCCCTTCATGCCTTTTCTCCATGCATCGATGACAGTGCTGGTGGTTTTGCCGATGGCTGCCGTCAGCAGCGCAATGCCTCCGAGCATGACCCAGGTCGCCACGAACAAGCGTCCCAAAGAGGTCTGCGGCGATAGATCGCCATAGCCGACGGTCAGCGTGGTGGTGAGATAGAAGTAAACGAACGTGGCGGGCGCGGTGAGGTGTTGTTCGCCCAGAACCACCAGGCCCAGATAAGCCGTGCTCAGGTGTACCCCCAAGGCGATGACCAGGCCTGCCCAGCCGAAGCGGTGAAAGAGGGAAGCGGCGTACCTGCGCAACAAAAGAAAAATCGGCATTGCGTCCCTGACTCCCTGGGTGCTCAAGTGCGTTCAGCCGGCATTAAACCTGCTGCGTGGTTGAGAGAGAAGTACCTTGGCGGCAATAAATCCGGCGAAGGCACCAAACAGATGCCCTTCGAAGGAAACGCCTTGGCGAGGCAGGAAGCCAAGGACCAGTCCGCCATACAGTACCGCCACCACACCGGCAGTGATCAGGTTGCTCCAGCTCCTGCGGAACCAGGCGCGAGACAACAGGTAGGCCCACAACCCGAACACCCAGCCGCTGGCCCCCACGTGCACACCCGCAAAACCGAACAGCCAGACCAGCGAACCGCCCAGCAGGATGATGATCGCGCTGACGGTCACAAACCGATTGAGCCCTTCGATAATCACCAGGGTGCCCAGGATCAAAAAGGCAACCAGGTTCGCGCTCAGGTGGGCGAACGAGCCGTGCAAAAACGGTGAGGTGAGGATGCCCGGCAGCCCCTGCAGCGTTCTCGGGATCAGGCCGAACGTCATCAGGCTGTAACCGGTCGCTACATTGAGCAGTTGCAGCGCGACCATGAACAGCGCCAGGCCTGCGATTGTCTTGAAACCCTTCAGGGCGCCCATCCTGACCTCGACGTAAAAAAAGAAGGGCAGACACTGCCCTTCCTGCGGCGACGTTGCTTACTCGGCCGATTTTTGCTTCAAACGCTCCAGAATCGCATTGGCGCTGCCTTCGTTCGGCGTGATGCCGGCGTCGCGCAGCTTGCGCTCCAGGTCGGTCCCGGTCGATGCATCTGCCAGTTCATCCTGGGCTTGCAGTTCAGCGGCGCGTTGCTGCTGCTTGGCCTGCAAGCGATTCAGCGTACCGACGGCGGTTTCCAGCTTGCCGTTGGCACCGCCGCTGGCGATGGAGGCGCTGACCTGGGCCTTCTGTACGCTGTCGCGCGCCTTGGCCATGTCCACTTGCTGGCGCAGGCTTTTGATCCGGCTTTCGGCCTTGGTGATGTCCTTGCGCATGCCTTCCGCATAGCCACCGAACTCGGTGGCTTGCTTATGCTCGACATCCCGCTCGTTGGTCAGGCTCGAAATGGCTTCGGCCACTTCCAGGGCGAGGTCTTCACGATTGGCCTGCAGGGCAGCCACCGCCTTGGACTCCAGGTCCTTGATCTTGGCGTCGTACTCATTGACGCGATCAGTCGCCAATTTGTGCTTGGCCATGATGCTCACCAGCTCACGCTTGGCGTTGGCCAGCGCGGTGTCGGCATCGCGGATTTCCTGATCGAGGATGCGCAGGGCCTGTTGATCGACGATCGATTCGCCGACTTCGTTGGCACCGCCACGCAGCGCGGTGAACAATTTGCTCCAGATGGACTGAGTCATTGGATACTCCCGAATACTTAATTGAAGAAACGTTCGAAGGCTTCGCTGGCGCGCTGCACGTTGTCGACCAGGGTTTTCACCTCGGTGACGATATTGGTCAGGCTGGAGTCGGAGCTCAATGCACCGAACATGTTGTAGACCACTTGCCCGTTAGGCATGGACTCGATGCCGATGGAGGACAGCGGGAACATTTCCCGGCTGCGCAACACCGCGTCATTGAATTTAGCGACATCGTTGATGGACTCGACATCGACCAGCACGGTGTCAACGATGATCTGCTCGCCCACCACCGCGATGTAAATCGGCAGGCCACCGAAGTCGTTCATTTCCAGCTTGATGCTGGACTCGGAGCCTTGAACCAGAGAAAGCGTAATGTCCTTGGACACCACGTCGTCCAGGGCCTGAAGAGCGGTGAAGAGGCGATCGATATTCCAGTTGGTACCTGCGCTCATGAAATTCTCCGACATGAATGAGCCAGCCAGAATCGGCTGGCGAAGCTGTTTCTCCATCTGCTTGAGCAGGCTTCGGTTTTCGGGAAGCACCCAAGTCTCGTGTTTCACGTAGCCGGCGGCCGCCAGGCCTGCACGCATCTGCTTCATGTAAAAGCTCGATGGCTTTTTGGCGGACGGCTTCAAGCGCTCTCCCTTGAGGCTTGCTGAATCGGTATCGGGCCCTTTAGGCGGACTCGATGGAGAGCTGCTTTCCATGGTACTGACCTCGCTGTGAAAAACTCACGCGTGAGAAAATCTACAGGCATTTTTTGCCACACTCAATAGCTCACGCGTGAGATTTTTTGACTTACTTTCCCGACCGCTAAAAGGATCAGTCCTACTGACAATCCATGAATTGTCGCCTTTGAGTTGACGGTATTACCCATTCCAGCCGATTTATCCCCCAGCATCCACCCATTAATCTGTGCCCATGTTGAACGCAACGCCCAACCAACCTGAACAAAAAAGGATTCAACCATGAGCACTCCAACCTACAACCGCTTGAACAAAGACGACGCCGTAGTCCTGCTGGTCGACCACCAGACCGGCCTGATTTCCCTGGTGCAGGACTTCTCGCCCAACGAGTTCAAGAACAACGTGCTGGCCCTGGCCGACCTGGCCAAGTTCTTCAACCTGCCGACCATCCTCACCACCAGCTTCGAACAAGGCCCCAACGGCCCGCTGGTACCGGAGTTGAAAGAGATGTTCCCGGACGCGCCGTACATCGCCCGCCCCGGCCAGATCAATGCCTGGGACAACGAAGACTTCGTCAAGGCAATCAAAGCCACCGGCCGCAAGCAGATCATCATCGCCGGCGTGGTCACGGATGTATGCGTAGCGTTCCCGACCTTGTCGGCACTGGCGGAAGGGTTCGAGGTGTTTGTGGTGACCGATGCCTCCGGCACGTTCAACACCACGGTGCAGCAGGCGGCGTGGAGCCGGATGACCCAGGCCGGTGCACAGTTGATGAATTGGTTCTCGGTAGCCTGTGAGCTGCACCGCGACTGGCGCAACGATATCGAAGGCCTGGGCAATCTGTTGTCCCAGCGCATTCCCAACTATCGCAACTTGATGAATGGATATGCGGCGCTGACGGCTCACCAGAAGTAAGCCAGCCGAGATTCGCGATAAGCCTGCCCTGAAAAGCAGGCTTTCGTTATTCAACCGAGCGTCCAACTCGAGTGGTTCCTTAAAACCCTGTTACGCAGCGTGGAGCAGGTATCCAAGGCGACAGCGACGCGACACCTGGCGGACGTGCTGGAAAAAAACTGCCTGGTCCGTCTCCTCGGAGGCGGCCGCAGCACGCGTTATCAGGTCAATACAGGGGGCGAGTGACGCCCCACTCATTTGCCCAGAATCCCCATGTCTGCTAGTGTCGCGCCGGTTTACCGTCTACCGGAATAGCCGCCATGGCCCGCAAAAAAGTTGCACTCGATTTCGAACAATCCCTCGCCGACCTGCAAACATTGGTCGAGCGTCTGGAGAACGGCGAGTTGTCGCTGGAGGACTCGCTGACGGCGTTTGAGCAAGGCATCGGCCTGACCCGTGACTGCCAGAGCGCGTTGGCGCAGGCGGAGCAGAAGGTCCAGGTATTGCTGGAGCGTGACGGAGAGTTGGCCGAAGAACCTTTCGACGCGGAACAGCCGGAATGATCGACGCGTATCAGGCCAGTAGCCAAGCCCGGGTGAATGCGGCGCTGGAGCCCTTGTTTGTTGCGCCAAGCCCGGAAATGAAGCGTCTGTATGAAGCCATGCGCTACAGCGTGATGAATGGCGGCAAGCGCGTGCGCCCGTTGCTGGCGTATGCGGCCTGTGAAGCGCTGGGCGCGCCGGCCGAACAGGCCAACGGTGCCGCCTGTGCGGTCGAGCTGATTCACGCCTATTCCCTGGTACACGACGATTTGCCGGCGATGGACGATGACGATCTGCGTCGCGGCCAGCCCACCACCCATAAAGCCTTTGATGAAGCCTATGCGATCCTCGCCGGTGATGGCTTGCAGAGCCTGGCGTTCAGCGCGTTGCTGGACCCACGCCTGAGCAGCGTCAACGCCGAGATCCGCCTGCGCATGGTCACCGCACTGGCCCTGGCTGCCGGCCCTGCGGGCATGGTGGGCGGGCAGGCGATCGACATGGGTTCAGTCAGCGTCAAGCTGGATCAAAAAGCCCTTGAGCACATGCACCGCCACAAGACCGGCGCACTGATCGAAGCCGCCGTGCACTTGGGCGCCCTGGCCAGCGGACATGCCGAAGCCACGCAATTGGCGGCGCTGCAGACCTATTCCCGGGCCATTGGCCTGGCGTTTCAGGTGCAGGACGACATTCTCGACGTGGAAAGCGATACCGCCACCCTGGGCAAACGCCAGGGCGCCGATATCGCACGGGACAAACCGACTTATCCTGCGCTGCTCGGGCTGCAAGCCGCCAAGGCCTACGCCGTGGAACTACGCGACCAGGCGCTGGACGCCCTGCGACCTTTCGACGCGGCGGCCGAGCCACTGCGTGACCTGGCGCGGTATATCGTCGAACGCCGCCACTGATTACGGCGGCCATTGCAACCGCATATCGGCCAAGTTCGGCGCTCTGCGTGGGCAGTTTGCGATGCTTGAGGTAAACTGCCGCCTCTTCTATACCTATAACGATTCGCCTGATGCCCACGACGTTTCAAGAGATTCCCCGCAAGCGCCCGTCCACGCCCCTGCTCGACCGTGCTGCCACGCCGGACGGCCTGCGTCGTCTGGGTGAAGCCGAGCTGGAAACCCTGGCCGATGAGTTGCGCCTGGAATTGCTCTACACGGTCGGCCAGACCGGTGGGCATTTCGGTGCCGGCCTGGGCGTCATCGAGCTGACCATCGCGTTGCACTACGTGTTCGACACCCCGGATGACCGGCTGGTGTGGGACGTGGGCCATCAGGCGTATCCGCACAAGATCCTCACGGGCCGCCGCGAGCGCATGGGCACGCTGCGCCAGAAGGACGGCGTTGCCGCCTTCCCGCGCCGCGCCGAAAGCGAGTACGACACCTTTGGCGTTGGCCACTCCAGCACCTCGATCAGCGCAGCGCTGGGCATGGCGATTGCCGCCCGGCTGCAAGGCAGCGACCGCAAGGCAATCGCCGTGATCGGTGATGGCGCGCTGACTGCCGGCATGGCCTTCGAAGCGCTGAACCATGCGCCGGAAGTGAACGCCAACATGCTGGTGATCCTCAACGACAACGACATGTCGATCTCGCGCAATGTCGGCGGCCTGTCCAATTACCTGGCCAAGATTCTCTCCAGCCGCACCTATGCCAGCATGCGCGAAGGCAGCAAGAAGGTGCTCTCGCGTCTGCCCGGCGCCTGGGAAATTGCCCGGCGTACCGAAGAATATGCCAAGGGCATGCTGGTCCCCGGCACGCTGTTCGAAGAGCTGGGCTGGAACTACATCGGCCCCATCGACGGCCATGACCTGCCGACCCTGATTGCAACGCTGCGCAACATGCGCGACCTCAAGGGCCCGCAGTTCCTGCACATCGTCACCAAGAAAGGCAAAGGCTTCGCCCCGGCGGAAGTCGACCCGATCGGCTACCACGCGATCACCAAGCTGGAACCCCTGGACGCCCCCGCCGCTGCGCCGAAAAAAGCCAGCGGGCCGAAGTACTCCGGTGTGTTCGGCGAATGGCTGTGTGACATGGCCGCCGTCGACCCACGCCTGGTGGGCATTACCCCGGCGATGAAGGAAGGCTCCGACCTGGTGGCGTTCAGCGAGCGTTTCCCGCTGCGCTATTTCGACGTGGCCATTGCCGAGCAGCACGCTGTCACGTTCGCGGCCGGTATGGCCTGCGAAGGCGCCAAGCCGGTGGTGGCAATCTACTCAACGTTCCTGCAGCGCGGTTATGACCAGTTGGTGCATGACGTCGCCGTGCAGAACCTCGACGTGCTGTTTGCCATCGACCGCGCCGGTCTAGTCGGCGAAGACGGCCCGACTCACGCGGGCAGCTTCGACCTGTCCTACTTGCGCTGCATCCCCGGCATGCTGGTGATGACGCCGAGCGACGAAAACGAACTGCGCAAGATGCTCAGCACCGGCCACCTGTATAACGGCCCGGCCGCCGTGCGTTACCCACGGGGCAACGGCCCCAACGCGCTGATCGAGAAGGACCTGGAGCCGATCGAAATCGGCAAGGGCATTGTGCGTCGCCAGGGCAGCAGGACCGCGTTCCTGGTGTTTGGCGTGCAATTGGCCGAAGCGCTCAAGGTGGCCGAGAAGATCGACGCCACCGTGGTCGACATGCGCTTCGTCAAGCCGCTGGATGAAGCCCTGGTGCGCGACATCGCCGGCAGTCATGAGCTGCTGGTGACCGTCGAGGAGAACGCCATCATGGGCGGTGCCGGTGCGGCGGTCAGTGAGTTCCTGGCGCGGGAAAACATCCTCAGGTCGGTGCTGCACCTGGGCTTGCCGGATACCTACGTCGAACATGCCAAGCCGGCGCAGATGCTGGCTGAGTGCGGGCTGGATGAAGCAGGGATCGAGGCTTCGGTGCGCGAGCGCCTGGCGCTGCTGGCCCTGTAGAAACCGGAACCAAAATGTGGGAGGGGGCTTGCCCCCGATAGCGGTGGATCAGTTACAGCTACTGAGACTGACACACTGCAATCGGGGGCAAGCCCCCTCCCACATTTGATTGTGCCATCTTCAAACGCTATGGACAGCCCATGAAACACCTGTACCTTGCCTTGCCGCTTCTTTTGCCCTCCCCTGAATTGCTCGCCGACACCCGCGACAACGCCCTGAAACTCCCCGACGTCGTCATCAGCGCCAACCGTCAGGTCCAGGCACGCAACGACAGCAGCGCCGCCAACACCGTGTTCACCCGCGACGACATCGACCGCCTGCAACCCACCAGCCTCACCGACCTGCTCAGCCGTGTGCCTGGCGTACAAGTCGCACCCTCCGGTGGCCGTGGCAGTTTGCCGGGCATCTACCTGCGGGGCACCAAGTCCGCCCAAAGCCTGGTGCTGGTAGACGGCCAGCGCATCGCCAACACCACCTCCGGCGACAGCGGCCTGCAATACCTCAACGTCGACCAGATTGAGCGGGTGGAAGTGCTGCGCGGCTCGCGCTCGGTGATCTACGGCAGCGACGCGATTGGCGGCGTGATCCAGGTATTCACCCGGCGCAATGCCGAGCAAGGCGTGCAACCGCGCGTGAAACTCGGGTTCGGCAGCCACAACACCTGGGAGCGCAGCCTTGGCCTTTCGGGCGGTGACAAACAGACGCGCTTCAACCTGAGCGCGAGCCTGGATGACACTGCCGGCATCAACTCAACCCGCCAGTCGTTCCCCAGCGACGGTGACCATGATGCTTATCGCAACCAGTCCGTGAGCCTGAACCTCAGCCACTCCTTCAGCGATGAACTGGAGGTGGGCTTCAATCTGTTGGATAACCGCGGCAAATCGGAGTACGACAACAGCTTCGGCCGCTACGACGCCGCCACCGGGCAAACCGTTAGCCAGAAACCCTACACCGACTACGCCGTGAGCAGCGCCAGCGGCTATGTCGACGCCACGCTCAATGAGCACTGGCAATCGCGCCTGGAGCTGGGCCACAGCGAGAACCGCGACACCAAGCGCGACACCCTCAGCGAGGATTTCAGCGTATTCAACACCTACCGTGATTCGGTCAACTGGCAGAACGACCTGAGGCTGGATGAGCAGAACAGCCTGATCCTCGGCGGCGACTGGTACGAAGACCGCTTCCACGGCTCCACCACCTTTACCGAAAACAGCCGCTGGAACCGCGCCGCCTTTATGCAGCATCGCTTTCACAGCGCGTGGTTTTCCACCGAACTGGGCCTGCGTCACGACCAGAACCAGCAGTTCGGCGGGCAGAACAGCTGGAGCGGCACCCTGACCTTGCCGGTCAACCCCGACAATGACGTGCTGCTGAGCTACAGCGAAGGCTTCCGCGCGCCGACCTTCAACGACCTCTATTATCCGGACACGAAGTACAGCAACCCCCACCTGCAGCCCGAAACATCAAAGAGCTACGAACTGCAGTGGCGCAGCCAGTTGAGTGACAGCACGCGCCTGGAAGCGTCCCTGTACCGCACCGATTTGAGCGATGCGATCATTCTCGACCAAACCGGCAAGCCGCAGAATGTGGCGTCGGCACGCCTCAACGGTGTTGAGGCGGCGCTCAAGCAGGACCTGTTCGGCTGGCAAGGCAACCTCGGACTGTCGATCATCGACCCGCGCGACCGCGACAGTGGCCACACCCTGGCCCGCCGGGCGCGGCGTACGTTGAGCCTGGACCTGGACCGGCAATTCGACCAGGTGGGCGTGGGCGCCAGTTGGCAGGCGATCAGCCACAGCTATGACGATGAAGCCAACACCCAGCGCCTGGGCGGCTATGGGTTGCTCGGGCTGCGCGGCAGTTGGGCGGTGACGCGGGAAGTGGGGCTGTCGCTGAAGGTCGACAACCTGCTGGACAAGTCTTATGCGCGGGCGCGCTACAGCTACAACGATCCGGCATTCGTCAACAATCACGATTACCGTGAAGAAGGCCGGACGTGGATGTTTGGCGTGACCTGGACACCTGAAATCTGATTGTCGCCTGGACTGGTCTCAACGGCTCGGAGCGATCACCTGACACAGCCGCGCCAGCGCTTCCAGCATCTGCCCGCTGGGCCGTTCCAGGCCTTTATCCGGAACCAGCCGCACCCGCGCCGCCATCGCTGGCCAGATCTTCCAGGCTTCCCTCTGAGCCTGATCGCCCACCAGGATCATCTCAGGATTGCGCTGCAATACCGACTCGATGCTGACCTGCGGCGCGGGCAGCTTCAGGTCGTCAAACACATTGCGCGCACCGCACACGCTCAGCGCGTCGCTGATGATCTGGCCGCCGCCCACGGTGTACAGCGGCTGGTTCCACACCTGGTAGAACACCCGCAACGGTTCGGCCCGCTGATAACGCTGACGCAACTGCGCCAGGCGCTGGCGCAGGTGCGCGGCCAATTGCCGGCCGGCGTCGGCACGGCCCAATTGCTCGGCGATGGCCTGGACCTGGGTGGTCATTTGTTCAAGGCTATGGGGTTCGGCGACATACACCGGGATATTCAGGCGCTGCAGTTGCTCGCGCTGGGCGGGGCCGACGCTGCCGGGCCAGAGCAGGATCAGGTCGGGCTTGAGGCTCAGCAGGCGCTCCATGTCCAACTGCCCATAACGCCCAACCGACGGCACGTTCGCCAGCGCCGCTGGCCGCTCACCGCCATCGAGCACGCCCACCAGCAGGTCGGTAGCACCCAGCTCAACCACGATTTCAGACAGGGAGGGCGCCAGGCTCACGACCCGTTCGACCGCCAGGCCCTGGGCACTGAATGCCAGCAGCAGAATCGCCAGCCAGCGGCGCATCATCCCAACTGACGCGGGATGCGGTAGAGGTAAAACAGCACCGTCGTCGACAGCGCCAACAGGAAAAGCGGCACCGCCTCCAGGCCGACGAACACCGCCAGTGCGCCCACCCACGCCGGCACAGCCGCCACCATCAAGGCCGTGCGCCGACGGGCCGCCAGGGTGATCCAGGCAGCCGGTTCTTCAGCGGTATCGAGGGCTTTGGAGGTGGCGATCAGGGCGTGTTTATAGCCGTTGAAGTAGCGCAGGCTGAGAAACATCGACGCCACGCCGGCGATGAAGAACGGCATGGCCAGCACCGGCAACAAGGGCTCGGCCTGGCCAAACACCAGGTTGATCACGAACAGCGGGAGCAGCGCCAGGGCCAGGTACTGCCACCAGTTGAAGGACAGTCGCCGTTTCACCTGGCCACGGGTCACGCGCGGTCGACCTCGCCTTGATGCTCGTTGCCCATCATGTGGTCGAGCTTGCTGGCCTTGGTCGCCAGGTAGAGCTTGTTGTGCGGGTTGTGCCCGGTGTGCAGCGGTACGCGCTCGGCCACTGTGATGCCCATCTCGGTCAAGGCTTTGACCTTGCGCGGGTTGTTGGTCATCAGGCGCAGGGACTTCACGCCCAGGTGCTCCAGCATCGGCAGGCAGATCGCGTAGTCACGCTGGTCGGCGGCGAAGCCCAGGCGCTCGTTGGCCTCGACGGTATCGGCGCCGCCGTCTTGCAGCTCGTAGGCGCGAATCTTGTTCAGCAGGCCAATGCCACGGCCTTCCTGACGCAAGTACAACAGCACCCCACGGCCTTCACGGGCGATGGCGCGCATCGCCGCTTCAAGTTGCGAGCCGCAGTCACAGCGCTGGCTGAACAGCGCATCGCCGGTCAGGCACTCGGAGTGCACGCGACCGAGAACCGGTGCGCCATCGGCGATATCGCCGAGGCTGAGCAAAACGTGCTCGCGCCCGGTGGCTTCTTCGAGAAAGCCGCTCATGGTGAACGTGGCAAAAGGGGTAGGCAGCTTGGAAGCAGCGACGAAAACGACGGGCACCGTGTGCTCCTGATTTCAGATTTCACAGAGGCGGGCATTGTAACAGCAGGTTCCTACAGACGCTTAAGCTGAATTATCGCTGATAAAGATCAATCGGTTTGATTGGCCTTCGTCCCGGTTCTATGCAGGTCAGAACGGATAAGGCAGTTTCCAGCGCAGGAAAATCGGCTTCAGCTCGCCGCTTTTCACCAGGACCGCCATGCGCTGGTCAAACACGGTGCGTAATGCCCGCCCACGCTCGGTATCGGCAAAACCAACGTAGAGCGGCAGGTCAATGATGTGGGTAAGTCGGAACTGGGACGGGACATCCGCCTGACTGAGGATGTATCGGGCTTCGGTGAGCGCATCAATGTAGAAGTCGACACGACCGTGCTGCAGCATCGGCAAGATACCATCGCGCCGCTGGATCTGATTGAAACGGCGCACATGGGGCAAATACGCCTCGTACTTGTAGCCCCGCACCCAGGCCAGGCGATAATCCCCCAGCGTCGCGGCGCTCGGTATCGGCGAGGTCGCCAGCCCAAGGGCGTAGATGGGGTCGGAATCGAAGTTCCAGTGCGGGTAGAGCACACCCTTGACTTCATCGCGGTAGGAACCGACCCAGCCATCCACTTCACCGCGCTGGGCCAGGCCGACCGAGCGGGTATAGGGCTCAATGCGGGTTTGCAGGGTGATCCCGACCGGTTCGAAGACGTGCCGCAACACATCCCAGGCCAGGCCGCTGCCGTCGGCATTGGTGTAGTCGTCCCAGGCCTCGCTGGCCAGCATGACCTTGCCGGGCACCACCGGCACCTCCTGCGCCTGGGACCATGCCGGAAGGGCACACAGCAGCATCAGCAGCCAGCGGCGTACATCCATGGCGATGATCTCCTGCAAATCCAGCATCCAGAACGACGTAATAGAGCGTAGCGCAGCACGCGATTCAAGGTGCCGGGCAAAAATGTTGATAGCCCCGGATGGCCGGGGTGATGTCTTGCCCGAGAGCGTCAAGCAGCGTTACGCCCTGCCCCGCCTGGACCTGGCCGATAACATGCACCGGCCAACCGTCAGCCAGCAACGGCGCCAACTCGACGGGCGGCAGGGTGAACACCAGCACGTAGTCATCGCCGCCGCTCAATGCGGCGACCCGCGCCTCGTCATCACCGACAAACGCCAGCAACGCGTGGGACAGCGGCAGCTTCTGGCGCTCGATCAACAGGCTGACAGCCGAGGCCTTGGCGATATGCCCGCAATCGGCCAGAAGACCGTCAGAAATATCCATCGCCGATGTGGCCTTGCCCCGTAGAGCCAGGCCCAAGGCCAACTGCGGTTGTGGCGACCAGTAATGGGCCAGCAGCGGGTCGGCAATCGCGGCATCGGCGCTGCGCTGCCCCAATACCAGCGGCAAGGCACCGGCGGCATTACCCAACTCGCCGCCGACACACAAGAGGTCGCCCGGCTGTGCGCCGCTGCGGGTCAACGCTTGACCGGCCGGGACACGACCAAACACGGTCAGGGTCAGGCTCAGCGGACCGCGCGTGGTGTCGCCGCCCACCAGGCCCACACCGCAGTTTTGCGCCATGGCGTTCAACCCCTGGGCATAGCGTTGCAGCCAATCGGCATCGACGGTCGGCGTAGTGAGTGCGAGGGTAAACGCGAGGGGGTGGGCGCCCATGGCGGCCAGGTCGCTGACCGCCACGGCCAGCGAGCGCTGGCCGAGCAGGAACGGGTCGCAGGGGTCGGCAAAGTGCACGCCGGCCACTAAGGTATCGGTGGAAATTGCCAGTTGCTCCCCGGCGGGGAGCGCCAGCAGGGCACAGTCGTCGCCGATCCCCAGGGCAATGCTCTCGCCGCCCTGTGCGCACGGCGCGGCGGCGAAGTACTGGTGGATCAGCTCGAACTCGCCCATTCAGGACTCAAGCGCAGGTTAGCGCTTGTACGCCTTCACTTCGGCTTCACGCAGGCGCGGGGCCAGCTTGTCGAGCACGCCGTTGACGAACTTGTGACCGTCGGTCGAACCGTAGACTTTCGCCAGTTCGATGCCTTCGTTGATCACCACGCGGTACGGCACGTCGACGCGCTTGAGCAGCTCCCAGGTGGACAGGCGCAGTACAGCCAGTTCAACCGGGTCCAGTTCTTCGAGGGTCAGGTCCAGGCACGGCGTCAATGCCGCATCGATCTCGGCCAGGTTGGCCGGAACGCCGTGCAGGATGTCGTGGAAGTAGCTCTGGTCGGCAAACGTGAAGTCGTTATCGACGCGAAACTGCGCTTCGATCTCGTTCAGCGAGGTACCAGCCATGTGACGCTGGTACAGCGCCTGGGTGGCGAGCTGGCGGGCAGCGCGGCGCTTTTCGCTTTTCGACGGCTTGCCGGCGTCCGCTGGGCGCTCGTCGCGTGGGTTGAAGCAATCGCTCTCGTCGGAAATCACTTGGCCTCCAACTGCGACAGCAGGCTGACCATTTCCAGGGCGGACAGGGCAGCTTCAGCGCCTTTGTTGCCGGCCTTGGTGCCGGAACGCTCGATGGCTTGCTCGATGGAATCCACGGTCAGTACGCCGAAAGCGACTGGCACGCCGAACTCCATGGACACCTGGGCCAGGCCTTTGGTGCATTCGCCGGCCACGTATTCGAAGTGCGGAGTACCGCCACGAATGACCGCGCCCAGGGCGATGATCGCCGCGTATTCACCCTGCTGAGCAACTTTTTGCGCAACCAGTGGAATTTCGAAGGCGCCAGGGGCGCGGATGATAGTGATGTCGCTCTCGCTCACACCGTGGCGAACCAGGGCATCCACGGCACCGCTTACCAGGCTTTCAACCACGAAGCTGTTGAAGCGGCCAACCACCAGGGCATAGCGGCCTTTGGGGGCGATGAAGGTACCTTCGATGGTCTTCAGGGTCATTCGACAAATCTCTTAAAGAGCCGGGACGCGAAAAGTGCGTCCCTCAGTGATGATTTAACCGCGAACAAGGGGCAAAAAGCGCCGGCCTTTATTCGGAGGGCACGTATTCTACAACTTCCAGATCGAATCCGGATATCGCATTAAATTTCATCGGTGCGCTCATCAGGCGCATTTTGCGCACACCGAGGTCACGCAGGATCTGCGAACCGGCGCCGACGATGCTGTAGGTGGTCGGCGTTTTCACCTGGGTCTGCTCGGCGGTTTCGCGAATATGTGCGAGCAACACGTCGCCATCCACCGGGTTACCCAGCAGCAGCACCACACCGCTGCCGGCCTCGGACACCGCAGCCATGGCGGCGCGCAGGCTCCAGCGGCCCGGTTGCTTGACCATCAGCAGGTCGCGCAACGGGTCCATGTTGTGCACGCGCACGAGGGTCGGCTCGTCGGCGCAGATGCTGCCCAGGGTCAGGGCCATGTGCACGTCGCCTTCCACCGAATCACGGTAGGTCACCAAATTGAATTGGCCCAGTTCGCTGTCCAGTGGCTGCTCGGCAATCCGCTGAACGGTACGTTCGTGGATCATCCGGTAGTGAATCAGGTCGGCAATGGTGCCGACCTTGATGTTGTGTTCGGCAGCAAAGGCTTCGAGTTCGGCGCGGCGGGCCATGGTGCCGTCGTCGTTCATCACTTCGCAGATCACGCCGCAGGGCTCGAAACCGGCCATGCGCGCCAGGTCGCAGGCGGCTTCGGTGTGGCCGGCGCGAGCGAGGGTGCCGCCCGGTTGAGCCATCAACGGGAAGATGTGGCCGGGGCTGACGATGTCTTCGGCCTTGGCGTCCTTGGCGGCAGCGGCTTGCACGGTACGGGCACGGTCGGCGGCGGAAATGCCGGTGGTGACGCCGGTGGTCGCTTCAATCGATACGGTGAACTTGGTACCAAACCCTGAACCATTGCGCGGCGCCATCAACGGCAGCTTGAGCAGCTCGCAGCGCTCGCGGCTCATGGGCATGCAGATCAACCCACGGGCATGCTTGGCCATGAAGTTGATGTGCTCAGGCTTGCAGGCCTCGGCGGCCATGATGATATCGCCTTCGTTTTCGCGGTCTTCGTCATCCATCAGGATGACCATCTTGCCTTGGCGGATGTCTTCAACCAGTTCTTCGATGCTATTGAGCGCCACAGGGCACCCCCTTGGTCAGGATTTCAGGTAGCCGTTAGCGGCCAGAAAACTTTCAGTGATGTTACCGGCGGCAGGCTCTGCGGCCTTATCGCCCATAAGCAGGCGCTCCAGGTAACGGGCAAGCAAGTCGACTTCCAGGTTCACCCGGCGACCAGGCTGGTACGACGCCATGATGGTCTCGCTCAGGGTGTGGGGAATGATGGTCAGTTCGAATTCGGCGCCATTCACGGCGTTCACGGTCAGGCTGGTGCCGTCGACGGTGATCGAACCTTTGTGGGCAATGTACTTGGCCAGCTCTTTGGGCGCGCGGATGCGGAATTCCACGGCACGCGCATTTTCGCTGCGGGCCACCACTTCGCCGACGCCGTCGACGTGGCCACTGACCAGGTGGCCGCCCAGGCGGGTGGTCGGGGTCAGGGCTTTTTCCAGGTTGACCGGGCTGCCGGCCTTGAGGTCGTTCATCGCGGTGCAGTCCAGGGTTTCCCGGCTGACGTCGGCGGCAAAGCCGTTGCCCGGCAGTTCGACGACGGTCAGGCACACGCCGCTGACGGCGATGCTGTCGCCCAGCTTGACGTCGCCGAGGTCGAGCTTGCCGGTTTCAACCAGCAGGCGCACGTCGCCGCCCTTGGGGGTCATGGCGCGGATGCTGCCGATGGATTCGATAATGCCGGTGAACATGGCCTTCTCCTGGAAAACGGTGCGGGCACTTGAGCGCCCGGTCAGAATTATACGCTCGCTGCTGGCACAGGGATGGCAGTGACTCGCCAGTCGTCGCCTACAGCGCGCATTTCAGTGATCTTGAGTTGGGGAGCGTCGGCCAGCTTCTCAAGTGGCCAGTCCAGCAAAGGCCGGGCAGCGGAGCCGAGGAACTTGCCGGCGACGAAAATCACGTATTCGTCCACCAGGCCCTGCTGGGCAAACGCGCCCGCCAGGCTTGGGCCGGCTTCCACCAGTACGTCGTTGACGCCACGGGCGGCCAGCGCCACCAGCGCCGAGCGCAGGTCGACCTGGCCGTCCACGCCCGGCACCACCAGGCACTCGGGGCCACGGGGGAACTGGTTTTCCGCAGTGACACAGGTGATGACCAGCGCCGGGCCGGCTTTAAAGAACGGTGCGTTGAGCGGCACGCGCAAACGGCCGTCGATCAGCACACGCAGCGGCGGGCGCGACATGGCCAGGGCCGTGGTGGCGTCGTCCAGGCCGAGTTCGGCGGCGCGTACGGTCAGGCGTGCGCCGTCGGCCAATACGGTGTCGGCACCGGTCAGCACCACGCTGGCCTCGGCACGCAGGCGCTGCACGGCGGCGCGGGCGGCGGGGCCGGTGATCCATTGGCTTTCGCCGCTGGCCATGGCAGTGCGGCCGTCCAAACTCATCGCCAGCTTGACCCGCACAAACGGCAGGCCATGCTCCATACGCTTGAGGAAGCCCTTATTCAGGGCCCTGGCTTCACCTTCCAGCACGCCGCTGCGCACCACGATCCCGGCCTGGGCCAGGCGCTGCATGCCGCGCCCGGCGACTTCCGGGTTGGGGTCCTGCATCGCTGCGACCACCCGCGCCAGCCCGGCACTCACCAGCGCATCGGCGCACGGCGGGGTGTGGCCGTAGTGGCTGCAGGGCTCGAGGGTTACGTACGCCGTGGCGCCGCGCGCCTTGTCACCGGCAGCCCGCAAGGCATGCACTTCCGCATGGGGCTCGCCGGTGCGCACATGCCAGCCTTCGCCGACAATCTGCCCAGCGCGGACAATCACGCAGCCCACACGCGGGTTGGGGTGGGTGGTGTACAGGCCGTTGCGCGCCAGTTCGAGGGCGCGGGCCATGTAATGGGCGTCCAGCACAGCCTGTTCAGCAGAAAGTGGGTTCATTCTTTGACCGGCTCACGGGCCAGGCGGTCGATCTCTTCGCGGAACTCGTTGAGGTCCTGGAAGCGTCGATACACCGAGGCGAAACGGATATAGGCGACTTCGTCGAGCTTTTGCAGCTCGCCCATCACCAGCTCTCCCACCACCAGGCTCTTGACCTCGCGTTCGCCGGTGGCGCGCAGCTTGTGCTTGATATGCGCCAGCGCCGCCTCCAGCCGCTCGACACTCACCGGGCGTTTTTCCAGGGCGCGCTGCATACCGGCGCGCAGTTTTTCTTCGTCGAAAGGCTGGCGGCTGCCGTCGGACTTGATCAGGCGCGGCAATACCAGTTCGGCGGTTTCGAAGGTGGTGAAACGTTCACCGCAGCCAGAGGCCAGGCATTCGCGCCGGCGACGCACTTGATCGCCCTCGGCGACCAGACGCGAGTCAATGACCTTGGTGTCGTTGGCACCGCAGAAGGGACAGTGCATGGTGGCAGGCAACAAAAAAAGGGAGGGCCATGGTAGCGCATCCCTGTGGCAAGACAAGCCATAGCCTTTACGGTATATAGGCAGGCCTATATGTTTCTTATATTTCAAGCCACGGATTTTGTCCTTTTCTGGAGCCGTACATGCAGTTACGACCACTTGTTTTGCTCACCGTGTTCAGTGTCCTGGTCGCCTGCAGCAGCGAAGCCCCCAAGCCGGCCGCCCCTCAACCGACGCCCGCACAAGAGAAAAAAGTCCCCGGCATTGAAGACCTCGGTCCCCTGCCCGCCTATCAACGCGAAATCAGCGGCAGCCTCACCAACGTGCCGGCCGGCGCCGAAGTCGAGATGGCGCTGCTGGTGATCGATGACCGTTCGCGCCCGCAACAACTGTTGGCGAGCAGCGTCTTGACCGGCAATGGCAAGCCCCTGGCCTTCCGCCTGCGCTACAACCCCGAGGCGTTCCCAGCCGGTGCGCGGGTTGAATTGCGTGGCCGTGCCAGCCAATCCGGCCAGTTGATCCTGCACCTGCCTGCCGTACGCATCACCCAGGCGATCACCCAGACCACCGGCCCCCTGGAACTCGTCAAGGCACCATGACGCCGCCGCTGGACTTGCAGCGCGCCCTGAGCGCGCTGATCGGCGACGCCCAACTGCTGCCCTGCCCGCTGCCGGATACCACGCTTTCATTGTGGCTGCTGGATGCGGACAACATGGACCGCGCCTTCAGCCCCGAGGAAACCCGGCGCATCCTGCATGAACCGCCCTACTGGAGTTTTTGCTGGGCCAGCGGCTTGGCGCTGGCGCGGTATCTGGCGGCGAACCCGCAATGGGTGAAAGGTAAGCGCGTGCTGGATTTCGGCGCGGGCTCCGGTGTGGCCGGGATTGCGGCGGTTAAAGCCGGCGCGCTGGAAGTGGTGGCCTGCGACCTGGATCCGCTGGCGTTAGCGTCCTGCCGGGCGAATGCCGAACTCAACGGTGTGGAACTGAGTTACTCGCCGGACTTTTTCGCCGAAGCCGACCGCTTCGACCTGATCCTGGTCGCCGACGTGCTCTACGACCGCGCCAACCTGCCGTTGCTCGACCACTTCCTCAGCCGAGGCCGCGAAGCGCTGGTGGCGGACTCGCGCGTGCGGGACTTCCAGCACCCGGCTTATCGGCGGCTGGAGATACTCGATGCACTGACGTTGCCGGACCTGGCCGAGCCTTGGGAGTTTCGCAAGGTGAGCCTGTACCATTCGCGGCGCCAGCCCTTATAGTTGCCCCATTCCCGCTTTATTCGAGACGCCCCATGAGTGAACCCACGCCGTACATCTTCGACGTCACCAGCGCCAATTTCGACCAGGCCGTGATCCAGAACTCCTTCGAAAAACCCGTGCTCGTGGATTTCTGGGCCGAGTGGTGCGCGCCGTGCAAGGCGTTGATGCCCATGCTGGCGCAGATCGCCGAGAGCTATCAGGGTGAGCTGCTGCTGGCCAAGGTCGATTGCGAGGCCGAGCAGGACATCGTCGCGCGCTTTGGCATTCAAAGCCTGCCGACGGTGGTGCTGTTCAAGGATGGCCAGCCGGTGGATGGGTTTGCCGGGGCGCAGCCGGAGTCGGCGGTGCGGGCGCTGCTGGAGCCTCACGTGAAGATGCCACCACCGGCGGCGGCTGACCCACTGGAGCAGGCCCAGGCGCTGTTTACCGATGGCCGCATCAGCGACGCCGAGGCCGTGCTGGTGGCGCTGCTGGGTGAAGACAACACCAACGCTGCCGCGTTGATTCTGTACGCGCGCTGCCTGGCCGAACGCGGTGAGTTGGGTGAAGCCCAAACCGTGCTCGATGCAGTGAAGAGCGATGACCACAAAGCCGCCCTCGCCGGCGCCAAGGCGCAAATCACCTTCCTGCGCCAGGCCGCCGACCTGCCGGACACCGCCGAGCTGAAAAGCCGCCTGGCGCAAAACCCGCAGGACGACGAAGCCGCCTATCAACTGGCCATCCAGCAGCTGGCGCGCCAGCAGTACGACGCGGCGCTGGAAGGCTTGCTCAAGCTGTTTATCCGCAACCGCAGCTACAGCGAAGGCCTGCCGCACAAGACCTTGCTGCAGGTGTTCGAGCTGTTGGGCAATGATCACCCGCTGGTGACCGTGTACCGCCGCAAGTTGTTCGCCGCGCTGTACTAATCGCCGATCCAACTGTACAGCGGCGTATCCCCGCCGCTGGCCACCTTGACCTTGGCGCTATGGCGCAGGCGCACCAACAGGCGCTTGCCCGCCGCGGCATCCCCCGCCAAACCTTCCAGTCGATCAAGCAGTTCCAGGCCGCTGAGTTGCCCGGCGTTGCGCAACAGGTCCTGGGCGTTCTGCCACAGATCATCGTTCGGCTTGACCGGCGCTGCCGGCGCGGCGGTCGCGCTTGCCACTGGCCTCGCCTGCAGCTGCGCGCCGAGTCGTGCCCAATCGCCGTCGTCCAGCTCCAGGGTCAAGTCCACCGGCAGGTCGCCGATGGTTCCACGAATTCGCAACATCGTCCTTACTCCTGCATTTTTTCTGACGAGCATGCTCCCATGCGGCTTGCGCAACGCCAAGCGGGCGGGCAAACTCTCGGCACTATTGTTATAAGATCACATAACAAAACTTTCATCTCCTGGAGCTTTCCCATGCGCCGTCTGTTGCTTGCATTGCCGTTTGCCCTGTTGCCACTCGCCATCGCTCATGCCGCCGACGAGCATGACCACGATCACGAACACGGCAGCCTCGGCGCCCACGAGCATGGCGTAGGCCGCCTTAACGCGGTACTCGACGGCCAGGCCCTGGAGCTTGAACTGGACAGCCCGGCGATGAACCTGGTGGGCTTCGAACACCTCGCCACCAGCGCAGCCGACAAAGCCAAGGTCGCCGCCGCCCGCAAACAGCTGGAGAACCCACTGGCCCTGTTCAACCTGCCCAAGGCCGCGGGTTGCGTGATCAGCTCCCAGGAACTCAACAGCCCGCTGTTCGGCGACAAACCGGAAGCCGACCACGACGACGATGATGATGATGACCACGACGCCAAAGACGGCGCCCACGAGCATCATCACGATCACAGTGAAATCCACGCCCACTACCAATTCACCTGCGCCACGCCGACCGCCCTGGGCAACCTGGACCTGACCCAGGTGTTCAAGACCTTCCCCGCCACCCAGAAAATTCAGGTACAACTGATCGGCCCGAGCGGCCAGCAAGGTGTTGAAGCGACGGCCACAGCAGCCACCCTGAAGTTCTGAGTGCCCATGACCCACCCATTGATCGAACTGTCTGACCTGGGCTTTAACTGGCCCGGTCACCCACAGTTGCTGGACATCCCCGCGTTCCGCCTGGAAGCGGGGGAAACCCTGTTTCTCAAGGGGCCGAGCGGCAGTGGCAAAACCACCTTGCTCGGCCTGCTCGGCGGTGTGCAGAAGCCCAGCCTGGGCAGTATCCGCCTGCTCGGCCAGGAGCTGACCGAACTTTCGGCCGGCGCCCGGGACCGCTTTCGCGTTGACCACACCGGCTATATCTTCCAGCAGTTCAACCTGCTGCCGTTCCTGTCGGTGCGCGAGAACGTCGAGCTGCCCTGTCACTTTTCCAAGCTGCGCGCGCAACGGGCAAAGCTGCGCCACGGCAGTGTCGACACAGCCGCCGCCACATTGCTGGCGCACCTGGGCCTGAAGGATAAGGACTTGCTGGAGCGCCGCGCCGACTCGCTGTCCATCGGCCAACAGCAACGGGTGGCCGCCGCCCGTGCGCTGATCGGCCAACCGGAGTTGGTGATCGCCGACGAGCCCACCTCGGCCCTGGACTACGACGCCCGCGAAGCCTTCATTCGACTGCTGTTCGCCGAATGCCGCGAAGCCGGCGCCAGCCTGTTGTTTGTCAGCCATGACCAGAGCCTGGCGCCGCTGTTCGACCGTAACCTGTCGCTGGCCGAACTCAATCGCGCCGCCACGCCCGCAGAGGTTTGAGATGTATCTGTTTCGTCTAGCCATGGCCAGCCTGGCTAACCGCCGCTTTACCGCGATCCTCACCGCCTTCGCCATCGCCTTGTCGGTGTGCCTGCTGCTGGCGGTGGAACGCGTGCGCGTTGAGGCGCGCAACAGTTTCGCCAGCACCATCAGCGGCACCGACCTGATCGTCGGCGCCCGCTCCGGTTCGGTCAACCTGCTGCTGTACTCGGTGTTCCGCATCGGCAACGCCACCAACAACATTCGGTGGGACAGCTACGAGCACTTCGCCGCCAGCCCCCAGGTGAAATGGGCGATCCCGATTTCCCTCGGCGACTCCCATCGTGGCTACCGCGTCATGGGCACCAACGAATCCTACTTCGAGCACTACCAGTACGGGCGCAAGCAAAACCTGGAACTGGCCAGCGGCCGCGCCTTCGCCACCGACCCGTTCGAAGTAGTACTCGGCGCCGAAGTCGCCGATGCCCTGCACTACAAGCTCGGCGACAAGCTGGTGCTGGCCCACGGCGTGGCGGTGGTCAGCCTGGTAAAACACGATGACAAACCGTTCACCGTGGTCGGTATTCTCAAGCGCACCGGCACGCCGGTGGACCGCACGCTGCATATCAGCCTCGGCGGTATGGAG
This sequence comes from Pseudomonas sp. AM8, assembly GCF_036346475.1. Lineage (NCBI taxonomy): Bacteria > Pseudomonadati > Pseudomonadota > Gammaproteobacteria > Pseudomonadales > Pseudomonadaceae > Pseudomonas > Pseudomonas sp. AM8. The sequence continues at coordinate 271,627 of NZ_JAOTNX010000009.1, forward strand.
GCGATCCATATCGATTGGCACAACGGCGTACCGGCCCAGGGCAAAGGCCGCATCAGCGCCGACCAGGCGCGCAACATGGACCTCACCCCGCAAGCCATCACGGCCTTTATGCTCGGCCTGAACAACAAGATTTCCACCTTCGCCCTGCAGCGGGAGATCAACGAATTCCGTGGCGAACCGATGCTGGCGATCCTGCCCGGCGTGGCGCTGCAAGAGCTGTGGAGCATGATGGGCACCGCCGAAAAAGCCTTGTTCGTGATCTCGCTGTTCGTGGTGCTGACCGGTTTGATCGGCATGCTCACGGCGATCCTCACCAGCCTCAACGAACGCCGCCGCGAAATGGCGATCCTGCGCTCGGTGGGCGCGCGGCCGTGGCATATCGCAACCTTGCTGATTTTCGAAGCCTTCGCCCTGGCCCTGTCCGGCGTGATCGCAGGCGTGGGCTTGCTGTATGTGTGCATCGCCGCATCGCGCGGGTATTTGCAGGCCAATTACGGCCTCGACCTGCCGATGTCGTGGCCCAGCGAATATGAATGGACCTTGCTCGCCGGTATCCTGGCGGCAGCGCTATTGATGGGCAGCGTGCCCGCCTGGCGCGCCTACCGACAATCCCTGGCCGATGGCCTGTCCATAAGGCTGTGAACAGCAGCTGTACGTTTCAAGCTACAAGCCTCAAGCGAATCGGCTTTTACTTGAAGCTTGCAACTTGCAGCTACCCACTGAGGAGTCTTCATGCGTCGCGCTCTGTTTGCGTTATTGCTGCTGGTGGCCGTGCCGGCCTGGGCGGAGGACCAGCCCAGGGATTTGTCCTGGCAGGAGATGATCCCGCCGGACGCGCCACCGGAAATCCCCAATATGAAACCGCTGCACAACCTGTCGAACATGGCCGATGCCTTGTCCGTCGAAGCGGCACCAGCGGCCAAGCAGGATCTGCCCAATGCGCCGGTGGTGCAGAGCCTCGATGGCCAGCACATCCGCCTGCCCGGGTATATCGTGCCGCTGGAAGTCAGCGAAGAAGGCCGCACCACCGAGTTCCTGCTGGTGCCGTATTTCGGCGCGTGCATCCATGTGCCGCCACCGCCATCGAACCAGATCGTGCACGTGAAAAGCGAACTCGGCGTGAAACTCGATGAGCTCTACCAGCCGTACTGGATCGAGGGTGCGATGCAGGTCAAACCGTCCACCAGTGAACTGGCCGACGCCGGCTACCAGATGGATGCCGAGAAAATTTATATCTACGAACTGCCGGAATAACGCTGATCGCCCTTTCATTGAGCTGAGTCAACAGACCGGACGGAACGATCTTTACCATTGGACGTACAACTTCTAAACGTCCTCTGGAGCTCCCATGAACAAGTCTCTGCTCGGCGCGTCCCTCTTCGCCCTCGCACTCGCCGCCCCTGCCGTCCACGCTCACGAAGCGGGCGACATTCTGATTCGTGCCGGTGCAATCACCGTGAACCCGAAGGCAGACAGCGGCACCGTCAAAGTTGACCAGGGTCCACTGGCCGGCGCCAACCTGGGCGGCAAGGCGACCATGAGCAGCGACACCCAGCTGGGTTTGAACTTCGCCTACATGCTCACCAGCCATGTCGGTATCGAACTGCTGGCGGCCACGCCGTTCGAGCATGACGTGAAGCTTAAGAACACCGCCCTCGGCGCCGCCAACGGCAAGCTCGGTACGCTGAAACACCTGCCGCCGACCCTGAGCGTCGTGTACTACCCACTGGACAATAAATCCCCGTTCCAGCCGTACGTAGGCGCCGGTATCAACTACACCTGGATCTACGACGAACACGTCGGCAGCCGCGCCTCCGAAGCCGGTTTCAGCAACTTCAAGGCCGAGAACTCCTGGGGCTGGGCTGCGCAGATCGGCGCGGACTACATGATCAACGACAAGTGGATGATCAACGCCCAGGCGCGTTACATCGACATCAGCACCAAGGCCACCGTGGAAAACAACGCCGTGGCGCCTGGCACCCGGGCCAAGGTCAATGTGGACGTGGACCCGATGGTTTACATGGTGGGTATCGGCTACAAGTTCTAAGCAACACTGCATAACCAATGTGGGAGGGGGGTTGCTGTAGTGAGGGGGCTTGTCCCGCGCTGGGTGCACCGCGGTCCAATGGGACTGCTGCGCAGTCCGGCGCGGGGCAAGCCCGCTCACTACAGCAATCCCCCTCCCACATTTGGTTTTGTATTGAGTCAGCTGTGGCGGTAGAACCGGTCCAGCAATGCCGGTAGCCCCGCCCGCCACGCCCGCGGCTTGATGCCGAAGGTGTGGAGGATTTTCTTGCAGGCCAGCACCGCATGCTGCGGTTCGTCTGCTGCATCCGGCCGTGCCGCGTGGGCCTGGGCGGTGGGCGCTTCGATGGCCAGCGCATGGTAGCTGCGCGCTTCGGTGAGGATCGCCTGGCCCAGCGCCAGCGGCGTGGTCGCCTCATGCCCGGCGTAGTGGTAAGTGCCCCACAGCGGCGCCGCGCAATCGAGTTGCTTGAGCACCGAGATGATCACCCGTGCGGCATCGTCCACCGGCGTCGGGTTACCGCGTCGGTCGTCCGCCATCAACAACTCATCCGGTTTCTCGGCCCGCGCCAGGAAGCGCCCGAGGGTGCCGTCGACACTGTCATCCAGCAGCCAGCCAAAACGCAACAGCACATGCTGCGGGCACGTCGCGCGCACGCTCTGCTCGATCCGCCACAACGCCTGGCCACGCAGGCCCAGGGGCACCGGCTCGTCCTTTTCGCTGTAGGCGGTGGCGCGGGAGCCATCGAACACGCGGTAGCTGGACGGTTGCAGCAGGGTAATGTTGTGGTGCTGGCACAGTTCAGCCAGGCGCTCGATGGCGAACTCCTGGGCGGCCAGGCGGGTTTCGCTGACGGCTTCGGCCTGGAACCAGTCGAAATAGTAGGCGAGGTTGATCAACGCATCGGGACGGGTGTCGTCGAGCAATTGGGTGAGGCTTGCGGCATCCCAGCCGTCTTGGGGCGGTTTGGGTGCGAGGAAACCAATGTCTTCCTCTGCACCGAGGCGAATCAGCGCCTGCCCGAGGGCATTCCCGCCGCCCAGTAACATAAGGCGCATTCGCATAGATTGAGCAGGCCCGGTCTGTTTGGAACGATGGTTATGGTCGGCAAGCCCGTGAGGCGTGCCGTAGGTTTATTCCAGAATCGTTGCATTTTGCGGGTTTGTAGCGCAACCGTCACGGATAAAGTGCGGGGTTGCAACTTGTTGGAGTGGGCTGCATAACTTAGGCATGAACCTTCCTGAATCAACCGACACGGTCTTGAACGGCTTCCACCCCGCCGTCAGCACCTGGTTCCGCCACACCTTCCCTTCGGTGACCAGCGCCCAGGCCCAGGCGTGGCCGCTGATCCGCCAGCGCCGCTCGACGCTGATCGCAGCGCCCACCGGCTCCGGCAAGACGCTGACGGCGTTCCTCGCGGTGCTCGATGACCTGGTTCACCAGGGCCTGGCCAACGGCGGGCAACTGCCGGACGAGACGCTGGTGGTGTATGTGTCGCCGCTCAAGGCGCTGTCCAATGACATCCAGATCAACCTGCAAACCCCGCTGGCCGGGATCACCGAGCATTTGCAGCGCCTGGGCCTGCCGCCACTGGTGATCCGCACCGCCGTGCGCACCGGCGATACCCCGCAGAAAGACCGCGCACAGATGCGCAAGCGCCCGCCGCATATCCTGGTGACCACGCCGGAATCGCTCTACGTGCTGCTGGGCTCGGACTCCGGCCGGCAGACGCTGGCCAGCACGCGCACGGTGATCGTCGATGAAATCCACGCCATCGCCGCCAGCAAACGCGGCAGCCACCTGGCCTTGAGCCTGGAGCGCCTGCAAGGCTTGTGCGCCGAGCCGCTGACCCGCATCGGTCTGTCGGCCACGCAAAAACCCATCGAAGCGGTGTCGCGCTTTCTGGTGGGCACTGAGCGAACGTGCGACATCGTCGACATCGGCCATGCCCGCCCCCGTGACCTGGATATCGAAGTGCCCCCGGTGCCGCTGTCGGCGGTGATGGCCAACGATGTCTGGGAGCTGGTCTACGACCGCCTCTCCGCCCTTGCCCGTGAGCACCGCACCACGCTGATCTTCGTCAACACCCGGCGCCTGGCCGAACGCCTGGCCCGGCACTTGAGCGAGCGCCTGGGCAAGAGCGCCGTCGCCGCCCACCACGGCAGCCTGGCCAAGGAGATGCGCCTGGACGCCGAGCAACGGCTCAAGGCCGGCGAGCTGCAAGTGCTGATCGCCACAGCGTCCCTGGAACTGGGGATTGATATCGGCGATGTCGATTTGGTGTGCCAGATCGGTTCGCCGGGCTCCATCAACGGCTTTCTGCAACGGGTGGGCCGCTCCGGGCATCAGGTCGGCGGCACGCCCAAGGGGCGCCTGTTCGCCACCACCCGCGACGATCTGATCGAATGCGCCGCCCTGCTCGATTGTGTGCGGCGGGGAGAACTGGACACCTTGCAGATCCCGGTGGCGCCCCTGGACGTGCTGGCCCAGCAGATCATCGCCGAGGTCAGTGCCCAGGAGTGGCCGGAGCAGGCCCTGCTTGACCTGATCCACCGCGCCGCGCCCTACGCCACCCTGGATGAACGCCACTATCAGGCGCTGCTGCAGATGCTCGCCGAGGGCTACAACGGGCGCCAGGGTATCCGCAGCGCGTACCTGCACCGCGATGCCCTGACCCGCACCCTGCGCGGTCGCCGTGGCGCCAAGCTGACCGCCGTGACCAGCGGCGGCACCATCCCCGACAACGCCGACTACAGCGTGTTGCTCGAACCCCAAAGCCTGAACATCGGCAGCGTCAACGAAGACTTCGCGGTGGAAAGCATCGCCGGGGATATCTTCCAGCTCGGCAATACCTCCTACCGCATCCTGCGGGTCGAGGCCGGCAAAGTGCGGGTCGAAGACGCCCACGGCCAGCCGCCGACCATTCCGTTCTGGCTCGGCGAAGCGCCGGGGCGCAGCAATGAGTTATCCGCCGCTGTCGCGCGTTTGCAGGGGCAACTCGACACCCTGCTCAGCGCCAGCCCCGGCGACCTGCAACCGGCGCAAGAGTGGCTCACCGGCACCCTTGGCCTGAACCGCGCCAGCGCCGAACAGATCCTCGACTACCTGGCCCGCGCGCGCCTGGCCCTCGGCGCGTTGCCGTCCCAGGACACGTTGATCATGGAGCGGTTTTTCGACGAATCCGGCGGCACCCAGTTGATCATCCACACGCCGTTCGGCAGCCGCATCAACCGGGCCTGGGGCCTGGCCTTGCGCAAGCGTTTTTGCCGCACCTTCAATTTCGAATTGCAGGCGGCAGCCAGCGAAAATGCGATCGTGCTGTCGCTGTCCACCAGCCACAGTTTCGAGCTGGATGAGGTGTGGCGTTACCTCAACAGCAACAGTGCCGAACACCTGCTGATCCAGGCGGTGCTGGATGCGCCGCTGTTCGGCGTGCGCTGGCGCTGGAACGCCGGCGTGGCCCTGGCGCTGCCGCGCTTTACCGGTGGGCGCAAGGTGGCGCCGCAGATCCAGCGCATGAAGAGCGAAGACCTGATCGCCAGTGTGTTCCCCGACCAGATCGCCTGCCTGGAAAACCTCGCCGGTGAACGCGAAGTACCCGAGCACCCGCTGGTGGAACAAACCCTCGATGACTGCCTGCACGAAGCCATGGACAGCGACGCCTGGCTTGCCTTGCTGCGGCGCATGGAGCGCGGCGAAGTGCGCTTGATCAGCCGCGACCTGCCGGCGCCCTCGCCCATGGCCGCCGAAATCCTCAGCGCGCGCCCCTACACCTTTCTCGACGATGCACCGCTGGAAGAACGCCGCACCCAGGCCGTGCTCAACCGTCGTTGGAGCGACCCACAGAGCACCGACGACCTGGGCGCACTGGATGCGGACGCCATCGCCGGCGTGCGCGAAGAGGCCTGGCCGGCGCCCCATGGCGTGGATGAAATGCATGAGGCACTGATGAGCCTGGCGTGCATCGCCAGCCACGAAGTCACGGCGCAATGGGCCGAGTGGCTGAACGCCTTGGCCAAGGCTGGCCGCGCCTTTCAGTTGTCCAATGGCCTGTGGGTCGCGGTGGAGCGCCTGGGGTGTTTGCAGGCGATCTACCCCAACAGCTTGCCGTTGCTCCCCGGCTTCGATGAGCCCTGGACCTTTGACGACGCGCTGGTGGAACTGCTGCGTGCGCGCCTGGGTGGCTTCGGCCCGCAGAGCATTATCGAGATCGCCGCGCCACTGGCCTTGCCGCTGGCCGACATCACCCAGGCACTGGCCCGCCTGGAGCAGGAAGGCTACGTGCTGCGCGGTCGCTTCAGCCCCGGCGCACTCGAGGAACAATGGTGCGAACGGCATCTGCTCGCACGCATTCATCGCTACACGGTCAAGCGCCTGCGCCGGGAAATCGAGCCGGTGGCGCTGCAGGATTTCATGCGCTTCCTGTTCGATTGGCAGCATCTGTCCGATAGCACACGTGGCCAGGGCAGCGCGATGCTGCCGCAGATTGTCGGCCAGTTCGAAGGCTACGCCGCCGCCACGTCGGCCTGGGACAGTGACCTGCTCAGTGCGCGGCTCAAGGATTACTCATCGACCTGGCTCGACGAGCTGTGCCGCAGCGGCAAGCTGGTGTGGACGCGCTTGAGCAACAAGTCCGGCGCCATCGCCCTGCGCAGCACGCCGGTGGTGCTGTTGCCGCGCAGCCAGGTGGCATTGTGGAGCGGGCTCACCGAACCCACCGATAGCACGACGCTGTCGCCCAAGGCGCAGAAAGTCCACCTGGCCTTGCGCGAACACGGCGCGCTGTTTTTCGATGAGCTGGTGCACGAAGCCCATCTGTTGCGCAGCGAACTGGAAACCGCCTTGCAGGAACTGGTCGGCGCCGGCCTGGTGAATGCCGACAGTTTTGCCGGGTTGCGCGCACTGACCACCCCGGCCAGCAAGCGCCAGGCGCGCAGCAGTCGGCGCGGGCGTGGGGCGTTTATCGGCGGCATGGACGATGCCGGACGCTGGGCGCTGATTCGCCGCCCATCGACCGCCGCCGGCCCGCACTCGGCCGAAACCCTGGAACATGTGGCGATGACCTTGCTGCGCCGTTATGGCGTGGTGTTCTGGCGTTTGCTGGAGCGCGAGGCGGATTGGTTGCCGAGTTGGCGCGAACTGCTACGCACATTCCATCGGCTGGAAGCCCGGGGTGAGATTCGCGGCGGGCGGTTTGTCAGCGGGCTGGCGGGTGAGCAGTTTGCGCTGCCGGAGGCGATCCCATTGCTGCGCGAGGTGCGGCGCCGCCCCCATGACGGGAGTTTGATCGCCGTGTGCGGGGCTGACCCGCTGAACCTGGTGGGCACACTGTTGCCGGGCAGCAAGGTGCCGGCGGCGAGTGGGAATCGTGTTGTGTATCGGGATGGGTTGCCGGCGGCGGTGATGGTGGGGGGCAAGCAACAGATATTGCTGGATGTGGATCAGCAGTCAATACGGGACAAGCTGATCCAGCACCGCGCAAATCCGTAGCAGCTGTCGGGCCCCGGCGAGGCTGCGTCGGCCGCGACTCGATTCTGAATCGGCAGCGCGCCTGACGCAGCCTCGCTGGCGCTCGGCAGCTGCTACGGGGTGGAGGATTATTGAGTACGCGGCTGCTCCGTCAACACCACCGACGCCGGCACCTCTTCATCCGGCTCATCCACCTGGGGTGTACGCTTGGGCAACAAAACCTGCTGTGGATAAGTCTGCGCGAAGTGCACCTCATCACAGTTATCCACAAGCTTTTTCAAACGCTGGTTGAACGCACGGCTCACCGCATATTGCCCACCCGACACGGTACGGAACTGCGCCGTGAGCACCACGCCATTAAGGTCCATCTTGTCGACGCCAAACACCTCCAGCGGCCCTTGCAGGTTGTACTTGAGGAACACATCGTCGCGGATCGACTGCCCGGCCTCGCGGATCAGTTCCACGGCCTTGTCCACATCGGTGTCGTAGGTGAACTGCACCGAGAAGAACGCATAGGCAAATTGCCGCGACTGGTTGGTGACCGCCTTGATCTGCCCGAACGGCACCGAATGCACAAAGCCCTTGCCGTCGCGCAGGCGCAGGGTACGGATGGTCAGGCCTTCGACGGTGCCGGCGTGGCCGGAATCAAGCACCACCCAGTCGCCGATGGACAAGGTGTCTTCGATGATGATGAACAGGCCGGTAATCACGTCCTGCACCAATTGCTGGGAGCCGAAACCAATCGCCAGGCCGACCACACCGGCCCCCGCCAGCAACGGCGCGACGTTGATGCCCAGGTTGGCCATGGTGGTGATTGCGCAGATCACCACCAGGATGATTTTCACCGCATTGCGCAGCAGCGGCAGGATGGTCTTCACCCTTGTGCTGGGCTGGCGATTGGAGCGTTTGTTCACCGGCGGTTTCAGCGCTTCCTGGATCGCCGTGTCGAGCACCACCCAGAACAACCAGGTCATCAGCAGGATCAGGCCGATGCTGCTGAGGGAATCGCTGATCGCGCGTCCCACCGAGTTGCGCTGGGCGAATTCGAACAGCGACACGCCCCAGATCCGCCCGAGTATTTCGATAAAGGCGATGGCCATGACAATGCGCAGGATCGCGTGCAACAGGCTGAGAAAACGCTCCTTGTAGGCACTGCTGCGCTGGATAGCCACCTGGCTGCGGGACTTGAACAGGTGTTGCAGCACCGTGCTCAGGAATACCGTGCCGATCAACAGAATCGTGGTGAACAGCGCGCAGCGCAGGGCTTTCTGGTTGTCGTCGCCGGCGCCGATCAGGTTGATCGCCGAGACCAGCACCATCAACAGGATCGGCCAGTACCAAAGGCCGGAAAATATCCGCAGTGACTGCTGCAACGCCGGGTGTTTCAGGCGCTGGGCCAGCGGTCGATTACGGATCAGGTGGGCCACCGGGCGGCGCAGGCGCACCACCAGCACGCCAAAGATCACCGCCGCGAACAGGCCGGTAAACACCGCGATACTGCTGGTGATATTGCCCCCGAGCTGGCGGGCGATCTGCGGACTGGTCAGGGCGTCGCTGAGGGCGGCGAGGAAGCCGATCAGGAACAGCGGCTTGGGGCAGTAGTCGCGAATGATCTGCACCGCCGGCCGCTTATGGCCGACGTTGAACATCACAATCACGCACAGCAGCATCGACGTGGAGAAGATGCCGCTGCTGGTCGCATAGGCAAAGCACAGCGCCAGTGCGCGACCTATGGACGTGGGCAGGAAGTGACTGACGTAGAGCGTCAGCGGCAGGCAGATCAGCGCCGGGATCGTGTAGGGCACCACATAACCCAGCACGCCTTGCAGGCGCCCCCGCCGTTCGATGAAAGGACGACGACTCAGGCGCAGCACGATAAACCGCCCCAGCAGCGTCAACCCAACGAAGGCACCGACCCACACCCCGGACAGCAGCAGGAAGTCGCCGGCCACGCTCCACGGCGAACGCTCCGACGTCTGGTCAACCAACCGGCCGACCTCATCTGCCGCGCGGTCCGCGCGCAAGCGCCAGGCATCAACAAGGTTCTGATTGAGGTCGAGCTTGTTCTGCACATCATCGATGCTGGAACTGATGGCACCGAGCAATCCGCCCTCTACCAGCAACTCCGGTTTGGCCGGTGCTTCGGCTTCCGGCGCGGTGGCAGCGGCGTACAGTGCGCCGCTGCCGCAGAACAGCAGCGCGCCGAGCAGTAATGCAGTCTTTAGATTCAGCAAAACACCGGGCTCCTTCAGAAGGGTCTGTAAGGAACTGACGAATTTGAGCACTGATCGTTCCCCTGTTTCAGCATCTTTGCCGCTTGGGCAACTATCAAATGCGGCCTGAATGCCGGGGTGAGGCGTGGTGGCCTTCGGCACAGTTTTGAACCTGCACCGTCTGTAGGACGGTGGAAACTTTCGCGCAAATTGCACGGTCATCCCAAAACGGAGGTCAATCGACCCACATCGACGGGAGTAACCATGGCGGCGATTCATATCGGCATTTCCGGCTGGCGCTACACGCCTTGGCGGGGGGATTTCTACCCCGAGGGGCTGACCCAGAAACGCGAGCTGCAGTTTGCGTCACGGGCCGTCAACAGCATCGAGATCAACGGTTCGTTCTACGCGCTGCAAACTCCCAAGCGTTACGCCGAGTGGTATGCCCAGACGCCTGAAGACTTCATGTTCAGTGTCAAGGCACCGCGCTACATCACGCATATCCTGCGCCTGCAGGATGTGCACAAGCCGATGGCGAACTTCTTCGCCTCCGGAGTGCTGGAGCTGAAAGACAAACTCGGCCCGATCCTGTGGCAGTTTCCGCCCAGCTTTAAATTCGATCCGCTGCTGTTCGAAGCCTTCCTCGCCGAATTGCCCACCGACACCCGGCAGGCCGCCACCCTCGCCCACCAGCATGAGCCGCGCCTGAACGGCAAGGCCAGCCTGCAGGCCCACGGCAAGCGCGCCCTGCGCCACGCGGTGGAGATTCGTCATAACAGTTTTGCGGTGCCGGAGTTTGTGCAGATGCTGGATAAGCACGGCGTGGCGTTGGTGGTGGCAGACACCGCCGGCAAGTGGCCGTATCTCGAAGATGTTACCGCCAACTTCATGTACTTGCGTTTGCACGGCGACAAGCAGCTGTACGCCAGCGGTTATACCGATGAAGCCCTCAAGCGCTGGGGCGATCGCATCGAACGTTGGGCCCACGGCAAGCAACCGGCCGATGCGCACCTGGCCGCCCCGCAGCACAAACCGCGCGCCCGCAAACAGCGGGATGTGTTTTGCTTTTTCGACAATGACATCAAAGTGCGTGCGCCCTTCGATGCACGCCACTTGCTGCAGCGTTTCGGGCTGGACAGGCAGCTTTCCACCGAGCCCGGCAAGTTGCCTGAACCGGGGGTGTTGCCATGACGCATCCGGAATGGGTCCCCATTACGCCCACCGTCGCCATCACTCGCTTCACGGTGCTGACGGTCAATATCCACAAGGGCTTCACCGCCTTGAACCGACGCTTCATCCTGCCCGAGCTGCGTGAAGCGGTACGCAGTGTGGGCGCTGATATGGTGTTCCTGCAGGAAATCCACGGCACCCACGAGCGCCATCCCCAGCGCTACAGCGACTGGCCGAACATGCCGCAGTACGAGTTCCTCGCCGACAGCATCTGGCCGCAGTTCGCCTACGGGCGCAACGCGGTCTACCCCCATGGCGACCACGGCAATGCGTTGCTGTCGAAATTCCAGATCGTGAGTTACGACAACCTCGACATCTCCCAAAGCGGCCATGAAAACCGTGGCCTGTTGCATTGCGTGCTGCGCTTGCCTGGCACCGGACAGGAAGTGCATGCGATCTGCATCCACCTGGGCTTGCGCGAGGTGCATCGCCAGCAGCAATTGCGCTTGCTGGAGCAGCGTATCAGCGAGATCCCGGCGGATGCGCCGTTGGTGGTTGCCGGCGATTTCAATGACTGGCGCCAACGCGCCGACCTCAGCCAAAGCGGCCTGCAGGAAGTCTTCATGCAGGCCCACGGTAAACCCGCACGCACCTTTCCGGCACGCCTGCCGCTGCTGGCACTGGACCGCATCTATGTGCGCAATCTAAAGATTCATCACCCCAAGGTGCTGACCACCCGCCCCTGGTCCCATCTGTCAGACCACGTGCCCCTGTCGGTGGAGATTGAACTATGAACATTGCCGTTGAGCACATTTCTACCGACCAGCCGCCGGATGAAGCCAAGGCTCGCGACCTCGATTACGGCTGGCAGCCTGACAACCGGCTCGAGTTGCTGGAGAACGGCGAGGCGTACTTTCCCAAAGTATTCGACGCCTTGCGCGGGGCGCAGCGGGAGATCCTGCTGGAGACCTTTATCCTCTTCGAAGACAAGGTCGGCCATGAGCTGCAACGCATCTTGATCGACGCAGCGCAGCGTGGAGTCAAGGTGGTGGTCAGCCTGGATGGCTTTGGCTGCGGCGAACTGAGCCGCGCTTTTCTCGGCGAATTGGCCCAGGCCGGGGTGGCCGTGCAGATGTTTGACCCGGCGTCCAAGACCCTGGGTATTCGCACCAACTGGTTTCGCCGCCTGCACCGCAAGATCGTGGTGGTGGATGCCACCGTGGCGTTTATCGGCGGGATCAATTTTTCTGCCGATCACCTGGGGGATTTCGGCCCCGAGGCCAAGCAGGATTACGCGGTGCAGGTGATAGGCCCGGCGGTGGCCGACCTGCATCATTTCGCCCTCGCCCAAAGCGGCCGCCAGGTGCGTACGCGGCGCGGTTGGCGACGGCGCCAGCAACGGCCATCGCCTTGGCCGACCGATACAGGCAAGGGCCTGGTGCGCTTGATTTACCGCGACAACCTGCAGCACCGCGACGACATTGAAGAGGCCTACATCCATGCCTTGAGCAAAGCCCGGGAACGCGCGGTGATTGCCAATGCCTATTTCTTCCCCGGTTACCGCCTGCTGCGTGAGATCCGCAATGCGGCGCGCCGTGGCGTGAAGGTGCAATTGATCATGCAGGGCCAGCCCGATGTGCTGCTGGCCAAGCTGGCCGCGCGCATGCTCTACGACTACCTGCTCAAGGATGGCGTGGTGATTCATGAATATTGCCAGCGCCCGCTGCACGGCAAAGTCGCGCTGGTGGATGACGAGTGGAGCACCGTGGGTTCGAGCAACCTCGACCCGTTAAGCCTGTCGCTGAACCTGGAGGCCAACGTGCTGATTCGTGACCGGGCGTTCAATCAGCAACTGTACAAACGCCTGGACGTACTCGCCAAGGAGCATTGCCAGACCATGCCGGAAAACCGCAAGCCGCGCCTGTGGCTATGGCGACTGACCGTCGGTTTCCTGGTGTTCCATGTGATGCGCCACTTCCCCGCGCTGACCGGCTGGTTCCCGGCGCACAAGCCACGGTTGAAACCCTTCGAGGCTCGAACCCATGACATCTGAAGCCAACGGTTCACGCTTAAAGCGCTGGAAGAAACCGCTGACCGTGGCGTTCTTCCTGTTGCTGATCGTGCTGTTCACTCTGCTCGCAAGGCGTATCGACTGGAGCGAAGTGTTCCACACCCTGGGCGATTTCAAGCTGCGCACCCTGCTGATCGCGGGCACGCTGACGTTATGCAGCTTTATCGTCTACGCCTGCTTCGACTTGATCGGCCGCACCTACATTCGCCAACCGCTGCGCTGGAAGCAAATCCTGCCGGTCGGAATCATCAGCTATGCGTTCAATCTGAACCTGAGTGCCTGGGTCGGCGGAATCGCCATGCGCTATCGGCTGTATTCGCGGCTGGGGGTGAGCACTGGCAATATCGCCAAGATTCTCGGGCTGAGCCTGGCCACCAATTGGTTCGGTTATATGGCATTGGCCGGGGTGGTGTTCAGCAGCGGCCTGGTGACCATGCCGCCGGGCTGGAAGCTCAGCAGCGGCGCCCTGCAGGGCGTGGGTGTGCTGTTGGTGCTGGCGAGCCTGGGCTATCTGGCGGCGTGCCAATTCTCGACAAAGCGTGCATGGTCGATTCGCGGCATCGAGATCAACCTGCCGTCGCTGCGCATGGCGTGCCTGCAGTTGGCATTGGGCGCGTTGAACTGGTCGCTGATGGCCGCGGTGATTTTCACCTTGTTGCCCGCCAAGCTGGACTACCCGCTGGTGTTGGGCGTGCTGCTGATCAGCGCGATCGCCGGTGTCATCACCCATATCCCCGCCGGGCTCGGGGTGCTGGAAGCGGTGTTTATCGCACTGCTGCAACATGAAGCGTCGCGCGGCAGTTTGCTGGCCGGGCTGATCGCCTATCGGGCCATTTACTTTATCCTGCCGCTACTGATCGCCCTGGTGATGTACCTCGGTGTCGAGGCCAAAGCCAAGGCACTACGGGTGAAGAAAACACCAGCATGATCGCGTTACTGGGACTGGATGATGCTCAACCGTTCCCCCACTACCATCTCGGTGATCCAGTCCACCAGGATCGAGGTGTAGGCCTGTTGTGACACTGGATCGCTCAGGGAGTGGTCGGCACCATCGATGATGCGGTGCGTCAGGGAGTGCGTGTGCTGGCACGCCGCGCGGTAGCTCATGATGGTGGCGTGGGGCACATGGTCATCGGTTTCCGATTCGACAATCAGCACATCACCGGTAAATTGCGCGCAGGCCTGCAGTGCGCGGTTGGTTTCGGCGTGCACCAGGGTGCTGCGGTAATCCATCAGGTCGGCCTTATCGAGGTCACGCTTGGGCTTGAGCCATTCCTGGTCGCGGTACAACGCAGGCACGCGCAGCGCCAGCCAGCGCACCGGGCGCAATGAGGTGAGAATCGCCGCCAGGTAGCCGCCATAGCTGGTGCCCACCACCGCCACCGCCGAGGTGTCGATGGCCGGGTGCGAGAGCAGTCGGTCGTAGGCCGCCAGCAGATCGCGCAGGTTGTCTTCCCGGGTGACGCGGGACAACGGGATACCTGTGCCCGCGTGGCCACGCAGATCGAACGTCAGGCACACGCATCCCAGCCCGGCGATACCTTTGGCGCGCTCCAGGTCCCGCTCCTGGCTACCGCCCCAGCCGTGCACGAATAACACCCCCGGCACCTTCGATTTGGGGCTGAGGAACGTGCCGCTCATCTGTTCGTCGTCGATGTCGATCGCAATGCTTTCGCTTCTAGCCGTCATAAGATTTAACCGTCACGTACTTGAGAAGAAAGTCGCTGTTTTCCGCCGGGCCTCGGTACACCTCGATAGCATCCGCGGGCAGCGCCTGGTCCACGTAGGTTTCTACCGAAGACACCTGAATGGCCTTGAGGCCCGGGTGGTTGATAAAGCTCTGCAACGCCGCGACTTCCGCGCTGCTGGCGCCCCCCATGCGCCAGGATTGTTCAAGCACACCACTGCGCCGCTGGCCGTCGCTGTCCAGGCCCTGGGCGATATCGTAGTTGCGTCGGGACGCGTAGAAACCCGGGTAAGCCTCATCGGCGGCCGCGTCGAAGACCTGGGCTTGCTCGATGGCTTGGCGCACGTCGCCGGGCAGCTCGAGCTTGAGCAAATCGTCATAACCGCCAGGCACCACCAGCAGGTTGGAGCCACCGTAGACCTCCTCGCCCTGTCCGTCCTGGGTCAGGTATTGCTCGCCGCAGTAGCTGATGACGTGATCGCCGATAAAACTCTGGCCCACACTATGGGTGACCACATCGTGCAGGTCTTGTTCCAGCACGACGCCTTCGCTGAACATCCGGGCCGCTTCGGGGCGCGCCAGCACGGCCTCGAACTCATCCAGGCTGTGGATAACTTCCTGGCCGCGCCCGGCGCAGGCATGCACCGGTTTCAGGCGGATCGGCCCGCTGTAGAGCAAGCATTTGGCGGCTTCCCGTGCATCGTTGAGCGCAAATACGCTCAGGCCGTCCAGCACAACGTCGCGCACGCGCTCGCAGAACAACGGCGACCAGCCTTCGGGGGCCGCGGCGTCCGGCCCCAGCAGGCCGTGACTGATGGCTTTGGTGCCGATGAAATCATGCTCCACATAACCGCCCCACAGGTCTTCGGGCCCCTTGATATCAAGGGCCCGCGCCTGTGCAGGGCCAATCAGTGTTTGCGTGGGAAGCAGGTAGCGTTCACGGCCGGCGTGTTTGCGTGGATCGTAATCACCGCCGTACTTGAGCCCAAGGATTTGCGCCAGCCAGCGCGCAAGGGCTCGGTTGGTTTCGACTTCATGCCGGGGAGCGCCCTCTCGCGTGGAGTGAGCGACTACCCATTTCTTGCGTTGAGTCGGGGTCATGCATCCCCCTTGGCCATCCCGCCATGTGTGTGGGTGGAAGGTTGCAGGGATCAGGCCAAGGCAGGTTCAAAAGTGATGGCTTTGAAATCAATCGCTTGCGCAAAAAGCGATAGCAGTTGGCCTGTACTATTCTGCACGACACCCCCTTGACCGTGGGGCGTTCTGCACGATTCACACGCCAAAACGGCTGCGGTAATCACTGGGTGCCAAACCGGTGATCTTCTTGAAGGTGGCGCGAAACGCACCAGGGTCCTGATACCCCACGGTCCAGGCGATGTGGTCGATGGTGGCGGTGGTGAACTCCAGCATTTGCCGCGCCTTGCCGACACGTAAATGCTGGCAGTATTCGGTGGGTTTCAATCCCGTGGCACTGCGAAAACGCCGTAGGAAGGTGCGCTCTTCCAACCCCGCCTCTTGCGCCATGGCGGCCACGGACACATCCACCGCGCCACTGGCTTGCAACCAATGCTGGACCTTGAGGATGGCCGCATCGCCATGGCTGAGGATCGGCGCAAAGTTGCTGCCGCACTGGCTGGCACTGTCGCTGTGCTCAATCACCAGGAAACGCGCGGTAGCGGCGGCGACGCTGGGGCCCATCAGGCGGTCGACCAGGCGCAGGCCCAGCTCGGACCAGGCCATCAGCCCGGCGGTGGTGATCAGGTCGCCGTCATCGACGATCGGTTTATCCGCCTCAAGGCGTACAGCCGGATAACGGGTCGCGAAGGATTTGGCTGAGGACCAATGCGTGGTGGCGCTGCGCCCGTCCAACAGACCGCTGCGCGCCAGCAGGATCGAGCCGATGCACACGCCGCCGAGCACGGTGCCTGCTGCGTGTTGCTGGCGAATCCACTCGAGCAGTGCGGGCGGCGCCTGGTCTTCGGTGAACTCGCCGATTGAAGGCGGCACCAGCACCGCCATCATCGGTTGCTCAGGCCCTGGGTAGCTGTCGAATACCCGCGTGGGTGTGCCATGGCCATCTACCTGCCAGTGGCTCACCCGCAGCAACGGCAGCTGTGCGGATTGATGCTCGGCGGCGATCCGGTTGGCGACACCGAACAGATCGGTCAGCCCATGCACCGCTGCCAACTGCGCCCCCTGGTAGATCAACACGCCCAGCTCAACAACCGCCATTGTCAGTTTTCCCCCTGTTATTGTCGGTGCAGCCAATCCCCCGCTCCGGCGCCAGCTAACATACTGGCCCCATCAACCCATCACGAGGCAATACCCATGGCCAAGCAAGCGCTCATCCTAATCGATATCCAGAACGACTACTTCCCTCAAGGCAAGTGGCCGCTCGATGGCGTGGACGCCGCCGCGGACAAGGCTGCGCAGGTGCTCCAGGCGTTTCGCCAGAACGGGGATGCAGTGATTCATGTGCGCCATGAGTTCACGTCCGAGGATGCACCGTTTTTCACGCCGAACTCTGAGGGTGCCTATTTGCACCCCAAGGTGCTGAACGAGGGCAGCGAGCCGGTGGTGCTTAAACATTTCGTGAATGCGTTCCGCGAAACCCCTCTACGCGCCCTTCTGGAACAGCGCAGCATCACCGAACTGGTGGTGGTCGGCAGCATGAGCCATATGTGCATCGATGCGGTGGTGCGGGCCGCAGCGGACCTGGGCTACAAGGTCACGGTGATTCATGACGCATGTGCCACCCGCGATCTGGAGTTCAATGGGCAGGTGATTCCGGCGGCGCAGGTGCATGGCGCGTATATGGCGTCGTTGGCATTTGGCTACGCGGGCGTAGTGTCAGCGGATGAGTATTTGAAGGCGCAGGCAGCAGCGGCGTAAGCGCTGCTTGCTTCTGTGCCGTCAGCGGGTCGCGATGATAAACAGGCGCGGGAAGGGCAGTAATACGGTGCCATCGCCTAGTGCTGGATAAGCCTGTGTAATCCGCGCCTGGTATTCCTGTAGGAAAGCGGCTTTTTCGCTATCGGTCAGTGGCGCGAGAAAGGGTCGCAAGCCCGAGCCCTTGAACCACTCCACCACAGCGGCATGATCCGCCAGCGGGTGCTGGTACGTGGTGCGCCACACATCCACGGTACTGCAGTGTTGGCTCAGCAACTCGTAGTAGTAGCTCACCGAGTGGCGCTCATTGTGTTGGAACGCGCCGATCTTTGCCGCCCATGGGCCATCTGCCGCCACTTCGCGTGCCAGCCGGTGGGCGGGTTCATTGAGGTTGTCTGGGGTTTGTACGCCGAGCGTGCCGCCAGGCGCCAACTGGTCGACCAGATGCGGATAGAGCGTGGCGTGGTTTGGCAGCCATTGCAGCGAGGCGTTGGCGAGGATCACGTCGAATGTCTGCGGCGGACTCCAGGCACCGATGTCCGCCAGCTCAAAGTTCAGCGCGGGCAGGCGCTTGCGGGCGTCGACCAGCATGTCGGCGGAACTGTCCAGGCCCGTCACCTGCGCCTGCGGGAAACGCTCGGCCAATACCTGGGTGGAGTTGCCGGGGCCGCAACCCAGGTCCACCGCTGTGTGCACCACGGTATTCGGAATGGCCGCGACCAGGTCACGGACCGGACGAGTGCGTTGTTGTTCAAACATCGTGTATTGCTTGGCAGACCAGGTCATCGCGGCTCTCCTTGTTCTGTGGAAGTGGGTTACAGCCTAAATCGAGTGGCCCCCGGAGACAAATGCCAGGGCCGGCGATCGTTCCATCCCGTCATTTAATCCGTTGCGGGTGCAGCTTCATGCATCACGAAATTACAAAAAAGCCCCGAGAGCAGGGCTCACGGGGCTTTTTGGGAAAGCTATACGGATTGCGCCGAGCGATATCCTAGAACGGAATATCGTCATCAAAGCTGTCGAAATCCGGAGCCGGTTGCGGAGCGGCCTGTTGCGGTGCTGGACGCGACTCACGCTGTGGCTGCTGGCTTGGCTGCGGACGCGTCTGCTGTGGACGCGGTGCCGAGTTGGACATACCGCCCTGGCCTTGTTGGTCGCCCTGTGGACGGCCGCCCAGCAGTTGCATGGTGCCTTGCATGTCGACCACGATTTCAGTGGTGTAACGCTTGATGCCGTCTTTTTCCCACTCGCGGGTTTGCAGCTTGCCTTCGATGTAGACCTGCGAACCTTTGCGCAGGTATTCACCGGCGATCTCTGCGACCTTGCCGAACATCGACACACGGTGCCATTCGGTTTTCTCGACCTTCTGGCCGGTCTGCTTGTCGGTCCATTGTTCGCTGGTCGCCAGACTCAGGTTGGTCACGGCGTTACCGTTAGGCAAGTAGCGAACTTCGGGATCCTGGCCGCATGTACCGACCAATATGACTTTGTTAACCCCACGGGCCATAACGTTCTCCTATGCTGGGCGCGCTGTCGGCACTGGGTTGACCAGTTGCTCGAGCGTCGCGCGATCCAATAATTCGGTGTCCAATTTGATGTAAATGGCCGCCTCTTCAGCGACCACGACTGCATCTGTTACCCCTACGACTGCCCTCAGGCGCTCTACCAGACCGCTTTCACGGATCGCCTCAGGCGATAGCGGCAAACGCAGGCTTGTGACGTAGGGAGGTTCGCGCATGGTAACAGCAAAGGCCAACCAAAGTGCAGCCAGCCCGGCGCATCCGAGGAACACAACCGACAAACCGCCATGCTGGAACATCCAGCCGCCCATGATGCCGCCCAGCGCCGAGCCAAGGAACTGGCTGGTGGAATACACCCCCATCGCCGTGCCTTTGCCGCCGGCCGGTGAAACTTTACTGATCAGCGAAGGCAATGAAGCCTCCAGCAGGTTGAACGCGGTGAAGAACACCACCGTGCCAATAACCAGCGCCCGTAGGCTGTCGCCGAACTGCCAGAAGAATAGTTCAGTGAGCATTAATGTCGCGACGGCACCGAGCAAAACTCGTTTCATTTTGCGTTTCTTCTCGCCATAGATGATGAACGGGATCATGGCGAAGAACGAAATCAGCAGTGCGGTGAGGTAGACCCACCAGTGCTGTTCCTTGGGCAGCCCGGCTTTTTCCACCAGCGCCAGGGGCAAGGCGACGAAGCTGCACATCAGCATTGCGTGTAAGACGAAGATACCTAAATCCAGGCGCAACAGATCCGGGTGCTTGAGCGTCGGCAACAGGGCCTTGCGTGCGACGCCCGACTCACGGTGCTGCAACGTGCCAGTGGAGCGCGGCACCATGAAGGCCACGATCACGATCCCGAACAACGCCATGCCGCCGGTGGCAAGGAACAGGCCGTGCAAGCCAAAGGCACGCGTCAGCAATGGGCCCACGACCATGGCCACGGCGAACGACAGACCGATGGTCATGCCGATCATGGCCATGGCCTTGGTGCGGTGTTGCTCACGGGTCAGGTCGGACAGCAGCGCCATGACGGCAGCGGAAATCGCCCCGGCACCTTGCAGGATGCGTCCGGCGATCACGCCCCAGATCGAATCGGATTGTGCCGCGAGCACGCTGCCGAGGGCGAAGACAATCAGCCCGAGGTAAATCACCGGGCGCCGGCCAATCCGGTCGGAAATGATTCCGAACGGAATCTGAAAAATCGCCTGGGTCAGGCCATAGGCGCCAATCGCCAGGCCGATCAGTGCGGGGGTCGCGCCTGCCAGATCCATTCCATAGGTCGCCAGTACCGGCAACACCATGAACATGCCAAGCATACGGAACGCGAACACCAGGGCCAGACCGCTTGCTGCTCGGGTCTCGCCGCTACTCATGCGTTCGCTGTGGGGATCGTGCATGGAAAAACCTCGTGTGAACCGGCGGCGATTCTACCAGTCCCATCGATTGAGAGGGTATATGCGGCGCTTTGCCGCGCAGCTTTCATGTAAGGCTGCACCCGGCACTTTGACAGTGTATATTCATCCAGTCTTTAGCCGTATACTCCTGCATTATTTACGCCCGCCGTGCGAGGCCATCTTGGACAAGATCCTGATTCGTGGGGCTAGAACCCACAACCTGAAGAACATCGACCTGACCCTGCCCCGGGACAAACTGATCGTCATCACCGGCTTGTCCGGCTCCGGCAAATCGTCCCTGGCGTTCGACACGCTGTATGCCGAAGGTCAGCGGCGCTATGTGGAATCGCTGTCGGCCTATGCCCGTCAGTTCCTGTCGATGATGGAAAAGCCGGACGTCGACACCATCGAAGGCCTGTCGCCGGCGATTTCCATCGAGCAGAAATCGACGTCCCATAACCCACGCTCCACCGTGGGCACCATCACCGAAATCTACGACTACCTGCGCCTGCTCTACGCGCGGGTGGGTATCCCCCGTTGCCCGGACCACGACATTCCGCTGGAAGCCCAGACCGTCAGCCAGATGGTCGACCTGGTGCTGGCCCAACCGGAAGGTGCCAAGCTGATGCTGCTGGCACCGGTGATTCGCGAGCGCAAGGGCGAACACCTCTCTGTATTCGAAGAGCTGCGTGCTCAAGGTTTCGTACGTGCGCGTATCAACGGCAAGCTCTATGAGCTGGACGAAGCGCCGAAACTCGACAAGCAGAAGAAGCACTCGATTGATGTCGTGGTCGATCGCTTCAAGGTGCGGGCCGACCTGCAGCAGCGTCTGGCCGAATCGTTCGAGACCGCGTTGAAGCTGGCGGATGGCATTGCCCTGGTGGCACCGATGGATGATGAGCCGGGTGAAGAGATCATCTTCTCCGCGCGCTTTGCCTGCCCGATCTGTGGCCACGCCATCAGCGAGCTGGAGCCCAAGCTGTTCTCCTTCAACAACCCGGCCGGGGCCTGCCCGACCTGCGATGGCCTGGGCGTGAAGCAATTCTTCGACATCAAGCGCCTGGTCAACGGCGACCTGACATTGGCGGAGGGCGCGATACGCGGCTGGGACAGGCGTAACGTCTACTACTTCCAGATGCTCGGGTCGTTGGCGTCCCATTACAAGTTCAGCCTTGAAGTACCTTTCAACCAACTGCCGGCAGACCAGCAGAAAGTCATCCTCAATGGCAGCGGCTCGCAGAACGTCGACTTCAAGTACCTGAACGACCGTGGCGACATCGTCAAGCGCTCACATCCGTTCGAAGGCATTGTCCCCAACCTGGAACGCCGCTACCGCGAGACTGAATCGGCGAGTGTGCGCGAAGAGCTGGCGAAATTCCTCAGCACCCAACCTTGCCCGGATTGCCGGGGCACTCGCCTGCGTCGTGAGGCGCGGCATGTATGGGTGGGTGAGAAAACGCTGCCGGCGGTGACCAATCTGCCGATCGGCGATGCCTGTGAATACTTTGGTGTGCTAAAGCTCACCGGGCGCCGTGGGGAAATTGCCGACAAGATCCTCAAGGAGATCCGCGAGCGCCTGCAGTTCCTGGTTAACGTTGGCCTGGACTATCTGTCGCTGGATCGCAGCGCAGATACGTTGTCCGGCGGTGAAGCGCAGCGAATTCGCCTGGCCAGCCAGATTGGTGCCGGCCTGGTGGGGGTGTTGTACATCCTCGATGAGCCTTCGATTGGTTTGCACCAGCGGGACAACGATCGCCTGCTGGGCACGCTGAAACACCTGCGGGATATCGGCAATACGGTGATCGTGGTCGAGCACGATGAAGATGCGATTCGCCTGGCGGACTACGTGGTCGATATTGGCCCAGGCGCCGGCGTACATGGAGGACATATTGTCGCCGAGGGCACGCCTGCCGAGGTAATGGCACATCCCGACTCGTTGACCGGCAAGTACCTGTCCGGCCGTGTGAAGATCGCAGTGCCAGCCAAGCGTACACCGCGCAACAAGAAGATGGCGTTGCACCTCAAGGGCGCGCGCGGCAACAACTTGCGCAATGTTGACCTGGAAATACCACTGGGCCTGCTGACCTGCGTGACCGGTGTTTCCGGCTCAGGTAAGTCGACGCTGATCAACAACACGCTGTTCCCCTTGAGTGCCACCGCCTTGAACGGCGCTACCACCCTGGAAGCCGCCGCGCACGACAGCATCAAGGGTCTGGAACACCTGGACAAGGTGGTCGATATCGACCAAAGCCCGATTGGCCGCACACCGCGCTCCAACCCCGCGACCTACACCGGGTTGTTCACGCCTATTCGTGAGCTGTTTGCTGGCGTGCCGGAATCCCGTTCACGGGGCTACGGGCCAGGCCGCTTCTCGTTCAACGTCAAGGGTGGTCGCTGTGAAGCGTGCCAGGGCGATGGCCTGATCAAGGTGGAGATGCACTTCCTCCCGGACATCTACGTGCCGTGCGATGTGTGCAAGAGCAAGCGTTATAACCGCGAAACCCTGGAAATCAAGTACAAGGGCAAGAGCATCCACGAGACCCTGGAGATGACCATCGAGGAAGCGCGGGTGTTCTTTGATGCGGTTCCGGCGCTTGCGCGCAAGCTGCAGACGCTGATGGATGTGGGTCTGTCCTATATCAAGCTGGGGCAGTCGGCGACCACGCTGTCCGGTGGTGAAGCGCAGCGGGTGAAGCTGTCTCGCGAGCTGTCCAAACGCGATACGGGCAAGACCTTGTATATCCTGGATGAGCCGACAACCGGCCTGCACTTTGCGGATATTCAGCAATTGCTGGATGTGTTGCACCGCTTGCGTGATCACGGCAACACCGTGGTGGTGATCGAGCACAACCTGGATGTGATCAAGACGGCCGACTGGCTGGTGGATCTAGGACCGGAAGGCGGATCCAAGGGTGGCCAGATCATTGCGGTAGGTACGCCGGAGCAGGTCTCCGAGATGCCACAATCGCATACGGGTTACTACTTGAAACCATTGCTGGCGCGCGACCGGGCCTGATTTATCAGGCTCAATAAAAAGCCCCTGTCACTGCTGAAGTGACAGGGGCTTTTTTGTAGGAAATCAGAACTGCGATTGCAGGTAGTTTTCCAGGCCAATCAGCTTGATCAAGCCCAACTGCTTTTCCAGCCAGTAGGTGTGATCTTCTTCGGTATCGTTCAACTGCACGCGTAGGATTTCCCGCGTGACGAAGTCGCTGTGCTGTTCGCAGAGCTCGATGCCCTTGCAGAGAGCGGCACGCACTTTGTATTCAAGACGAAGATCCGCTGCAAGCATGTCAGGTACGCTGGTGCCCACATCCAGATCGTCGGGACGCATACGTGGCGTGCCTTCGAGCATCAGGATACGACGCATCAGTGCATCGGCGTGCTGTGCCTCTTCTTCCATTTCGTGGTTGATACGCTCGTAGAGTTCGGTAAAACCCCAGTCTTCGTACATGCGCGAGTGGATGAAATATTGATCACGAGCTGCCAGTTCGCCCGTCAGCAACGTGTTGAGGTAATCGATTACGTCGGGGTGACCTTGCATCGCCCTACATCTCCCTGCTTGAAAGTCTGTAGTTTGAACCATGCTGACTCGGAGGTCACGGGACTAACGGCAGAAAAGTGAAGATTTCCAGAGAAAAGTAGCTGAAATAACGCAAAAACCGCCCAAATGAGGGCGGTTCTGCTTATCGTTTAGAGTCAGTTAAGCGATACACCCAGTGCCTTTGCGATTGCTTCTCCATAAGCAGGATCTGCCTTGTAGAAGTGCTGCAATTGACGCTGGACCACATCACTGGAAACCCCGCCCATTGCCCCCGCGATGTTGCTGGTGAGCAATGTCTTCTGCTCATCGCTCATCAGGCGGAAAAGCGCACCGGCGTGGCTGTAGTAGTCGGTGTCTTCACGGTGATCGTAACGATCAGCTGCACCGTTCAAAGCCAACGCTGGCTCGGCGTACTGAGGCGCTTGCTTGGGTGCTTCGGCGTAGCTGTTCGGTTCGTAGTTCGGTGTGGCCCCACCATTGCTGCCAAACGCCATCGAACCATCACGCTGGTAGCTGTTGACCGGGCTACGCGGAGCATTCACCGGCAATTGCTGGTGGTTGGTACCCACACGGTAGCGGTGAGCATCTGCGTAAGCGAAAACCCGACCTTGGAGCATACGGTCTGGCGACAGGCCAACGCCTGGAACCATGTTGCTTGGGCCAAATGCAGCCTGCTCTACTTCAGCGAAGTAGTTCTGCGGGTTGCGGTTAAGTTCCAGCTCACCCACTTCAATCAACGGGAATTCTTTCTGCGACCAGGTTTTGGTCACATCAAACGGATTCTCGTAATGGGCGTTCGCCTGGGCCTCGGTCATGATCTGGATACAGACCCGCCATTTCGGGAAGTCACCGCGCTCGATCGCACCAAACAGATCCCGCTGGGCGTAATCAGGATCAGTACCGGCCAGACGGGCCGCTTCAGCCGGTGCCAGGTTCTTGATGCCTTGCTTGGTTTTGTAGTGCCACTTCACCCAGTGCCGCTCGCCGCTGGCGTTAATCAAGCTGTAGGTGTGGCTGCCAAAGCCGTGCATATGACGGTAGCCATCGGGAATACCACGGTCCGAAAACAGAATGGTGACCTGGTGCAGCGCCTCTGGAGAGTGCGACCAGAAGTCCCACATCATTTGCGCGCTTTTCAGGTTGCTTTGCGGCAACCGCTTCTGAGTGTGGATGAAATCTGGGAATTTCAGCGGATCGCGTATGAAGAACACCGGTGTGTTGTTACCCACGATGTCCCAATTACCTTCTTCGGTGTAGAACTTCAAGGCGAAACCACGAGGGTCGCGCTCTGTGTCCGCCGACCCACGCTCCCCCCCCACAGTGGAGAAACGCAGGAACGTTGGAGTTTTCTTACCAACGGATTCGAACAATTTGGCGCTGGTGTACTGGGTGATGTCCCGGGTGACCGTGAAGGTCCCGTAGGCACCCGACCCCTTGGCGTGTACGCGACGCTCAGGGATGTTTTCACGGTTGAAATGGGCAAGTTTCTCGATCAGGTGAAAATCGTCAAGAAGCAGCGGGCCGCGCGGGCCGGCTGAACGGGAATTCTGGTTATCCGCAACGGGAGCGCCGCTGGCGGTGGTAAGGATTTTATTCTGGCTCATGCTCAATTTTCCTCAGGTCGGACTTGGAACTGCCGGCTAATCGGCTTGGAGGGAGTATTGACCATCAACATGACACCTACAAATTCATTAATTTGTAAGCTTCAATAGAAAATAACTAACAATACCCCCGCGCACATAGTGCTGAGCGCTATCTGAGGAAGCTTGTACAAATCGCGCTTTTGTTACGCGCACAAAAAACCGGGCACTAGGCCCGGTTCTTCGTTACAGCTTGTCGTCTTACTCGGCGCTTACAGCTTCGCCGGCAGTAGCACGATCAACCAACTCGACGTACGCCATAGGCGCGTTGTCGCCAGCGCGGAAACCGCACTTGAGGATGCGCAGGTAGCCACCCTCACGGGTAGCGTAACGCTTGCCCAGGTCGTTGAAGAGCTTACCAACGATAGCTTTCGAACGAGTACGGTCGAAAGCCAGACGGCGGTTAGCCAGGCTGTCTGTCTTGGCCAAAGTGATCAGCGGCTCAGCAACGCGACGCAGTTCTTTAGCTTTCGGCAGTGTAGTTTTGATCAGCTCGTGCTCGAACAGCGACACCGCCATGTTTTGAAACATGGCCTTGCGGTGCGAGCTGGTACGGCTCAGGTGACGACCACTTTTACGATGACGCATGGTTCATTCCTTACCAAACTCACGTTCGGTGATTACGACGATCAGGCAGTCGCCTTGTCGTCCTTCTTAAGACTTGCAGGCGGCCAGTTGTCGAGGCGCATGCCGAGGGACAGACCGCGGGAGGCCAGAACGTCCTTGATTTCAGTCAAGGATTTCTTGCCCAGGTTCGGAGTCTTCAACAGTTCTACTTCGGTACGCTGAATCAGGTCGCCGATGTAGTAAATGTTTTCCGCCTTAAGGCAGTTAGCCGAACGTACAGTCAGTTCCAGATCGTCAACCGGGCGAAGCAGGATCGGATCGATCTCGTCTTCCTGCTCGATTACCACTGGTTCGCTGTCACCTTTGAGGTCGACGAACGCAGCCAACTGCTGTTGCAGAATGGTTGCAGCGCGGCGGATAGCCTCTTCAGGATCCAGAGTACCGTTGGTTTCCAGATCAATAACCAGCTTGTCCAGGTTAGTACGCTGCTCGACACGGGCGTTTTCCACCACGTATGCGATACGGCGAACCGGGCTGAACGAAGAGTCAAGCTGCAAGCGACCAATGCTGCGGCTTTCGTCTTCATCGCTCTGACGCGAGTCGGCCGGTTCATAACCACGACCACGAGCTACGGTGAGCTTCATGTTCAGGGCGCCGTTAGACGCCAGGTTAGCGATTACGTGATCGGGGTTAACGATCTCGACATCATGATCCAGCTGAATATCGGCAGCGGTAACCACCCCCGAACCCTTCTTCGACAAGGTCAGCGTAACTTCGTCACGGCCGTGCAGCTTGATAGCCAGACCTTTAAGGTTCAACAGGATTTCAATTACGTCTTCCTGTACACCTTCGATGGCGCTGTACTCGTGGAGCACACCGTCAATCTCGGCCTCGACTACTGCACAGCCGGGCATTGAGGACAACAGGATGCGGCGCAGCGCGTTGCCCAGGGTGTGGCCAAAACCACGCTCGAGAGGCTCGAGAGTGATCTTGGCGCGGGTTGGACTGACAACCTGCACATCAATGTGGCGGGGTGTCAGGAACTCATTTACCGAAATCTGCATGGATGCACCTATTTTCTAGCCCTTACTTGGAGTAGAGCTCGACAATCAGGCTTTCGTTGATGTCGGCGGACAGATCACTGCGAGCAGGAACGTTCTTGAAAACGCCCGACTTCTTCTCAGTGTCTACTTCTACCCATTCTACGCGGCCACGTTGGGCACACAGATCGAGAGCTTGGACAATGCGAAGTTGGTTTTTTGCTTTCTCGCGAACTGCGACCACGTCACCAGCACGAACCTGGTAGGACGGAACGTTTACGGTCTGACCGTTAACGCTGATCGACTTGTGCGATACCAGCTGACGGGATTCGGCACGAGTCGAACCAAAGCCCATACGGTATACAACGTTGTCCAGACGGCATTCGAGCAGTTGCAGCAGGTTTTCACCGGTTGCACCTTTCTTGCCAGCCGCTTCTTTGTAGTAGCCGCTGAACTGACGCTCGAGAACGCCGTAGATACGGCGGACCTTCTGCTTTTCACGCAGTTGGGTGCCGTAATCGGACTGGCGACCGCGGCGTTGGCCGTGGATACCAGGTGCTGCTTCAATGTTGCACTTCGATTCGATCGCGCGCACGCCGCTCTTCAGGAAGAGATCGGTGCCTTCGCGACGAGCGAGTTTGCATTTTGGACCAATGTAACGAGCCATTCTTTACAATCTCCTGGATTACACGCGGCGCTTCTTCGGCGGACGGCACCCGTTGTGCGGGATTGGCGTCACGTCGGTGATGCTGGCGATCTTATAGCCACAGCCGTTCAAAGCACGGACAGCAGACTCACGACCTGGACCTGGACCTTTGACGTTAACGTCGAGGTTTTTCAGGCCATATTCCAGCGCAGCTTGACCAGCACGTTCAGCAGCTACTTGAGCAGCAAACGGGGTGGACTTGCGGGAACCGCGGAAACCCGAACCACCGGAGGTAGCCCAAGAAAGCGCGTTACCTTGACGGTCGGTGATGGTCACGATGGTGTTGTTAAAAGATGCATGGATGTGGGCGATGCCATCAACCACTGTCTTTTTAACTTTTTTACGAGGACGAGCAGCAGGTTTTGCCATGATAATTTTCCTGTCGATTCGCTGGGGCGATTACTTGCGGATCGGCTTACGCGGACCTTTACGGGTACGCGCGTTAGTCTTGGTACGCTGACCGCGTACTGGAAGACCACGACGATGACGCAGACCGCGATAGCAACCGAGGTCCATCAAACGCTTGATTTTCATGTTGATTTCGCGACGCAGGTCACCTTCAGTGGTGAACTTCGCCACTTCGCCACGCAGCAATTCAATCTGCTCGTCGCTCAGATCCTTGATCTTAGCGGCTGGGTTTACCCCAGCAACTGCGCAAATTTTCTGCGCAGTAGTGCGACCAACACCATAGATGTAGGTCAGCGAGATAACAGTGTGCTTGTTATCTGGAATGTTAACGCCTGCAATACGGGCCATTCAGTGGGACTCCAATTGACAGCTACCTACGCCCCGGAAGCCAAGAAATAGGGCGCGAGATAATATCGCTGTAATAACAAATAATCAACCCGGCAGCGCACTAGCTGCCGGGCTTCAAGCGGATCACACTCAGCCTTGGCGCTGTTTGTGACGCGGTTCCGCGCTGCAAATTACTCGAACAACACCTTCGCGGCGAATAATCTTGCAGTTACGGCACAGCTTTTTCACCGATGCACGAACTTTCATCACCAACTCCTCGAACCTTATGGGTACTCAGCGCAACATGCCGCTGCCGTAACCCTTCAGGTTGGCTTTCTTCATCAGGGATTCGTACTGGTGCGAAACGAGGTGCGATTGTACTTGGGACATGAAGTCCATCACAACCACGACCACGATCAGCAACGAGGTCCCGCCAAGGTAGAACGGAACGTTTGCTGCAACCACCAGGAACTGGGGCAACAAGCACACGGCCGTCATATATAGAGCACCGAACAGGGTCAAACGAGTCAGAACGCCATCAATGTAGCGTGCCGACTGCTCACCTGGACGAATACCCGGAATAAAGGCACCGGACTTCTTCAGGTTTTCCGCTACGTCTTTCGGATTGAACATCAACGCCGTATAGAAGAAGCAGAAGAAAATAATCCCTGCACTAAACAGCAGAATATTCAACGGCTGACCAGGAGCGATCGACTGAGAGAGGTCCTGCAGCCAGCCCATATTTTCAGACTGACCAAACCAGGTACCCAACGAAGCCGGAAACAGCAAAATGCTGCTCGCGAAAATTGCCGGAATAACACCGGCCATATTCACTTTCAGCGGCAAGTGGCTGGTCTGCGCAGCAAAAACCTTACGGCCCTGCTGACGCTTGGCGTAGTGAACAGCAATACGACGCTGGCCACGCTCAATGAACACCACAAAACCGATAATCGCTACTGCCAGCAAACCGATGGCAACCAGGGCGAAGATATTGATATCACCCTGACGTGCAGACTCGAAAGACTGCCCGATTGCTCTCGGAAGACCGGCGACGATACCTGCGAAAATCAACATCGAGATACCGTTACCAACACCACGCTCAGTAATCTGCTCACCCAGCCACATCATGAACATCGCACCAGCCACAAACGTGGATACCGCGACGAAATGGAAGCCAAAGTCACCAGTGAACGCAACACCCTGCCCCGCCAGGCCAACGGACATGCCGATAGCCTGAACCAGGGCGAGGATGACAGTGCCGTAGCGGGTGTACTGGCTAATCTTGCGACGGCCAGCTTCACCTTCCTTCTTCAACTGCTCCAGCTGCGGGCTGACGGCGGTCATCAGCTGCATGATGATCGATGCCGAGATGTACGGCATGATCCCCAGTGCAAAAATGCTCATCCGTTCCAGCGCACCGCCAGAAAACATGTTGAACAAGCTAAGAATGGTCCCCTCATTCTGTCGAAACAGGTCTGCGAGTCGGTCCGGGTTGATACCTGGAACCGGGATGTGTGCGCCTATTCGGTAGACGATAATCGCCAGGAACAGAAAACGCAGACGAGCCCAAAGTTCAGACATACCGCCTTTGCCGAGCGCTGAGAGAGCACCTTGCTTAGCCATTTATTCCTCGAACTTGCCGCCAGCTGCTTCGATAGCCGAACGCGCACCTTTGGTGGCGCCGATTCCCTTGCCGATAGTGACAGCGCGAGTCACTTCACCGGACAGCATGATTTTCACACGCTGTACGTTGACGTTGATCACGTTGGCATCTTTCAGGGTCTGCACAGTAACGATGTCGCCTTCCACTTTAGCCAGCTCGGACAGACGCACTTCTGCGCGGTCCATGGCCTTCAGGGAAACGAAGCCGAACTTAGGCAGGCGACGATGCAGCGGCTGTTGACCGCCTTCAAAGCCTGGAGCAATGGTGCCACCGGAGCGGGAGGTTTGACCTTTGTGGCCGCGGCCACCAGTCTTACCCAAACCGCTACCGATACCACGGCCCGGACGATGCTTTTCGCGACGGGAACCCGGCGCTGGACTCAGATCATTGAGTTTCATCGATTAACCCTCGACACGCAGCATGTAGTAAGCCTTGTTGATCATCCCGCGATTCTCGGGAGTATCCTGGACTTCTACAGTGTGACCGATGCGACGCAGACCCAAACCCTTAACGCACAATTTGTGGTTAGGGATGCGGCCGGTCATGCTTTTGATCAGCGTTACTTTAACGGTAGCCATGATCAGAAGATCTCCTTGACGCTTTTGCCACGCTTGGCGGCAATGGATTCAGGAGATTGCATAGCTTTCAAACCCTTGAAAGTGGCGTGAACCACGTTTACCGGGTTAGTCGAGCCATAGCACTTGGCCAGAACGTTCTGAACACCAGCAACCTCGAGGACAGCACGCATAGCGCCGCCAGCGATGATACCGGTACCTTCAGAAGCAGGCTGCATGTACACCTTCGAAGCGCCGTGAGCGGACTTCATTGCGTACTGCAGCGTGGTGCCATTCAGATCAACTTGGATCATGTTGCGACGAGCAGCTTCCATTGCCTTCTGGATCGCAGCAGGCACTTCACGTGACTTGCCACGGCCGAAGCCAACACGCCCTTTACCATCACCCACCACGGTCAACGCGGTGAAAGTGAAGATACGGCCGCCTTTAACGGTTTTGGCTACGCGGTTAACTTGAACCAGCTTCTCAATGTAGCCTTCGTCGCGCTTTTGGTCGTTATTTGACATAACTTAGAACTCCAGCCCAGCTTCACGAGCAGCATCAGCCAGCGCTTTAACGCGGCCGTGGTACTTGAAGCCAGAGCGGTCGAAAGCCACTTGCGAGACGCCAGCGGCCTTAGCACGCGTAGCGACCAGCTGGCCAACCTTTGTGGCCGCGTCGATGTTGCCAGTGGCACCATCACGCAGTTCTTTATCCAAAGTCGAGGCGCTGGCCAGGACTTTGTTGCCGTCGGCCGAGATGACCTGGGCGTAGATGTGCTGCGACGAGCGGAACACGCAGAGACGCACGACTTCGAGTTCGTGCATTTTCAGGCGTGCTTTGCGAGCGCGACGCAGTCGAGTAACTTTTTTGTCGGTCATTTGCTATGCCCTACTTCTTCTTGGCTTCTTTACGACGGACGACTTCGTCCGCGTAGCGCACACCTTTGCCTTTGTACGGCTCTGGTGGACGGAAGTCGCGGATCTCAGCAGCCACTTGACCTACCAGTTGCTTATCGATGCCCTTGATCAGGATATCGGTCTGGCTAGGAGTCTCAGCGGTGATGCCTTCCGGCAGTTCGTAATCCACTGGGTGCGAGAAGCCAAGGGCCAGGTTCAAAACCGTGCCTTTTGCTTGCGCTTTGTAACCAACACCGACCAGCTGGAGCTTACGCTCGAAGCCTTGGCTTACGCCTTGGACCATGTTGTTTACCAACGCACGCGTGGTACCAGCCATTGCGCGAGTTTGTTGATCGCCATTGCGAGCAGCGAAACGCAGCTCACCAGCTTCTTCAACGATCTCAACGGACGAATGGATATTCAGTTCAAGAGTGCCCTTGGCACCCTTCACCGAAAGCTGTTGGCCTGCGAATTTGACTTCGACACCGGCTGGCAGCTTAACGGGGTTCTTAGCGACGCGAGACATGCTTATCCCCCCTTAGAACACAGTGCAAAGAACTTCGCCGCCGACACCGGCAGCGCGCGCAGCACGATCCGTCATCACACCTTTGTTGGTGGAGACGATAGACACGCCCAGACCGCCACGAACTTTCGGCAGATCTTCAGCGGACTTGTACTGACGCAGGCCTGGACGGCTAACGCGCTTCACTTCCTCGATGACCGAACGGCCTTCGAAGTACTTCAGCTCGATGGACAGCAGTGGTTTGATTTCGCTGCTGATCTGATAACCCGCAATGTAGCCTTCGTCTTTCAGGACTTTGGCAACAGCAACCTTCAACTTGGAAGATGGCATGCTTACGACGGACTTTTCAGCCATCTGGGCATTACGGATACGAGTTAGCATGTCCGCTAACGGGTCCTGCATACTCATGGGCTAGACGCTCCTAATACAAAAAAATTAGCCTTGCGGCTACATATGTCGCTGAGAATCTCCGGGTAAAAAACACGGGCTCAGGCGAGCCGCGTATTTTAGACACACTCCGGAAATGAAACAAGCCCCAAAAGGGGCTTGTTCCAGATTCAGGGTCACCGGCGGTCAGTATCTTTCGATTCGGACCACCTGGACGCTGAAAGTACTTACCAGCTGGCTTTAACCAGACCTGGTACGTCACCACGCATTGCCGCTTCACGCAGTTTGTTACGGCCGAGGCCGAACTTGCGGTAAACGCCGTGTGGACGACCGGTCAGGCGGCAGCGGTTACGCATGCGCGAAGCGCTTGCGTCACGTGGCTGCTTCTGCAGGGCAACTGTAGCTTCCCAACGCGCTTCTGGACTTGCGTTCAGATCAACGATGATTGCTTTCAGTGCTGCACGCTTCTTGGCGTACTTGGCAACCGTGAGCTGACGCTTCAGCTCGCGGTTTTTCATGCTCATCTTGGCCATGGTCCTACTCCAATCAGTTGCGGAACGGGAATTTGAAAGCACGCAACAGGGCGCGACCTTCATCATCGTTCTTGGCAGTGGTGGTCAGGGTGATGTCCAGACCGCGGAGAGCATCGATCTTGTCGTAGTCGATTTCCGGGAAGATGATCTGCTCTTTCACGCCCATGCTGTAGTTACCACGACCATCGAAGGACTTGGCATTCAGGCCGCGGAAGTCGCGAACCCGAGGCAGGGAGATCGACAGCAGACGATCCAGGAATTCGTACATACGCTCACGGCGCAGAGTCACTTTGACGCCGATCGGCCAACCTTCACGGACTTTAAAGCCAGCGATGGATTTGCGAGCGTAGGTCACAACGACTTTCTGGCCGGTGATCTTTTCCAGGTCAGCAACAGCGTGCTCGATGACTTTTTTGTCACCGATCGCTTCGCCCAGACCCATGTTCAGGGTGATTTTGGTAACGCGCGGAACTTCCATCACGTTCCCAAGCTTAAGTTCTTCCTTAAGCTTAGGGGCGATTTCCTTCCGGTAAATCTCTTGTAGTCGTGCCATGGTCTAATCTACCTAGCAGTGTTCAAGCATCAACCGCTTTTTGGGTCGACTTGAAGACACGAATTTTCTTACCGTCTTCTACTTTGAAACCAACGCGGTCAGCCTTGTTGGTTTCGCCGTTGAAGATGGCGACGTTAGAAGCGTCCAGCGGAGCTTCTTTCTCGACGATACCGCCCTGCACGCCCGACATCGGGTTAGGCTTGGTATGACGCTTGACCAGGTTCAGACCACCGATAACCAGACGGTTATTAGCGAGAACCTTAAGCACCTTACCGCGCTTACCTTTGTCTTTGCCGGCGATCACGATGATCTCGTCGTCACGACGAATCTTTTGCATGTCGGATCTCCTTACAGCACTTCTGGGGCGAGCGAGACGATCTTCATGAACTTCTCAGTACGAAGTTCACGGGTCACTGGCCCAAAGATACGGGTGCCGATCGGCTCTTGCTTGTTGTTCAGAAGAACAGCAGCGTTGCCATCAAAGCGGATAATGGAGCCATCTGCACGACGTACGCCGTGACGAGTGCGGACTACAACAGCAGTCATCACTTGGCCTTTTTTCACTTTACCGCGAGGAATTGCTTCCTTGACGGTAACTTTGATGATGTCACCGATACCAGCGTAACGACGATGGGAGCCACCCAGCACCTTGATGCACATAACACGGCGAGCGCCGCTGTTATCGGCCACATCGAGCATGGATTGAGTCTGAATCATATAATTTCTCCGACCCCTAGTCCTTAGACTTCCACAGCGCGTTCGAGAACATCAACCAATGCCCAAGACTTGGTCTTGGCCAGCGGACGAGTTTCACGAATAGTGACTTTGTCGCCGATGTGGCACTGGTTGGTTTCGTCGTGCGCGTGCAGCTTAGTCGAACGCTTAACATATTTACCGTAGATCGGGTGCTTAACGCGACGCTCGATCAAAACGGTGATGGTTTTGTCCATCTTGTCGCTGACAACACGGCCAGTCAGCGTACGGACAGTCTTTTCGGCTTCAGCCATGATCACTTACCTGCCTGCTGGTTGAGCACAGTCTTCACGCGAGCGATGTCACGCTTAACTTGCGAGAGCAGATGAGACTGCCCCAACTGGCCAGTTGCTTTCTGCATGCGCAGATTGAACTGGTCGCGCAGCAGGCCGAGCAGTTGCTCGTTCAGCTGCTGTGCGGATTTTTCACGAAGTTCATTCGCTTTCATCACATCACCGTCCGTTTAACAAAGGCGGTGGCGAGCGGCAGCTTTGCAGCAGCCAGGGCAAAAGCCTCACGCGCCAGCTCTTCAGTTACACCCTCGATTTCATACAGGACTTTGCCTGGCTGAATCTGGGCTACCCAGTATTCCACGTTACCCTTACCTTTACCCATCCGAACCTCGAGAGGCTTTTTGGAGATCGGTTTGTCCGGGAATACACGGATCCAGATCTTGCCGCCACGTTTAACGTGACGGGTCAGTGCACGACGCGCTGACTCGATCTGACGAGCGGTGAGACGACCACGAGCTACAGACTTCAGCGCGAACTCGCCGAAGCTGACTTTGCTACCGCGCTGAGCCAGACCACGGTTGTGGCCTGTCATCTGCTTGCGGAACTTCGTACGCTTTGGTTGCAACATTTGGCGTACCCCTTACTTAGCAGCTTTTTTACGAGGCGCTGGTGCTTGTGGTTTCAGTTCTTCTTGGCGACCACCAATTACTTCGCCTTTGAAGATCCAAACCTTTACACCGATCACACCGTAAGTGGTGTGAGCTTCGTAGTTGGCATAGTCGATGTCGGCACGCAGGGTGTGCAGTGGCACACGACCTTCGCGATACCATTCAGTACGTGCGATTTCAGCACCGCCGAGACGACCGCTCACTTGGATTTTGATGCCTTTGGCACCAATGCGCATGGCGTTCTGTACGGCGCGCTTCATAGCGCGACGGAACATTACGCGACGCTCCAGCTGCTGAGCTACGCTCTGCGCAACCAGCATACCGTCGAGCTCCGGCTTGCGGATCTCTTCGATATTGATGTGCACAGGCACACCCATTTGCTTGGTCAGGTCCTGACGCAGTTTCTCAACATCTTCACCTTTCTTCCCGATAACGATACCTGGACGAGCGGTGTGGATGGTGATACGTGCAGTTTGCGCCGGACGATGGATATCGATACGGCTTACGGACGCGCTTTTTAGTTTGTCTTGGAGATACTCACGCACCTTCAGATCAGCGAACAAATAGTCCGCATAAGTCCGACCGTCTGCGTACCAGACGGAGGTGTGCTCCTTGACGATTCCCAGGCGAATGCCAATGGGATGTACTTTCTGACCCATCTCTTCGACTCCGTTACTTGTCAGCAACCTTGACAGTGATATGGCAAGACCGCTTGACGATGCGATCAGCACGGCCTTTGGCACGTGGCATGATGCGCTTCAGCGAACGCCCTTCGTTGACGAAAACGGTGCTGACCTTCAGGTCATCAACGTCTGCGCCTTCGTTATGCTCGGCGTTGGCTACGGCCGACTCCAGCACTTTCTTCATGATCTCGGCGGCTTTCTTACTGCTGAAAGCCAACAGGTTGAGCGCTTCGCCCACCTTCTTCCCGCGGATCTGGTCGGCGACCAAGCGGGCTTTCTGGGCGGAGATTCGAGCGCCCGACAACTTAGCGGCTACTTCCATTTCCTTACCCCTTAACGCTTGGCTTTCTTGTCTGCCACGTGCCCACGATAAGTGCGGGTACCGGCAAACTCGCCTAGTTTGTGGCCGACCATGTCTTCGTTAACGAGAACTGGGACGTGCAGACGACCGTTGTGTACAGCGATGGTCAGACCGACCATTTGTGGCAGGATCATCGAACGACGCGACCAGGTCTTAACTGGTTTGCGATCGTTCTTTTCCGCCGCCACTTCGATCTTCTTCAGTAGGTGAAGATCAATAAAAGGACCTTTTTTCAGAGAACGTGGCACTGTCGTATCCCTCTATTTACTTGCGACGACGGACGATCATTTTGTCGGTACGCTTATTACCACGAGTCTTCGCGCCCTTAGTCGGGAAGCCCCATGGCGATACCGGATGACGACCACCAGAGGTACGACCTTCACCACCACCGTGTGGGTGGTCAACCGGGTTCATGGCAACACCACGAACGGTTGGGCGAACGCCACGCCAGCGTTTGGCACCAGCTTTACCCAGCGAACGCAGGCTGTGCTCGGAGTTCGAGACTTCACCCAGGGTCGCACGGCATTCAGCCAGCACTTTACGCATCTCACCAGAACGCAGACGCAGGGTCACGTAGACACCTTCACGAGCGATCAGCTGAGCCGAAGCACCAGCGGAACGAGCGATTTGCGCGCCTTTACCTGGCTTCAATTCGATGCCGTGTACGGTGCTACCAACTGGAATGTTACGCAGTTGCAGAGCGTTGCCCGGCTTGATCGGTGCCAGGGCACCTGCGATCAGCTGGTCGCCAGCACTCACGCCTTTAGGCGCGATGATGTAGCGGCGCTCGCCATCTGCGTACAGCAGCAGAGCGATGTGAGCAGTACGGTTTGGATCGTATTCGATACGCTCGACAGTGGCAGCGATGCCATCTTTGTCGTTGCGACGGAAGTCGACCAGACGATAATGCTGCTTATGGCCACCACCAATGTGACGAGTGGTAATACGACCATTGTTGTTACGACCACCAGTCTTCGATTTCTTCTCGAGCAGCGGTGCGTGAGGAGCGCCTTTATGCAGCTCCTGGTTGACCACCTTGACCACAAAACGGCGGCCAGGGGAAGTCGGTTTGCATTTAACGATTGCCATGATGCACCCCTTCCTTACTCAGCACTGCTGCTGAAATCGAGATCTTGGCCTGGCTGAAGGGAGATAACTGCCTTCTTCCAGTCATTACGCTTGCCCAGACCGCGAGCAGTGCGCTTGCTCTTACCCAGAACATTCAGGGTAGTAACACGCTCAACTTTCACGCTGAACAGGCTTTCGACGGCCTTCTTGATTTCCAGCTTGGTTGCGTCAGTTGCAACCTTGAAAACGAACTGGCCTTTCTTGTCAGCCAGAACCGTAGCCTTTTCGGAAACGTGCGGGCCAAGCAGAACTTTAAATACGCGTTCCTGGTTCATCCCAGCAGCTCCTCGAATTTCTTCACGGCCGACACGGTGATCAACACCTTGTCGTATGCGATCAGACTAACTGGATCGGAACCTTGCACGTCACGTACATCAACGTGTGGCAGGTTACGAGCAGCCAGGTACAGGTTCTGATCAACAGCTTCAGACACGATCAAAACGTCGGTCAGGCTCATGTTGTTCAGTTTGCCCAGCAGATCTTTGGTTTTTGGACTTTCAACAGCGAAGTCCTGAACCACGACCAGGCGATCAGTACGCACGAGTTCAGCAAGGATGGAGCGCAGTGCTGCGCGATACATCTTCTTGTTGAGCTTCTGAGAGTGATCCTGCGGACGAGCTGCGAAAGTGGTACCGCCGCCGCGCCAGATTGGGCTACGGATAGTACCGGCACGAGCACGGCCAGTACCTTTCTGACGCCAAGGGCGCTTACCGCCACCACGAACGTCGGAACGGGTCTTTTGCTGCTTGCTACCTTGACGGCCGCCGGCCATGTAGGCCACGACTGCTTGGTGAACCAGCGTCTCGTTGAATTCGCCGCCAAATGTCAGTTCGGAAACTTCGATCGCTTGAGCGTCATTTACATTTAATTGCATGTCAGCTTCCCCTTAACCGCGAGCCTTGGCCGCTGGACGTACAACCAGGTTGCCGCCAGTAGCGCCAGGAACAGCACCCTTGACCAACAACAGATTGCGTTCAGCGTCGACGCGCACTACTTCGAGGGACTGCACGGTCACGCGCTCAGCGCCCATATGACCGGACATTTTTTTGCCCTTGAATACACGACCAGGAGTCTGGCACTGGCCAATAGAGCCCGGGACGCGGTGGGAAACGGAGTTACCGTGAGTGTTGTCTTGACCACGGAAATTCCAACGCTTGATCGTACCCTGGAAGCCTTTACCCTTGGACTGACCGGTTACATCAACCAGCTGACCAGCGGCGAAGATTTCAGCGTTGATCAGATCGCCAGCCTGGTAGTCGCCTTCTTCAAGACGGAACTCCATGACAGTACGACCAGCTGCAACGTTTGCTTTAGCGAAGTGACCTGCTTGAGCAGCAGTCACACGCGAAGCGCGACGCTCGCCGACAGTGACTTGCACTGCACGATAGCCATCGGTTTCTTCAGTTTTGAACTGGGTGACGCGATTCGGCTCGATCTCAATGACCGTAACCGGAATGGAGACACCTTCTTCGGTGAAAATACGGGTCATACCGCATTTACGACCGACTACACCAATAGTCATGTTGTAAACCTCATGAGTGTACGGGGCTTTCACCCGCTATGGCCGCCCATTTCAGAGCGTTACACGACTAAGACCCAAGTCTTAGCCGAGGCTGATCTGTACTTCCACACCGGCCGCCAGATCAAGCTTCATAAGAGCATCAACGGTTTTATCCGTTGGCTGGACGATGTCCAGTACGCGCTTATGAGTACGGATCTCGTACTGGTCACGCGCGTCTTTGTTGACGTGCGGGGAGACCAGAACGGTGAACCGCTCTTTACGGGTAGGCAGTGGAATTGGACCA
The DNA here is from genome assembly GCF_036346475.1 of Pseudomonas sp. AM8. Taxonomy (NCBI): domain Bacteria; kingdom Pseudomonadati; phylum Pseudomonadota; class Gammaproteobacteria; order Pseudomonadales; family Pseudomonadaceae; genus Pseudomonas; species Pseudomonas sp. AM8. The sequence continues at coordinate 311,035 of NZ_JAOTNX010000009.1, forward strand.
CGCACTTGAGCACCAGTACGTTTCGCGGTTTCCACGATTTCCTGGGTGGATTGGTCGATCAGGCGATGGTCAAAAGCCTTCAACCTGATACGGATTTGCTGATTTTGCATTGGATTTCAGACTCCGGCTGCTATTCCCAGCGAGCGCAATACGCCCGTTAAAAGGAGGCGCAATTCTATAGACGCCCTAGATAGGTGTCAACCCAATAAAAAAGCCCCCGCTGAGCGGGGGCTTTTCAAAGCATCGAAGCTATCTCAGAAGAGACGCTTACTCGATGATTTTAGCTACAACACCAGCACCAACGGTACGGCCGCCTTCACGGATAGCGAAGCGCAGACCGTCTTCCATTGCGATGGTCTTGATCAGGGTAACTTCCATTTGGATGTTATCGCCTGGCATTACCATTTCAACGCCTTCTGGCAGCTGGCAGTTACCAGTCACGTCAGTAGTACGGAAGTAGAACTGTGGACGGTAGCCTTTGAAGAACGGAGTGTGACGACCGCCTTCTTCCTTGCTCAGAACGTAAACTTCTGCGGTGAACTTGGTGTGCGGCTTAACCGAACCTGGCTTAACCAGAACCTGGCCACGCTCAACGTCGTCACGCTTGGTACCACGCAGCAGAACGCCGCAGTTCTCGCCAGCACGACCTTCGTCGAGCAGCTTGCGGAACATTTCAACACCAGTGCAAACAGTGTTGGTAGTGTCACGCAGACCAACGATTTCCAGCGCATCTTGAACGCGAACGATACCGCGCTCGATACGACCAGTCACAACAGTACCACGACCGGAGATCGAGAATACGTCTTCGATTGGCATCAGGAACGGCTTGTCGGTCAGACGAACTGGTTCTGGGATGTAGCTGTCCAGGGTTTCAACCAGTTTACGAACGGCAGTGGTGCCCATTTCGTTATCGTCTTTGCCTTCCAGCGCCATACGAGCGGAACCGATGATGATCGGAGTGTCGTCGCCTGGGAAGTCGTAAGTGCTCAGCAGATCGCGCACTTCCATCTCAACCAGTTCCAGCAGCTCAGCGTCGTCTACCAGGTCAGCCTTGTTCAGGAAAACCACGATGTACGGAACGCCTACCTGACGGGACAGCAGGATGTGCTCACGGGTTTGTGGCATCGGACCATCAGCGGCCGAGCAAACCAGGATCGCGCCGTCCATCTGGGCAGCACCAGTGATCATGTTCTTCACATAGTCAGCGTGACCTGGGCAGTCAACGTGAGCGTAGTGACGGATCTTCGAGTTGTACTCGACGTGCGCGGTGTTGATGGTGATACCACGAGCTTTTTCTTCTGGAGCGCTGTCGATTTTATCGAAATCAACGACTGCAGAACCGAAAACCTCGGAGCAGACGCGAGTCAGAGCTGCGGTCAGAGTGGTTTTACCGTGGTCAACGTGACCGATAGTGCCAACGTTGACGTGCGGTAGGGAACGATCAAATTTTTCTTTAGCCACGACAATTAACTCCTTGCCTAAAGGACTGAATCAGCCTTGTTTTTTGGATACAGTTTCAGCGATGTGCGCCGGAGCTGTGTTGTATTTTTTGAATTCCATAGAGTAGCTTGCGCGACCCTGGGACATGGAGCGAACGTCGGTCGCATAACCGAACATCTCACCCAACGGAACCTCGGCGCGAATCACTTTGCCGGAAACCGTGTCTTCCATACCCAAGATCATGCCGCGACGACGGTTAAGGTCGCCCATGACATCACCCATATAGTCTTCAGGTGTAACAACTTCTACCGCCATGATTGGCTCAAGCAACTCACCACCGCCCTTCTGGGCCAGTTGCTTGGTTGCCATGGAAGCAGCCACCTTAAACGCCATCTCGTTGGAGTCGACGTCGTGGTAAGAACCGTCAAAAACGGTTGCTTTCAGGCCGATCAGCGGATAGCCGGCAACAACACCGTTCTTCATCTGCTCTTCGATACCCTTCTGGATAGCAGGGATGTATTCCTTAGGAACAACACCACCTACTACTTCGTTCACGAATTGCAGACCTTCCTGACCTTCGTCAGCAGGAGCAAAACGGATCCAGCAGTGACCGAACTGACCACGACCGCCGGACTGACGAACGAACTTGCCTTCGATTTCGCAGTTCTTCGTGATGCGCTCACGATAGGAAACCTGAGGCTTACCGATGTTGGCTTCGACGTTGAACTCACGGCGCATCCGGTCAACCAGGATGTCCAGGTGCAACTCGCCCATGCCAGAGATGATCGTTTGACCAGTCTCTTCATCAGTTTTGACGCGGAAAGATGGATCTTCCTGAGCAAGCTTGCCCAGAGCGATACCCATTTTTTCCTGGTCATCCTTGGTCTTAGGCTCAACGGCAACCGAAATAACCGGCTCCGGGAAGTCCATGCGAACCAGGATGATTGGCTTGGCAGCGTCGCACAAAGTCTCACCAGTGGTGACGTCCTTCATGCCGATCAAGGCCGCGATGTCACCAGCGCGCACTTCCTTGATCTCTTCACGGGCGTTTGCGTGCATTTGCACCATACGACCCACACGCTCTTTCTTGCCTTTGACCGAGTTGATCACGCCGTCGCCGGAGGCCAACACGCCCGAGTAAACGCGGACGAAGGTCAGAGTACCCACGAATGGGTCGGTAGCGATCTTGAACGCCAGAGCCGAGAACGGCTCGCTGTCGTCAGCATGACGCTCCATCTCTTCTTCCTCGTTATCAGGGTTGGTACCCTTGATAGCAGGAATGTCGGTAGGAGCAGGCAGGTAGTCGATCACGGCGTCGAGAACCAGGGGAACACCCTTGTTCTTGAAGGAAGAACCGCAAACAGCCAAGACGATTTCACCAGCGATAGTACGCTGACGCAGAGCGGCCTTGATTTCCACGTTGGTGAGTTCTTCACCTTCGAGGTACTTGTTCATCAGCTCTTCGCTGGCTTCGGCGGCAGCCTCAACCATGTTGTTGCGCCACTCGTCAGCCAGTTCCTGCAATTCTGCAGGGATAGGCTTGCGAACAGGAACCATACCTTTGTCAGCGTCATTCCAGTAGACCGCTTCCATGTTGATCAGATCGATCTGACCCTGGAAGTTGTCTTCGGAACCGATAGCCAATTGGATTGGCACCGGAGTATGACCCAGACGCTGCTTGATCTGACCGATCACGCGCAGGAAGTTGGCACCAGCACGGTCCATCTTGTTTACGTAAACAAGACGCGGAACGCCGTATTTGTTGGCTTGACGCCATACGGTTTCCGACTGAGGCTCCACACCCGAGGTACCGCAGAACACAACGACAGCGCCGTCGAGTACGCGCAGGGAACGTTCAACTTCAATAGTGAAGTCTACGTGGCCTGGGGTATCGATAACGTTGAAGCGGTGCTCATCTTTGTACTGCTTCTCGGAACCTTTCCAGAAGGCGGTAATAGCAGCAGAAGTAATGGTAATACCACGCTCCTGCTCCTGAACCATCCAGTCTGTGGTCGCGGCGCCATCATGCACCTCGCCCATTTTGTGACTTTTGCCGGTGTAAAACAGTACGCGCTCGGTGGTGGTGGTTTTACCAGCATCCACGTGAGCAACGATACCGATGTTACGGTAGCGGCTAATCGGAGTAGTACGAGCCATAAAGCCCTCGCAAAATTAGTGAAGCTAAGATTAGAAGCGGTAGTGCGAGAAAGCTTTGTTAGCTTCAGCCATACGGTGCACGTCTTCACGCTTCTTAACAGCAGCACCTTTACCTTCAGCAGCGTCCAACAGTTCGCCGGCCAAACGCAGAGCCATAGACTTCTCGCCGCGCTTACGGGCGAAGTCTACCAACCAGCGCATTGCCAGAGCGTTACGACGGGACGGACGAACTTCGACCGGAACCTGGTAAGTAGCACCGCCTACACGGCGCGACTTCACTTCGACCAGCGGAGCGATGGCGTCGAGAGCTTTCTCGAAGATTTCCAGGGGGTCGCTGTTCTTGCGTTCTTTAACCTTTTCCAGCGCGCCATAAACGATACGCTCGGCAACGGCTTTCTTGCCGCTTTCCATCACGTGGTTCATGAACTTGGCCAGAATTTGGCTTCCGTATTTTGGATCGTCAAGCACTTCGCGCTTGGCTGCTACGCGTCTTCTTGGCATGGATAAGCCCTCAAACGGTCTTCAGGTTCGCTCGGAATCGGTGCCCTTTCGGGACGCCTCCGACCTTACTCTTATCGACTCAGAAAATAAGATGATTCAGTTTTACAAAAAGCCGCTACTACTTAGGCTTCTTGGTACCGTACTTCGAACGACCCTGGTTACGACCTTTAACGCCGGAAGTATCCAAGGAGCCGCGTACGGTGTGATAACGAACACCTGGCAAGTCTCTTACACGACCGCCGCGGATCAGTACCACGCTGTGCTCTTGCAGGTTGTGGCCTTCACCGCCGATGTACGAGGAAACCTCGAAACCGTTGGTCAGGCGCACACGGCATACTTTACGCAGTGCCGAGTTAGGTTTTTTCGGCGTGGTGGTATACACACGGGTGCATACGCCACGACGTTGCGGGCAGTTCTGCAGCGCAGGCACGTCGGATTTCTCGACGATACGCTTACGCGGCTGACGTACCAGCTGGTTGATAGTTGCCATCTACTAGCTCCACTGTTGTCTTGCGACGCTATTGTCTTGCAAGAAAAGCAAAATGGCAGGAACGAATTCCCGCCAAATTTAGGGGTACAAGAGTCTAAAGAGGATCTTGCCCCCAGTCAAGGCAAGGCCCCGACCTCCCCTCCCGTCGAAGCCGGGCAAATTTGCCTTGATCCGACGAATGGGGGCTGCCAGGGCCCAGACTTATTTACCGCAGAACTCAGTTACCGCTTGAGTTCAGCGCTTCGGTCAGTGCGGCTTCCACTTCACTGGCGCTTACGCGCAACGGCTTGTCAGCATCACGGCGACGCTTACGCTCGCTGTGATAGGCCAAACCGGTACCAGCCGGGATCAGACGACCCACGACCACGTTCTCTTTCAGGCCGCGCAGGTAATCGCGCTTGCCGGTTACCGCTGCTTCGGTCAGTACGCGAGTGGTCTCCTGGAAGGAGGCCGCCGAGATGAACGACTCAGTGGACAACGACGCCTTGGTGATACCCAGCAGTACGCGAGTGAACTTGGAAACGAATTTCTCGTCGCCAGCCAGACGCTCGTTTTCCACCAGCACGTGAGTCAGTTCCATCTGGTCGCCCTTGATGAAACTGGAATCGCCGGATTCAGCGATCTCAACTTTACGCAGCATCTGACGCAGGATGGTCTCGATGTGCTTATCGTTGATCTTCACGCCTTGCAGGCGGTAAACGTCCTGGATCTCGTTAACGATGTACTTGGCCAGCGCACTCACACCCAGCAGACGCAGGATGTCGTGTGGATCGCTCGGGCCGTCGGAGATCACTTCGCCGCGGTTTACCTGTTCGCCTTCGAACACGTTCAGGTGACGCCACTTTGGAATCAGCTCTTCGTACGGATCGGTACCGTCGTTCGGGGTAATAACCAGACGGCGCTTGCCCTTGGTTTCTTTACCGAACGCGATAGTGCCACTGACTTCAGCCAGAATCGACGCTTCTTTCGGACGACGAGCTTCGAACAAGTCGGCAACACGCGGCAAACCACCGGTGATGTCACGGGTCTTCGAAGTTTCTTGCGGGATACGCGCGATAACATCACCGATCGCGATCTTCGCACCATCCGCTACACCGACCAGGGCGTTGGCTGGCAGGAAGTACTGAGCGATTACGTCAGTGCCTGGCAGCAACAGATCCTTGCCGTTGTCATCGACCATTTTCACGGCAGGACGGATGTCCTTACCGGCAGCTGGACGATCTTTCGCGTCGAGTACTTCAATGTTGGTCATACCGGTCAATTCGTCAGTCTGACGCTTGATCGTGATGCCTTCTTCCATGCCCACGTAGGTCACGGTACCTTTCATTTCGGTAACGATTGGGTGAGTGTGCGGATCCCACTTGGCCACGATTGCGCCAGCGTCGACCTTGTCACCCTCTTTAACCGAAATCACAGCACCGTACGGCAGCTTGTAGCGCTCACGCTCACGACCGTAGTCATCAGCGATTGCCAGCTCACCGGAACGCGACACAGCAACCAGGTGACCATCCACTCGCTCAACGTGCTTCAGGTTGTGCAGGCGGACAGTACCGCCATTCTTCACCTGAACGCTGTCGGCTGCGGAGGTCCGGCTTGCCGCACCACCAATGTGGAACGTACGCATGGTCAGCTGGGTACCCGGCTCACCGATGGACTGGGCAGCAATAACGCCGACCGCTTCACCGATGTTCACCTGGTGACCACGAGCCAAGTCACGGCCGTAGCACTTGGCGCAAATGCCGTAGCGGGTTTCGCAGCTGATCGGCGAGCGAACGATTACTTCGTCGATGCTGTTGAGTTCGATGAACTCGACCCACTTCTCGTCAACCAGAGTGCCGGCAGGAACGATAACTTCCTCGGTACCTGGCTTGAATACGTCACGGGCAATAACACGACCCAGTACGCGCTCACCCAGCGGCTCTACAACGTCACCGCCTTCAATGTGCGGAGTCATCAGCAGGCCGTGCTCGGTGCCGCAGTCGATCTCGGTGACAACCAGATCTTGCGCAACGTCTACCAGACGACGCGTCAGGTAACCGGAGTTAGCGGTTTTCAACGCGGTATCCGCCAGACCTTTCCGAGCACCGTGAGTAGAGATGAAGTACTGGAGTACGCTCAAACCTTCACGGAAGTTCGCAGTAATCGGCGTTTCGATGATGGAGCCGTCCGGCTTGGCCATCAGGCCACGCATACCGGCGAGCTGACGGATCTGCGCAGCAGAACCCCGTGCGCCCGAGTCGGCCATCATGTACATCGAGTTGAAGGACTCTTGGTCAACTTCGTCGCCGTGACGGTCGATGACCTTCTCTTTCGAGAGGTTGGCCATCATCGCCTTGGACACTTCGTCGTTGGCCTTGGACCAAAGGTCGATCACTTTGTTGTACTTCTCGCCCTGTGTTACCAGGCCCGAGGCGTACTGGCTTTCGATCTCTTTCACTTCATCAGTAGCAGCACTGATGATGCGGGCTTTTTCATCAGGAATAACGAAGTCGTTAACACCGATGGAAACGCCGGAAATGGTCGAATAGGCAAAACCGGTGTACATCAACTGGTCAGCGAAGATCACGGTCTCTTTCAGACCAACCACGCGATAGCATTGGTTGATCAGCTTGGAGATCGCCTTTTTCTTCATCGGCAGGTTGACGACGTCGTACGACAGGCCTTTTGGCACAACCTGGTACAACAGCGCACGGCCAACGGTGGTGTCGACAATACGGGTGCCGCTCACGCTGCCGCCATCACGGTCGTTGACAGTTTCGTTGATGCGCACTTTGACCTTGGCGTGCAGTGCGGCTTCGCCGGCACGGAACACCCGGTCAACTTCCTGCAGGTCAGCGAACACACGACCTTCGCCTTTGGCGTTGATCGCCTCACGGGTCATGTAGTACAGACCCAATACAACGTCCTGCGACGGAACGATGATTGGCTCACCGTTGGCTGGCGACAGAATGTTGTTGGTCGACATCATCAACGCACGCGCTTCCAACTGGGCTTCCAGTGTCAGCGGTACGTGCACGGCCATTTGGTCGCCGTCGAAGTCGGCGTTGTACGCAGCACAGACCAGAGGGTGCAGCTGGATAGCCTTACCTTCGATAAGTACCGGTTCAAACGCCTGGATACCCAGACGGTGAAGGGTCGGTGCACGGTTGAGGAGAACCGGGTGTTCGCGAATCACTTCAGCGAGAACGTCCCAAACCTCTGGCAGCTCGCGCTCGACCATTTTCTTGGCCGCTTTGATGGTGGTCGCGAGACCGCGCATTTCCAGCTTGCCGAAGATGAATGGCTTGAACAGCTCAAGTGCCATCTTCTTAGGCAGACCGCACTGGTGCAGACGCAGGGTCGGGCCTACGGTAATTACCGAACGACCAGAGTAGTCAACACGCTTACCGAGCAAGTTCTGACGGAAACGACCTTGCTTACCCTTGATCATGTCAGCCAAGGATTTCAGAGGACGCTTGTTGGAACCGGTGATAGCGCGGCCACGACGACCGTTGTCGAGCAGGGCATCGACAGCTTCCTGCAACATACGCTTTTCGTTGCGCACGATGATGTCCGGAGCGGACAGATCGAGCAGGCGCTTCAAGCGGTTGTTACGGTTGATCACACGGCGGTACAGGTCGTTGAGGTCGGAAGTCGCGAAACGACCACCATCCAACGGCACCAGCGGACGCAGATCCGGCGGCAGAACCGGCAGAACGGTCAGCACCATCCACTCTGGCAGGTTGCCGGAACCCTGGAAGGCTTCCATCAACTTCAGACGCTTGGACAGCTTCTTGATCTTGGTTTCGGAGTTGGTTTGCGGAATCTCTTCGCGCAGACGACCAATCTCGTGCTCCAGGTCGATAGCGTGCAGCAGTTCGCGGACAGCTTCGGCACCCATGCGGGCATCGAAATCATCACCGAACTCTTCCAACGCCTCGAAGTACTGCTCGTCGTTCAGCAGCTGACCTTTTTCAAGGGTAGTCATGCCTGGATCGATAACGACATAGCTCTCGAAGTAGAGAACGCGTTCGATATCACGCAGGGTCATGTCCATCAGCAAGCCGATACGGGACGGCAGCGATTTCAGGAACCAGATGTGGGCAACCGGCGAAGCCAGCTCGATGTGCGCCATGCGCTCACGACGAACCTTGGCCAGTGCAACTTCAACGCCACACTTCTCGCAGATCACACCACGGTGCTTCAAGCGCTTGTACTTACCGCACAGGCACTCGTAATCCTTTACCGGGCCAAAGATCTTGGCGCAGAACAGGCCGTCACGCTCAGGTTTGAACGTACGGTAGTTGATGGTTTCCGGCTTTTTAACTTCACCGAACGACCACGAACGGATCATCTCAGGCGAGGCCAATCCAATACGGATGGCGTCGAACTCTTCGACTTGACCCTGGTTTTTCAGCAAATTCAGTAGGTCTTTCAAGGCCTTTCCTCCTGGCGGAGCAGAGAGCGGGCTAAACAGCCCCGCTCTCGATTCGCGTCACGTGTTATTCGGTTTCCAGATCGATATCGATGCCGAGGGAACGAATTTCTTTGATCAACACGTTGAAGGACTCGGGCATGCCCGGCTCCATACGGTGATCGCCATCCACGATGTTTTTGTACATCTTGGTACGACCGTTCACATCGTCCGACTTCACTGTGAGCATTTCTTGCAGAGTGTAAGCGGCACCGTATGCTTCCAGTGCCCAGACCTCCATCTCCCCGAAACGCTGACCACCGAACTGAGCCTTACCACCCAGCGGCTGCTGGGTAACCAGGCTGTACGAACCGGTAGAACGAGCGTGCATCTTGTCGTCTACCAAGTGGTTCAGCTTCAGCATGTACATGTAGCCAACAGTAACCGGGCGCTCGAACTTGTTGCCGGTACGGCCGTCGAACAGCTGCATCTGGCCGCTTTCTGGCAGGTCTGCCAGTTTCAGCATGGCCTTGATTTCGCTTTCCTTGGCACCGTCGAACACCGGGGTAGCCATTGGAACGCCACCGCGCAGGTTCTTCGCCAGATCCAGGATTTCCTGGTCGGAGAATGTATCCAGCTCTTCCTTGCGACCGCCGATCTCGTTGTAGATCTCGTGCAGGAACTTACGCAGGTCAGCAACCTTGCGCTGCTCTTCGATCATACGATTGATCTTCTCGCCCAGACCTTTAGCCGCTAAGCCCAGGTGGGTTTCAAGGATCTGACCAACGTTCATACGCGAAGGTACGCCCAACGGGTTGAGGACGACGTCGACCGGGGTGCCATTGGCATCGTGCGGCATGTCTTCAACCGGCATGATCACGGAGACCACACCTTTGTTACCGTGACGACCGGCCATCTTGTCGCCCGGCTGGATGCGGCGACGGATTGCCAGGTAAACCTTGACGATTTTCAGCACGCCTGGAGCCAGGTCATCGCCCTGCTGCAGTTTGCGCTTCTTGTCTTCGAACTTGTCGTCCAGCAGACGGCGACGATCAACGATATAGGCCTGGGCCTTCTCGAGCTGCTCGTTAAGAGCATCTTCAGCCATGCGCAGTTTGAACCACTGGCCGTGCTCAAGACCGTCGAGGATTTCGTCGGTGATGTCCTGACCTTTCTTCAGACCTGCGCCGCCTTCAGCCTTGTGGCCTACCAGGGCGGAACGCAGACGTTCGAAGGTCGCGCCTTCAACGATACGGAACTCTTCGTTGAGGTCCTTGCGGATCTCGTCGAGCTGGGTCTTCTCGATGGACAGTGCACGAGCATCACGCTCGACGCCGTCACGGGTGAAGACCTGCACGTCGATGACAGTACCCTTGGTACCGGTAGGTACACGCAGGGAGGTGTCTTTAACGTCGCTGGCTTTTTCACCGAAGATGGCACGCAGCAGCTTCTCTTCCGGAGTCAGTTGGGTCTCGCCTTTCGGAGTGACCTTACCAACCAGGATGTCGCCCGCACCCACTTCAGCACCTACGTAAACGATACCGGCTTCGTCCAGCTTGTTCAGTGCAGCTTCACCCACGTTCGGGATGTCTGCAGTGATTTCCTCTGGCCCAAGCTTGGTGTCACGCGCCACACAGGTCAGTTCCTGAATGTGGATCGTGGTGAAGCGATCTTCTTGAACCACACGCTCGGACAGGCAGATGGAGTCTTCGAAGTTGAAGCCGTTCCATGCCATGAACGCGATGCGCATGTTCTGACCCAGAGCCAATTCACCCATATCGGTGGACGGACCGTCAGCCATGATGTCGCTACGCTGAACGCGATCACCCTTGCGCACCAGCGGACGCTGGTTGATGCAAGTGTTCTGGTTCGAGCGGGTGTATTTGGTCAGGTTGTAGATGTCGACACCGGCTTCACCCGTTTCAACTTCGTCATCAGCAACACGAACCACGATACGGCTGGCATCAACGGAATCGATCACGCCGCCACGACGAGCCACGACACAAACGCCGGAGTCACGGGCTACGTTACGCTCCATGCCGGTACCTACCAGCGGCTTGTCGGCACGCAGGGTCGGTACAGCTTGACGCTGCATGTTGGAACCCATCAACGCACGGTTGGCGTCATCGTGTTCCAGGAACGGGATCAGCGACGCTGCGACCGAAACTACCTGCTTCGGCGATACGTCCATCAAGGTGACGTCTTCCGGCGCCTTGACGGTGAACTCGTTCAGGTGACGAACAGCCACCAGCTCGTCGATCAGGACCTTCTTGTCGTTCATCGTGGCCGAAGCCTGAGCGATCACGTGATCAGCTTCTTCGATGGCGGACAGGAACACGATCTCGTCGGTGACCAGGGCGTCTTTCACCACACGGTACGGGCTCTCAAGGAAGCCGTACTGGTTGGTGCGCGCATAGGCGGCCAGGGAGTTGATCAGACCGATGTTCGGGCCTTCCGGCGTTTCGATTGGGCATACACGACCGTAGTGAGTCGGGTGTACGTCACGCACTTCAAAGCCAGCACGCTCACGGGTCAGACCGCCCGGGCCCAGTGCGGAAACACGGCGCTTGTGGGTGATCTCGGAAAGCGGGTTGTTCTGGTCCATGAACTGCGAGAGCTGGCTGGAACCGAAGAACTCTTTCACCGCCGCAGCCACTGGCTTGGCGTTGATCAGGTCTTGCGGCATCAGGCCTTCGCTTTCAGCCATCGACAGACGCTCTTTGACCGCACGCTCAACACGCACCAGGCCAACGCGGAACTGGTTCTCGGCCATTTCGCCTACGCAGCGAACACGACGGTTACCCAGGTGGTCGATGTCATCGACGATGCCTTTGCCGTTACGGATGTCGACCAGAGTCTTCAAGACCGCAACGATGTCTTCCTTGCACAGCACACCCGAACCTTCGATCTCGGTGCGACCGATACGACGGTTGAACTTCATCCGGCCGACCGCAGACAGGTCGTAGCGCTCAGGGCTGAAGAACAGGTTGTTGAACAGGGTTTCTGCGGCGTCTTTGGTTGGTGGCTCGCCAGGACGCATCATGCGATAGATTTCTACCAGCGCTTCCAATTGGTTGCTGGTGGAGTCGATCTTCAGGGTGTCGGAGACGAACGGACCACAGTCGATATCGTTGGTGTACAGGGTCTCGATGCGAACAACCTGCGCCTTGGCAATTTTGGCCAGGATCTCGGTGTTCAGCTCGGTGTTGCACTCAGCCAGGATTTCGCCTGTAGCCGGGTGAACGATGACCTTCGCGGTAGTACGGCCCAGGACATAGTCCAGGGGAACTTCCAGCTCTTTGATACCCGCTTTTTCGATCTGGTTGATGTGCCGCGCAGTGATACGACGGCCAGCCTCAACGATGACTTTGCCCTTTTCATCCTGAATGTCCAGGACAGCAATTTCACCACGCAGACGCGAAGCGATCAGCTCCAGCTTGAGGGTTTCATCCTTCAGGCTGAATACGTTGGTGGTGTAGAACGCATCCAGGACTTGCTCAGTGGTGTAACCGAGCGCGCGCAGCAGTACCGAGGCCGGCAGCTTGCGACGACGGTCGATACGCACGAACACGCAGTCTTTCGGATCGAACTCGAAGTCCAACCACGAACCGCGGTACGGAATGATCCGCGCGGAGTACAGGAGCTTGCCGGAGCTGTGCGTCTTGCCGCGGTCGTGATCGAAGAACACGCCCGGGGAACGGTGCAGCTGGGAAACGATAACACGCTCGGTACCATTGATAACGAAGGTACCGTTCTCAGTCATCAATGGGATTTCGCCCATGTAGACTTCTTGCTCTTTGATGTCCTTGATCGCTTTGTTCGACGACTCTTTGTCGAAAATGATCAGACGGACTTTTACCCGCAAAGGTACGGCGTACGTAACACCGCGCAACACGCATTCTTTGACATCAAATGCCGGTTCGCCCAGGCGATAACCGACGTACTCCAGCGCAGCATTGCCGGAGTAGCTGATGATCGGGAAAACGGATTTGAAGGCCGCATGCAGGCCCACGTCGCGGAACTGATCTTTGGTCGCTCCCGCCTGCAAGAATTCACGATACGAATCCAGCTGGATAGCCAGAAGGTACGGGACATCCATGACGTCCGGCAACTTGCTAAAGTCCTTGCGGATACGTTTTTTCTCAGTATATGAGTAAGCCATCAGCGTTCCCCAGCTTGGTCACCTGCTTGTTTGGCCCTCCCGACGGGAGCAGCCAGAAAATCTTGCAAACCCCATGGTTTGCACCACCGCATCGGGTGGCTACAGCACGTTAATGGCGGCGACCGAGTCGACAGCCAAGAACGGAAAAAGGCCGGTGGCAAGAGCCACCAGCCATCAGCCTTCAGCTTAACGCTTGGGCTGGAGACGCAAGGTCGATGCTTACTTCAGCTCGACTTTAGCGCCTGCTTCTTCCAGAGTTGCTTTAGCTTTGTCGCCTGCGTCTTTGGTCACTGCTTCCAGAACCATAGCAGGAGCGCCGTCAACTACAGCCTTGGCTTCTTTCAGGCCCAGGCCGGTCAGTTCACGTACTGCCTTGATGACGTTAACTTTCTTCTCGCCAGCTTCCAGCAGCATGACGTTGAATTCGGTTTGCTCTTCAACAACGGCAGCAGCAGCAGCTGGGCCAGCGGAAGCAGCGGCAGCGGAAACGCCGAATTTTTCTTCGAAAGCTTTGATCAGCTCAACAACCTGCAGAACCGACATTTCAGCTACGGCGTTGAGGATATCGTCTTGGGAGATAGACATTGCTGTATTTCCTGAATTGGGGGACGGCCTACGCGGCCATCGAAATAAACAAAAATACGCGAGAGAAGTTGCTCAGCCTTAGGCTGCGGCAGCTTCTTTTTGCTCGCGAACTGCAGCCAGAGTACGAGCCAGCTTGCTGGTAGCGCCTTGAATCACGCTCATCAGCTGCGAAATGGCTTCGTTACGGGTCGGCAGTGTTGCCAGTACGTCGATTTGGTTAGCTGCGAGGAACTTGCCCTCGAACGCAGCTGCCTTGATCTCGAACTTATCCTGACTCTTAGCGAACTCTTTGAACAAACGGGCAGCAGCGCCTGGATGATCCTTGGAGAACGCAATCAGAGTCGGGCCGGTGAACACGTCATTGAGGACACTGTATTCAGTGTCAGCAACAGCGCGCTTGAGCAGAGTGTTACGTACAACACGTACGTACACGCCAGCTTCACGAGCCTCTTTACGGAGTCCGGTCATAGCGCCTACTGTCACACCACGGGCATCAGCCACGACAGCGGACAGAGCAGCTTTGGCAGCCTCGTTGACTTCAGCGACGATGGCCTTCTTGTCTTCGAGATTAATTGCCACGGGTTTAACTCCTGCTTGTTACCGTTTCATCTGGCCGGAGCCGGATGTCGTTTTGGTGTCTGATTCGGTAAGGAACCGGGAGCACCATCTGCGTAGGCTTGTTGGTTTAAGACTTGCGTCGCCTACGGTCTTGGATAGCCCCCGCCAGGCAGGGACCCCAATCTTTCAATTGGCGCAATCACTTACGCCAATTTGTGTCTTATACGTCCAGCGAGCCTTGGTCGATGACCAGACCTGGGCCCATGGTGGTGCTCAGGGTAACGCGCTTGACGTAGATACCTTTCGAGGAAGCTGGCTTGATACGCTTCAGATCGGCGATCAGGGCTTCAACGTTTTCCTTCAGCTTGACGGCGTCGAAGCCGACCTTGCCAACGGAGGTGTGAATGATGCCGTTTTTATCGGTACGATAACGAACCTGACCAGCCTTGGCGTTTTTAACCGCGGTAGCTACGTCTGGCGTTACGGTGCCGACCTTAGGGTTAGGCATCAGGCCACGTGGACCCAGGATCTGACCCAATTGACCCACAACACGCATTGCGTCCGGGGAAGCAATAACTACGTCGTAGTTCAGGTCGCCGCCTTTCATTTCGGCAGCCAGGTCGTCCATACCAACGCGGTCAGCGCCGGCGGCCAGAGCAGCTTCAGCTGCAGGGCCTTGAGTAAAGACAGCTACACGAACAGTCTTACCAGTACCGTGTGGCAGCACAGTAGCGCTACGAACGACCTGGTCAGATTTACGTGGGTCTACACCCAGGTTTACAGCAACGTCAACGGACTCGCTGAACTTGACAGTCGACAGCTCGGTCAGCAGAGCAGCAGCGTCTACAAAATTGTAGGACTTGCCCGCTTCGATTTTGCCGGCGATAGCCTTTTGGCGCTTGGTCAGCTTAGCCATTACACACCCTCCACGTTAAGGCCCATGCTACGAGCAGAACCGGCGATGGTACGCACGGCTGCATCCATATCAGCTGCAGTCAGATCCGCGTTTTTGGTTTTCGCGATTTCTTCCAGCTGAGCACGAGTTACGGTGCCAACCTTAACGGTGTTAGGACGAGCGGAACCGCTAGTCAGACCAGCAGCCTTCTTCAGCAAAACCGAAGCCGGGGTCGACTTGGTTTCGAAAGTGAAGCTACGGTCGCTGTATACAGTGATGATCACTGGAGTCGGCAGACCTGGCTCAAGACCCTGAGTACGGGCGTTGAAAGCCTTGCAGAATTCCATGATGTTCACGCCATGCTGACCCAGGGCTGGACCAACAGGTGGGCTTGGGTTGGCCTGAGCGGCCTTCACTTGCAGCTTGATGTAAGCGGTAATCTTCTTGGCCATGAGGCACTCCAATTACGGGTTCAAGCGCCTCGAAAGGCTCCCCGGTTACTTGCGCGTTTATCCCAGTGACGACAAAACCCCACAGCCTAAGGCTGCGGGGTTGGGATGCTTACTCAGCTAGACCTTCTCGACCTGGCTGAATTCCAACTCTACCGGAGTAGAGCGACCGAAAATGAGCACCGCGACCTGGATCCGGCTCTTTTCGTAGTTAACCTCTTCGACAGTCCCGTTGAAATCAGCAAACGGACCATCCGTGACACGAACAACCTCACCCGGCTCGAACAACGTCTTCGGCTTGGGCTTGTCGCTACCGTCGGCGACACGACGCAGAATTGCTTCTGCCTCTTTGTCAGTGATCGGAGCAGGCTTATCAGCAGTACCGCCGATGAAGCCCATAACACGAGGAGTGTCCTTGACCAAGTGCCAAGTACCCTCATTCATGTCCATCTGCACCAGCACGTAGCCAGGAAAGAACTTGCGCTCACTCTTGCGCTTCTGACCATTCCGCATTTCAACCACTTCTTCAGTGGGAACCAGAATTTCGCCGAAGCCATCTTCCATGCCTGCCAGCTTTACGCGCTCCAGCAAAGAGCGCATAACATGCTTCTCGTAACCCGAGTAAGCATGCACAACGTACCAACGCTTAGCCACGGGACACCCTTAGCCAACAATCAAGGAAACAAGCCAGCCGAGCAGGGAATCAAGACCCCACAACAGCAACGCCATAACCAGAACAACAGCCACAACAATCAACGTGGTCTGCGTGGTTTCTTGGCGAGTTGGCCAAACGACTTTACGAATTTCGGTGCGAGCTTCCTTCACCAGGACCGCGAAAGACTTGCCTTTGGCAGTCTGCAGGCCTACAAAGGCAGCTACAGCAGCAAGGGCGAGCAAAACGAGAACGCGGTACAGGATCGGCGAAGCAGAATAGTACTGGTTGCCAACAACGCCCACGACCACCAAAGCGACCACAGCGAGCCACTTGACGAGATCGAAACGAGAGCTTTGAGCTTCAGCCTTAGGAGTCATCTATGAAGATCCTGTGAAAAGAAAGCCAGACACACCATGCGAATCTGGCAGGTCAGGAGGGAATCGAACCCCCAACCTACGGTTTTGGAGACCGTCGCTCTGCCAATTGAGCTACTGACCTAAAACAAAATCAGGCCGACCATTATGCAGACCCGAAAAAGACTTTACAACAACCAACCCCCAAAGACTTGAAATCACTCAACAACAAGCAATCTAAACACCATCAAGCCGAGCCAGTCGTTAAAACAAAGGCAGATATTTTCATATCTGCCTTGTTATATGGAGCTCTTGAGCGGATTTGAACCGCTGACCTCACCCTTACCAAGGGTGTGCTCTACCAACTGAGCTACAAGAGCGAAACACAATGCACAACCTGCAAACTTGGAGCGGGTAGCGGGAATCGAACCCGCATCATCAGCTTGGAAGGCTGAGGTTCTACCACTAAACTATACCCGCGGAGCTTGCAGCTCACGCTAAAATGGTGGAGGGGGAAGGATTCGAACCTTCGAAGTCGCAGACGTCAGATTTACAGTCTGATCCCTTTGGCCGCTCGGGAACCCCTCCTAAGCGAGCCGGCATTCTACATCACGCCGGCCTTCTGTCAAGCATTTTCTCATTAAAAATATGAGGTTAGCTGCATTGACCTTCGCTTCGCACCTTAGACCTTAAAGGTCTTCACTGCGAAGCGGGCGCCATTCTATGCAAACTATTCGAGAGTTGCAATGCCTTCGCACAGCATTATTTTATGTTTTAACTCATTGAATTCCTTAGCAAGGTTTTCAAAGGGTAGGTCGTCAGCCAGGCGTCGGCTTTCCGGGGCAACTCGAAGCCAGTAACCTTGCGCATCAGGAGCACTCAGCAGCTGTACCTTAACCTTTATATCCAGGCTAGTGAGGCGCTGCTCAAGGAATTGCGCCTGTCGCTGGTCGGCAAAGCCACCAATGTATAAGCAAGTATTTTGCGCATCAGATGCCTTAGCCCGATCCTTGCGCACCACAGCGTCGGAAGACTCGCTCAGCAGGCGAATATCCTGCTGCGTATTCCGATAGAGGCTCAGAGGGGTCACGTCTTTAGCACGCAACGGCGCCTCTTGCTGATGCCATATGTAGTAGAAGGCGTTCAGGATCAATAAAAGCAAAAACAGCCAACGCATAAACACCTCAAGATAAAGGGCACGCCATTGCCAGACCTACGAAAATCAAATCAGGAACGAGTCGAGCCTGAGGCACGGCATCCCTCACCAAATCAGCATCGCCACCCGTCAGGAATACAGTGAAGTTATCACCCCAATAACTTCGGGCCAGCTCAAGCTGGGTCAGCACAAACCCTCTGAGCATCAACGTACAGCCACGCTCTACAGCCTCTACGGTCGTATGCCCTGGCGATAGACGCTCCAAGGCTCTTTCAGCAGCTGCATCGTCGTAACGTATCTTGCGCGTATGCGTGCGCAGCTGATTACGCATGAGGGGCATACCAGGACAGATGAAACCACCTAAATGCTCACCATCGCCAGCAACAAAATCTGCAGTAGCAGCCGTACCGAAATCAAGCACCAGGCATGCGCCCGACGCCAATTTGAAGCCGCCCAGCATTGCTAACCAGCGATCAAGGCCAAGACGCTCGAAATCTTCGTAACCGTTGCGCACCCCAGCCATTTCTCGCGCAGAAACAGCGCAGGAAACCGCAACGCCAAAGGCCTCCACCAGCGCCTCAACCAGATTTTTTGTTTCGTCCAGAGCACGAACACTCACCAACCGGCAATGTGTCAATAACACACCAGGCAGCACTGACAGGCTTTCAATCAATGCAACATCCGAACTAGCGACACCTTCTGCAGATGCCGTCGCCCGATCCGAATCAAGTACGCGCCACTTGATGAAGCTATTCCCACAGTCGAGTTCAAGAATCATCACGCAACCTCAGGCTTAACTCACCACCACTGTATGTTTTCTCAACACCACCGACACTTAAACGTAATGCCCCCTGACCGTCGATACCCAGCACCACCCCATCGACACGGTTGGCACCCGCTATGAGTGACACTGCCTTTCCCTGCCAGGCATGACCTTTTTCCCACTCATCCCGAAGCGATGAAAAACCTTGCGCCCTGTGTCGATCCAAGTAGCTTTGCAGCTGCAAGCACAGGCGTGCCACCAGAGAGTTACGATCAACTGGAGACCCCGTCTCCAACTGCACTGACGTCCATTGCTGATCAACCTCTTCAGCCTTCTGCATATTCACGTTAATACCGATGCCGAGGACAACGTGGCAAATATCCGCAGGATCCCCTACGAGCTCCAGTAAAATCCCGGCAATCTTCTTCTGCCCCACCAGGACGTCGTTTGGCCACTTCAGAGCCGCCCCCCGCACTCCAGACTCACGCAGCGCCTGCATTACCGCCAAGCCAACCACAAGGCTCAGGCCTTCCAGCTGTCGCGGACCATTCTCGATACGCAATAAGAGGCTGTAATACACATTCTGAGCGAATGGGCTGACCCACTTTCGACCACGTCGCCCTCTTCCCGCCGTTTGCTGCTCCGCAAGCACCAGGTACGGCGTCGCACGCTCAACCTCAACAAGGCGCAGAGCCTCGGCATTTGTCGAGTCGATGGAGTCGTAGATATGGATAGGCCACGCGAGGGAAGACGTATGCAGTGCAATCTGCTCGGAACTCAAGAAAACCAGCGGCGAAGCTAATTGATATCCCCTCCCACGAACCTTGTGGACCGGCAGATTCAATTCGGCCTCAAGATGCTGGAGCTGCTTCCAGACTGCACTGCGACTAACGCCCAGGGCTGCGCCAAGTGCTTCTCCGGAATGGAATCGGCCATCTTTTAGAAGTTCTAACAACGTCAGCATGCAAGTATCGCCTCACAATGAGGCACGCATGATAGCCATGCGCAGGGTCATTGCATAGAAAGGCCGGACTTTAGCATTGAAGACCCTCCCGAGGCGCCTCTTCG